>JAZSPF010000131.1:0-4519 GCA_045537315.1 Acutalibacteraceae bacterium
TCAGGTAGAGGCTCCGTTACAGGTGAAATCTTAAGTGTGCACTCATATAATGTGGGCAGTGACAAAACAGAGATTAAGTTTTATTCCGTGGCGTCACTTCGTCTTGACAATATAGTTTCAGCCGCCTTTAATCTTTCAAGAAGTACCGCTGCCGAGGCAATAAGCAAGGGCATAGTTTATGTCAATTCCTCACAATGCTTTAAGAATGACTTTATACTCAAAGAGGGGGATAAAATTGTCCTTCGCGGAAAAGGTAAAGTCGTACTGCATGAAGTGATAGGCGAAAATAAAAAAGGCAGAGTTCATATAAATATAAAACGGTATTTATAGTATAATTTTTTTATTTCAGCTAAAACTACTGTCGGTGATTATATGACAAAATTTACTGACAGCTATAATAATAATTTGCATCTGATAAACACAACCCTCAGAGTAGGGGAGAGCTTTGATATTATAGTCAAGCGACTTAAAGTCGGCGGCAGAAAAACAACTCTTTACGGCATAGACGGTTTTATCAAAGATGAAATGCTGGAAAAAGAACTGGAATATCTTAGTAATCTTACATCTGAACAGCTCAGTGAAATCAGTGATGCCGACGAGTTTTGCGACATATATATAACTTATATAGAAACAAGTGCAGAGGAAAGTCTCGAAAAATTTATTACTTTCATTCTTTCCGGTGCCGTGGGTATGATTATCGACGGCTTCACCAAAGGCATTATAATCGACTGCAGAACTTATCCTGCAAGAGCGGTGCAGGAGCCTGAATCCGATAAGGTGCTAAGAGGCTCACATGAGGGCTTTGTGGAAACAGTTATATTCAACACGGCACTCATAAGAAGAAAAATCCGAAACACTAATCTTATGCTTAAAACCTTTCAGGTAGGCACAGAAAGCAAAACCGATATAGTGATATGCTATCTTGATGATGTTGTCAATAAAAAACAGCTTGATATTCTGACAAAAAAACTCAGCAGCATCAAAGTGAAAAATCTTGCAATGAGTCAGGAAAGCCTTAAAGAGTGCCTTATTCCCGGGCAGTATTGGAATCCTTTTCCGAAAGTACGCTACACGGAAAGACCCGATGCGGCGGCAGCGTGCATATATGACGGCAACATCATCGTTCTCACAGACGGTTCCCCCTCGGCTATGATAATTCCAACAGGCATTTTCGATTTCATTCAGGACATCAACGATTATTATTTTCCGCCCTTTATAGGCACTTTTATCCGTTTTATCAGAACGGCGGTATTTGCTCTGTCAATGATATTTATTCCCGTGTGGTATCTGCTGACCGAATATCACGAAACCCTCCCGGATTTTCTAAAGTTTATGCTCATAGAGGAGCCTTACACGGTACCGCTGATAACTCAGCTTTTGATTGTCGAGTTTGTCATTGATACGCTGAGGCTCGCTTCACTGAATACGCCCAGTGCCCTGAGCAGCTCCTTCAGTGTTGTCGGCGCTTTGGTACTTGGTGAATTCGCAGTGCGCTCAGGCTGGTTCGTTTCAGAGGTAGTTCTCTTTATGGCTTTTGTTGCTATATCAAACTTCACACAGCCAAGCTTTGAGCTTGGCTACGCCATAAAAATATCGAGAACGCTTATTCTTGTTCTTTGCGGTCTGTTTAAGATATGGGGCTTTATCGCAGGGCTTATTATAGTGTGCCTTGTTATAGCTTTCACAAAGACTCTTGGCGGCTACACCTATCTTTATCCGCTTATTCCTTTTAATTGGAAAGCGCTTAAAGGATTGCTTTACCGTCAGCCTCTAAAATGTAAATATGAATAAAATAAGGACTGCTATGAAAAAAGTAGCAGTCCTTTGAAATTATCTGAGAGTATTGAGTATAGCTTTAAATTCATCAAGGGTGTATTCGTATGCTGATACAGTGTAATAAATATTGTCATATACGAAGGTGGCATTAGTACGATTATCCGAATCATAGGTATATATTACGGCATCTGTATCTAAGTTTTCAAGAGTGTATGTTTCCCCGTAAACCTTGCCTCCCATAGCATCCTTGCCTTCAATAAACGGGAGAATGTAACCTTCCTCTGCGTCTGTGCTGAGGATATCCACACTCATATTGATATTTTTATTTTTACTTTCCTTTATAAAGCCCGGACACCAAAGACTTACCGTTGCAACATTATCGTTGTTAAAGTTTACATTTGCATCGTAATTAAAAATTGTGCTCTCAGGTGAAAACTCACTGTCAAGAATTTCAAAGCCTAATAAGCTTTCGACCTCATCCTTTGTCATAGGTATCATGGGTTCACCGTCACCCGGTACGGGTAAACCGTCAGGAAGCTCTTTAAAAAACGCCTCGTCACTGACTGTTATCTGAGTTTCTTTACCGTCTTCGTCAAAAAAGCTTATAACCGATTCCCAATTTGTGAGAGCTACACCTGCATAGGCTGCACTGCCGAAAACAAGGCAGCCTAATAATATTGCCGCCACGGCTAAACGGCTGAAAGGTCGTTTGATTATTTTTCTATTAGTCATATTACAGTTTTCCGCTTCTTCTATGAATTTCACATCTATGTTACTCATAGCTGCGGATAAATCCTCCTTTTTCATATTTTGATACCTTCTTTCTCTAAATGATTCTTAAGGGCATTTCTCATTCTGTTCAGTCTTACGGAAACATTGTTTTCTGTAAGATTAACTCTTTGAGATATTTCAGCTATACTGTCGCTGAAATAATATCGTCTTACAAAAATTATTCTGTTAATCTTAGTCTGAGATTCAAGAAAACTGTTTAAGAGGCTTGATATTTCGTCTGACAGCAGTTTTTTCTCTATACCGTTTTCATCAGGCAGACATTCTTCAAGCTCTTGCAAAGCTATATCATAATAGCTGTTGCGTTTCTTTGCAGTGTTGGAATGAAAACGCTTAAGGGCGTTATTTCTGACTATGCGGCACAGATAATATTTTAAATTGTCAGGTCTATGAGGCGGTATGGTGTTCCATACTCCCAGATAAGAATCATTTATACATTCAAGTGCATCTTCCTCGTTGCCGAGGATATTTATTGAAATCTTTTTACATAGGTTTTCATATTTTTCTGACAGCTCAGTTATTGCCTGTTCTGAGCGCTCAAAGAACAAATCAATTATTTTACTGTCCTGCAAACTATCACATCCTTTCTGCCTCTCAACTATATACTACGTTTTTATGGGGAAATCTTACACATTTAAATAAAAAAACAGACTACTACAGTAAAATGTAGCAGTCCTTTGATGTCATATCAAAGCATAAAATCCTCTGCAGTGTAATCGCTTCTGAGCGTTATCTTATCGGGTACACGCTTAAGAGGGTCATATTTATATTTTCTGCAATAGTCATCAGGCTCTTTTACGCCTTTCTTTTCGCAGAGAACATTCATTTTATCGTCAGTGAGTGTGCCGTGAGCACAGTTGGCGCACTTCTTTGAATAATTCTTTTCGCTGAATAATTTTTGTTTCATTGTTTTCCACCTGTAAATCTTATTAAATACATTCTATCACAAGTTAGACGAAATATCAACCTTTTAATATGGGATTACCATTTTCGTCGAAAAGCACCTTTTTAATTCTTGTATGGCGGCAAGGGTCATAAAGTGATTCCTCGCAATAGGTGCCGCATTTGCCCTCAAGGTGTGATGATGGGCGTGAGTGATAAACAAGGAGCAAATCTCCCTTTTCGTCAGTGACAAAGCTGTTATGACCGGGGCCTGCTTCGCCCTGCAGGTCCTTTGTTTCAAGCACAGGGCAGGGGAGCTTAGTCCAGGAAGCGGAGTTCATAAGGTCACTGTCAGTGTCGGCATAAAGCTGACCCATGCAGTATTCTGCCCCGGTACCCGAAGCGGAGAAGAAAACATAAACCTTGTCCTTTGTCTTAAGTACACTTGCGCCTTCGTTGACACGGTGCTTCACCTTTTCCCAATCGTATTCGGGTTTAGTCAGAAGTATCGGTTTTGTTATAAGCTTGTTTGGTTCTCTCGGGTCAATCTCAGCCATAAAAAGTGAGGAATCGCCGATGATTTCCGCCCATATAAGATAGTGTCTGCCTTTATGCTCAAAGTAGGTCATATCAAGAGAAAAGCTGCTGAAGGACACATTATCGTCAGAGCTTGCCTGCATTTTGCCAAGCTCTTTCCATTCGCCGTCAATGGGGTCGTCCTCGCACACAAGAACATAAGGTCTGATATTCCAAATATTGTCGCTGTCACCTGCGGCAAAAAAGACATACCACTTACCGAGAATATTGTGGATTTCAGGCGCCCAGATGTGCTTCGCCATAATACCCTCACTGTGAGCGCGCCATATAATATGCTCTTTTGCGTCACGAAGGCCTGAAACAGTTTCGCTACGGCGAAGGAAAATTCTGTCATAGCCTTTGTCCACACTGCCGTATGCGGGATAGGAGGCGGTAAAATAATAATATCCATCCGCACCGTGAGTGATGTATGGGTCTGCACGCTCTGTGATAAATGGGTTAGGGTAGTTTTTCATAATTTTCTTCCTTTATAAAA
>JAZSPF010000063.1:0-10782 GCA_045537315.1 Acutalibacteraceae bacterium
AAGCTCCGCCTACGGACTTTTTAACACTCAGGACAGAGGCAGACTTTTCATCGGCCCCGGCGTACCCGTTTATGAGGGTATGATAGTTGGTGAATGTGCAAAATCAGAGGATGTTGTGTGCAATGTCTGCAAGCAGAAGCATCTGACCAACACCCGTGCTTCGGGTTCAGACGATGCCCTGAGACTCGTGCCTCCCTCAAACTTATCACTCGAGCAGTGTATGGAATTCATCAAGGATGACGAGCTTCTAGAGGTTACACCCGTTTCACTCAGACTCAGAAAAACTATCCTTTCAAAAGAGCAGAGAATGAAGAAGCAGTTTAAGAAAGGCTAATGAGTCCGCGTTTTTGGTTACTTTTTGGGCGGTAGCAAAAAGTTTCCCTCTTGCGGTTCCCAAAATCGCTTTTTCGGCTTGGAGCGCCGAGCGATTTTGACCGCTGCGCCATCCTCGCCTCGCTTCATCCGCCACAGGCGGCGCTTCGGTGACGATGCCTGCCCGGCGAGGGCGATAAAAGTGCAAAGTCCAAAATGCAAAAAGTGGTCGCGGTGAAAACTGCGACCACTTTTAATTTGCTTCCTGCAGAGGTAAGTGTGTGTAAAGGGTGGTTTGCTGATTATAAGTGGAGGAAAGTCGGATACATTCAGTTGATTTTTACGGAAGTGATTTAGCCTCGTTTCCGCTCATGCTACGGGGGCACTTACTTTGTCTCGAGCGACAAAGTAAGCAAAGCGCTCTTTTTTTGATTACGGTAGTCACATTTTTAAAATATAGCCTCAGTCCGCCTTCAACTGCTGACTACGAAGCGGGTAAGTCTGATATTATTACCGTAGGCTCTCAAATTACCAACTCTATCACTTTTCAACAAATCTCCTGCCGCCTGCGTCAGCAGTTTCCGAAGCGAGCAGGTTTGTTACTGACGAAGGAGGTAGTCTGCGGTGGGGGCGGCTCCATTAAATCGCACTTGTGCGATTTGCGGCGATGCAGTCGCCGACCCGAACACAGTTCGGGTATGGAGCCGCCCGCAAGCTGCAATATCACTGAAAGCTGCCGTCAAAGACTGTGATTTCACCTAAGTATTCATCAGCTACGGCACAGACATAGAAATAAGCATATTGCTGTATAGCATTGTCATCCGGACTGTACTCAACGAAAAATCTGTAATAAGGCAGGTAATATTCCTGATTTCCCGTAGTGTAATAAATGAGATCAGCTTTTGCTATTACATCTTCGGCAAGCTTTCCTCCTTCAACATTGTTTTCATCTGCAGAGGAAATATATTCGCCCCTGAGGAGCTTTACCCTTGCCTTTTCAAGGTTTATTACAGGATAGTCCCCTAACTTTTCAGAGCCGTTTAAATAATTGTCGCTGCTACCGGTGAGATAATTTCCGCTTTCAGTGAGATAATGGCTTTGCATATTAAAGCTGATAATATCTTCGGCAATATTGCCGCTTTTATAATAAGTGCGTGTTTTGGTTGTCAGCAGTTCTCCGTCTACGGAATATTCATTATACACACCTGTTTCGGCTTCACTGTTGCTGTTTTTGTTATAAAAAGACTGCATATGCTTTTCTATCAAAGGCAAATCACTTTCCCTGACAGTTATATTGCTTCCTTTTGGGAATGCTCTGACAGTTCCCTTTTCTGTTTCAAGGCTGAAACTATATACTTCTTTTTCTTGACTCAAGCTTATCTGAGTATTTCCGTAGCTCATACCTAATTTGTCCGCAAGCTCCTCTGCCTGCTTTTTAAGGTCAAGAACATTAAAATACTTCTGCGACAGTTTACCCTCATTGTAGCAGAGATTTTTATAAACGGGCAGTGTTTCCAAAACAACATTCTCATTCCACGGATTGATATCCTGTGAGTTCTTCATTGACAGCTCATCTGTTCCCTCATATCCCATGCCATCAAAAACAATTGTATAACCTATTTTCGGCAAGTCTCCGTCTCTTGCCATAATTACCGAGGCAACACTGTAGCCGCCTGCTATCAGGCAAAGGCAAGCCGCAGCAGCCACAGCCCCTTTGAAAATACTTTTACGGTAAAAGGCAACCTTTTTCAGTGCGGCAGCCTCAATAAATCTGTCGTCAATTTTGCCTAAGGCATTAAACAAGTCTTCACCTTTCATATTATTTCCTCTCTTTCTAAGTGTTCTTTCAGCTTCATGCGCTGACGGTAAAGTATGGATGTTACTTTACTTTCACTGACGGAAAAATCCTCGGCTATATCGGCAATTGAAGAGCAATACCAATAGCGCCTGAGAAAAATATTTCTCTTTTCGGCGCTCTGCCGTCTGAGAAAGTCTTCAACAGCTTTTACAAGCAGTTTTTCATCGAGAGTATCTTCAACCCTCATTTCCGACGGGATACAACCCTCAAGCTCCGAGAAAATAATCTCCGCAGTGCTGCCGCCTCTTTTTTCGGCAGAGTACATCTTATAGCGGTTTATTGCAAGACCTCTTGTTATTTTCCCAAGATATGTACGAAGATTTGTCGGCTCCTTTGGCGGAATAGAATTCCATGCGCGAAGATAGGTATCATTGACACATTCCTCACTGTCCTGCTGATTAAAGAGAATGTTATTGGCTATGCACTTACAGTAGGCACCGTATTTGCTGTTCGTTTCGTTTATGGCTTTTTCCGAGCGTGTAAAGTAAAGCTTTATGATATCGATATCCTTCATATTTATCCTCCTTTCACCTATATACACCGCAAAAATTGAGGTGTGTTGCATATTATGACGCAAATTTGCTACCGGCGGTAGGTGGGGCGGCTCCACCAAAATCGCTTTGCGATTTTACGGCGACGCAGGCGCCGACCCGAACGCAGTTCGGTTGTGGAGCCGCCGCCCCGTGCACCCAACTCTCTTTTCAACGAAAAAACAAAACTTATAGCCGCTTCAATTTCTCAAAGCGGCTGTATTGTTAAGATTATTTTATTCGGCAGGTGGTGCATCATTTGCCTTTTCATCAGAGTCTTCACGCAATTGCGCACTCTCCTCAGCTCTGACTCTCGACGGTGATCTCCACAGTTCTATTATGCCCTCATCGTTGAGAAGCTTGAGCATAATTATTACAATGGGGAGTATAAAAACACCCAACACACCGAATATTTTAAGACCCAAATACATGGCAATGAGAGTCACAAAGGGCGGAAGTCCGAGCTGGCCTGCAACGAGCTTAGGCTCAACAATCTGCCTGATTACGGTAACGGTCACATAGATAATTATAAGACCTACTGCCATGCCGTAATCACCCACTATGAGGCTGTAAGCTGCCCACGGCAGCACAATTGTACCCGTACCTAACACCGGGATAACATCGACTATCGCCGTAACAACAGCTATTACTGCAATGTAGCTTGACTGGAAAACACCCAGAAGCTGAAGCACCGTAAGACCTATAAAAATTTCAGTGAATGTAACAAGCATAATGAGAAGATACGCCTTTGCCATTTTGCCTAAGTTGAGCTTGAGAAGCTGTTTCGCTCTCGTTACATCTTTTCTCTTTTCCTTGGGGAACTGACAGTAAACAAAGTTTGTTATCTTGTCATAGTCAGCCGTCATAAAACAGGCGCAGACTATTGTCACAACTATGCCGATTAAAATTGAAGGTATACGGCTCGCCGTTGAGATAACACCTGTAATAGGGGTGGTTATCCATGAGATATTGAAGGAATCGGAAAGTCCGCCTGTTATCTGCTCGGGAAGCTGATTGCTTGTGCCTGCAACAAACTCACGAAGCTGTGTGAAAATTGTAGCAATGCTGTCTGTCACATTCTCGCTTATAAATTCGGGCAGCCTGCCCACAAAGCTGAGTATAGACGTTTCAACGGTGTTTATAACAGAGTCAATATTCTGAAACTGCAACATCACATAATTTACAAATCCTCTTACTTCCTCTGCGGCTCTTACTCCTATGAGTACCATAACGGCTGCGGCAATAAGCAGCAAACCAAAAACACATATAGTTGACGCAAAACCTTTTTTTATAAAGGTCTTTTTTGTTATAAAATTTTTGGGTCTTTGCAATATTACAGCAATCACAAAAGCAAAAAGTATAGGAAAGCAAACGCCGAAGGCATACTTATAAAATAAATAGCCCAGAGCTAAAAGCATTGCGTAAAAAGCTACATTGATTATCCATTTACGTTTTCTTTCAACGTCTGTCATTTAAACACCCCTTTATTTCCAGAGTTTTTGTTATTTATATATATTATATTAACCTAAGGCAAGCCTAAAATCAATGTATTTAACAAAATAAAAAAAATTTTTTCCAAATACTTTTCTTAAGCGACATTTTGTGGTATTATATATTGTATATTTTCGCACCCTTAGGTGTAGAAAGGCAGTAGAAAACAATGAATGTAGCAATCTTAGGCTTCGGCGTTGTCGGCTCAGGCGTTGCCGAGGTTATCAAAAACAACTGTAAATCAATTGAAGAAAACAGCAATGTTTCCCTTAAGGTTACACGCATACTTGACATCAGAGATTTCCCCGACAGTGAATATAAAGATATTCTTACAAAAAACTTTGAGGATATTCTCTCAGATGACAGCATTGACATAGTTGTTGAAACAATGGGCGGTGTAAACCCTGCTTTCGATTTCGTGTCAAAATGTCTCATGAAGGGCAAGCACGTTGTTTCATCAAATAAAGAGCTTGTTGCCACAAGAGGCTATGAACTTCTCACCCTTGCAAGAGAAAATAACGTAAACTTCCTCTTTGAGGCTTCTGTAGGCGGCGGTATCCCCATTATAAGACCTATCAGCCGTTGCCTTGCAGGTAATAAAACAAGTGAAGTTGCAGGTATACTCAACGGAACCTCAAACTTTATTCTGACTAAAATGATAGTAGACGGCATGAGCTTTGAAACTGCTCTCAAGCTGGCTCAGGATAAAGGCTATGCAGAAAAAGACCCCACAGCAGACGTTGAAGGTCTTGACGCAATGAGAAAGATATGCATACTCGCTTCACTTTGCTTCGGCTCACATGTTTATCCCTACGGCGTTTACAGTGAGGGCATTTCAAAAATCACTCTCGAGGATGTGGCTTTTGCAGCTTCTTATGACAGTGTTATCAAGCTCATCGCAAGAGCAAAGAAACTTCCTTGCGGCAAGGCTCTTGTTATGGTTTCACCCTGCCTTGTTAAAAACAGCAGTATGCTCTCAGGCGTAAGCGGTGTATTCAATGCCTGTCTCGTGCGCGGTGATATGGTGGGTGATGTTCTCATGTACGGTCAGGGTGCAGGCTCACTTGCAACTGCCAGTGCCGTTGTTGGTGACGTTATAGACTGCGCCGCCAATGCTCAAAACCGCAAATTCTTCGGTTGGGGCGACAAGAAGGAAAACTATCTTGCAGATTATCTCGACTGTGAAACTGCTCTTTATGTCAGAGCTTCGGCGGACTCTGCCGAAAAAGCAAAGGCTCAGCTTGAAGGTATCTTCGGCAGTGTGCGGTACCTCACAAGAGAAAATCAGAGTGAAAACGAAATTGCTTTCGTTACTCCCTCAGGCAAAGAAGGCGACCTTCGCGCTTCACTGGAAAAAGCAGACATCAATGTTCTTTCAGTAATCAGAGTATCTGATTATTAAGATATATATTATTTATTCAAAATAAATCAGGAGGATTTATATGGCACTCATAGTTCAGAAATTCGGTGGCTCCTCTGTTGCAAATGCAGAGAGGGTTATGAATGTTGCCCGTATTATCACAGACACATATAAAGAGGGTAACAGTGTCGTTGTTGTTGTTTCAGCTCAGGGTGACACAACAGACGACTTAATTGAAAAAGCAAACGAAATCAACCCCAGAGCATCAAAAAGAGAAATGGATATGCTTCTTACCTCAGGTGAGCAGATTTCAATCGCACTTCTCGCAATGGCAATTGAAAGCCTCGGCTATCCCGTTATTTCACTTCTCGGCTGGCAGGCAGGTTTCAACACAAACTCAGCTTACGGCTCAGCAAGAATCCACAACATTAACCCCGAAAGACTCCAGAGCGAAATCGACAAGAAAAAAATCGTTATCGTTGCAGGCTTCCAAGGTCTTAACAAGTATGACGACCTGACCACTCTCGGCAGAGGCGGCTCAGACACAAGTGCAGTTGCAATTGCAGCAGCTCTTCACGCAGACCGCTGTCAGATTTTCACCGACGTTTCAGGTGTTTACACTGCCGACCCGAGAAAGGTTGAAAACACTCAGAAGCTCACAGACATCACTTATGATGAAATGCTCGAATTTGCAACACTTGGCGCACAGGTACTCAACAACCGCAGTGTTGAAATGGCAAAAAAATATAATGTAGAATTAGAGGTTCTCTCAAGTCTCGTCAGAGAACCCGGCACAATAGTCAGGGAGGTAGCAACCATGGAAAAAATGTTAATCAGAGGCGTAACTAAAGATACAGACATCGCAAGAATTTCAGTAGTAGGCATGAAGGACATCCCCGGCAATGCTTTCAAGATGTTCTCAAGACTTGCTCAGAAGGGCATCAACATTGACGTTATCCTTCAGTCAGTAGGTCGTGACGGCACAAAGGATATTTCCTTCACATGTGCAGCGTCACACGCAGAGGAAGCAGTTGAAATTCTGAGCGACATCTTCTCAATGGAAGGTGCAGTTGTTGCAAGCGACACAACAGTTGCTAAGATTTCAATCGTTGGCGCAGGTATGCAGTCACACTCAGGCACAGCATCAAAGATGTTTGGCGCTCTTTATGAGGCAGGCATCAACATCAGCATGATTTCAACAAGTGAAATCACTATCAGCGTGCTTATCGACAAGGCACTTGCTGATAAGGCTGTTTCAGCTGTTCACGCTGCATTCTTTGGATAATAAAAAGGAGCCTCAGGCTCCTTTTTAAATGCAAAATTGCAGGTAAGTTTTGTCAAGACAAATAAATTTATTCCGAAAAGATAGTTGGCGGTAAGCGGCTCCGCCAAATCGCAAAGCGATTTTACGGCGACTGTGTCGCCGCCCCGAACGAAGTTCGGTTGTGGAGCCGCTCATCCCGCTTTTCTCACCGGGCAGAAAATCACTGCCACAACAAGCCCAAACGAATACAATCCGGAGCGCAGCGACCCCATATAATGCACCGTCAGGTGCCACCATGCCTTGTCTCTCCTGAAAGGAGAGATGTCACGCAGTGACAGAGAGGTCATTCTGCATTCTGCATTTTCATTCGCCCTCGCCGGGCAGGCATTACTTTTTTTGAAAAAAGTAATCAAAAAACTTTACCCATTGAGGTGAACACTATGAAAACAACAACTAAAAAAGGTATGCTCAAAAAGCACTTTTTCCCATACTTCAGAAAACACAAAGCAGTTCTGGTTCTTGACCTTTTCTGCGCGGCACTGACAACTCTTTGTGAAATCGTCTTGCCCATGATAGTCAGGGAAATCACTAGCATTGCCACAACCGACATATCAAAGCTCACCTTTGAGCTTATACTCTCCCTTGCCGCAATTTATCTGGTGCTGAAAATCATTGACATGGCGGCAGGGTACTATATGATCTATATCGGTCACGGCATGGGCGTTAAAATTGAAAAAGATATGCGTGAGGATATGTTCGCTCACTTGCTGACGGTACCTTTCAGCTTTTTTGACAAAACAAAGGTAGGTCAGCTTATGTCGAGAATAACAACTGACCTTTTTGATGTGGTGGAATTTTCACACCACTGCCCCGAGGAATTTTTTATCGCAGGCATTAAGATAGTGGCTTCCTTTGCAATACTTTGCTCTATCAATCCCCTGCTGACGGTTTCAACCTTCATTGCCATACCCCTTATATTTTACGGTACTCTTTACTTCCGCCGCAAAATGCGCACCGTCTTTAAAGAGAGGCGAGTTATTGCAGGTGAAGTCAATGCTCAGACAGAGACCTCACTGCTTGGCATAAGAGTTGTCAAGTCCTTCTCAAATGAGCAGACGGAAAAAGACAAATTCAACGTACGCAGCACTGAGTTTGCCCAGGTGCAGAAGGCATCATACAAATATATGGCAAGACTCAACAGCGTTGTGAGAATGTTTGACGGTCTGATGTATGTTGTTATGATTATTCTTGGCGGATATTTCCTTATCACAGGCAAAATCACCGCCGCAGACATGACGGCGTACCTGCTCTATATCGGCATGCTTATCGCCGCCATAAAGAGAATCGTTGAATTTACCGAGCAGTTTGAAAAAGGCATGACAGGCATCGAGCGTTTCGCTGAAATTATGGAAGTAGCTCCCGAAGCAGGCTACAGCTCACAGGGTACCGTAGAAAACATAAAAGGCGACATCAACTTTGAAAATGTCACCTTCAGCTATGAGGAAGAAAAGGGCGACGTCCTTGCAAATCTCAACCTTAACATCAAGCAGGGTGAGAACATTGCCATCGTGGGTCCCTCAGGCGGTGGAAAGACAACTATGTGCAGTCTTATATCCCGCTTTTATGAGCTTAAAGAGGGCAGAATAACCCTCGACGGCAAGGATATCAATGAGATTAACCTCAGCTCTCTCAGACAGGCCATAGGCGTTGTGCAGCAGGATGTCTATCTTTTCTCGGGCAGTGTTATTGAAAACATACTTTACGGTGCACCCACTGCCACAAGAGAAGAGGCTATTGAAGCGGCAAAAAAAGCAGGCGCACACGATTTCATTATAACTCTCCCACAGGGCTATGACACCTATATAGGCGAGCGCGGAGTTATGCTCTCAGGTGGTCAGAAGCAGAGAATAAGCATAGCGCGTGTCTTTGTTAAAAATCCGCCCATTATTGTGCTTGACGAAGCAACCTCGGCTCTTGACAACGAAAGCGAGCAGTTTATCAAGCAGTCCCTGAGTGAGCTGACAAAGGGCAGAACAACCTTTACAATTGCTCACAGACTTTCTACCATCCGCAACGCCTCAAGGATTATCGTGCTGACAGACAAAGGCATTGAGGAGCAGGGCTCACACGAGGAGCTGATAGCTAAAGGCGGAGTTTATAAGAGGCTTTATGATATAAGTGTGGACTTGGAAAATTAGCAATCAGCGATTGCTGATAAATGTAAAATGCAAAGTACAAAATGCAAAATTGTGGTCGCGGGGTGGCAATTCACAAACCCAAAAATCCACAACCGCAAAGATAATACTCAAAAACCTGAGGTTTTATCGATTATAAATTAAAAAGCAGGTCACTACTGAAAATCAGTAGTGACCTGCTGATGTTTTAGTGAAATACAGTGCTTTGGCACAATGTGAAGTTAAGTGTGCCAAAAACACTTGCGAAGCAAACTTCACTACGCAGTAACTTCACACACGAAGTGTACTTCACATGCCGAATGGCACCCTTAGTTCCAAAAATAAAAGACTTGCCGAAGCAAGTCCTTTGTTTTTGGAGCGGATGACGAGGCTCGAACTCGCTACCTCCACCTTGGCAAGGTGGCGCTCTACCAGATGAGCTACATCCGCATATTTGGTGCCTCCGGTCGGAATCGAACCAACGACACGCGGATTTTCAGTCCGCTGCTCTACCAACTGAGCTACAGAGGCGTGTAGGAAACTCTATTGAATTTCCCTAAATGGCGACCCGGAACGGGCTCGAACCGTCGACCTCTAGCGTGACAGGCTAGCGTTCTAACCAACTGAACTACCGGGCCATTTATGGTGGGAACAACAGGGCTCGAACCTGTGACCCTCTGCTTGTAAGGCAGATGCTCTCCCAGCTGAGCTATGCTCCCACATCTGCTGTTTGAGATGTCTCTCTCACAGCGACTCGTATACTATACAACAAAAAAGTTTTTTTGTCAACACTTTTTTGAAAGTTTTTTCGATTTTTTTGAGATTTTTTTCACAGCTTAGTTTTTAGCCAGCTTTCTCATATCTGCAGGTGTGAAAACATACTTTTTATCGCAGAACTGACAGCAGACTTCTGTGTCGCCTTCCTCTGCCATCTGAAGAAGCTCATCCCTGCCTGTGCTGATAAGGGCGGCTTCCACCCTCTGCTTTGAGCAGTAGCATTTATATTCGGGTGCACTGTCGTCGAGTACGTCAAGATCAAAATGTTTAAGTGCGTGGCGGCAGATTTCCTCGGGTGTCATGCCTTTATCAATAAGTGATGAAATAGGCTCGAGCCCTTCAATACTCTTTTCAACTAAATCAATTGTGTCATCCATAGCTGTGGGCAACAGCTGAATTATAAATCCGCCTGCAGCCTTTATCGTCAGGTCAGGGTTTACCAGTACCCCCAAAGCACAAACTGAAGGTGTCTGCTGACTTATGGAGTAGTATGCAGTCACATCCTCGGCGATTTCACCGCTGATTATGGGAGTCTGACCCACATAAGGCTCTTTCATGCCAAGATCCATGATTACGGTCAGAAAGCCCTCTTTGCCCACTGCACCCGCAACATCAAGCTTGCCCTTTATGTTAAGGGGGATTTCTACCACAGGCTCTTGCACATAGCCTCTGACATTGCCCTGAGAGTCGGAAACTGCAAGAACCGTGCCTGCAGGACCACCACCGTTGAGACGCAAAGTTACAGTGTCATCCTTGCCCTTGAGGGCACAGCCCATAAGTGATGCGGCAGTGAGAAGTCTGCCAAGAGCCGCCGAGCATACGGCAGAGGTACCGTGAATCTCCTGCGCCTTGTTAACTATATCTGTTGAATCGACAGCCATAATTGTAAGTGTGCCGTCTTGTGAAATACATCTTACTGATTTTCCCATAACTATATCCTTTCCAAAAAACTTGTCCGAAGGACAAACTTCACTCACCGAAGGGTGAACTTCACTTGCCGTGAGGCAAACTTCACT
>JAZSPF010000003.1:0-3552 GCA_045537315.1 Acutalibacteraceae bacterium
GACAGTTCACCGAAAAAGGCGGCATACTATTTATGGGTACCTTTCACCCCTCGGCACTGCTGAGAAATGAGAGCAACAAGCCCCTCGCCCTTGAGGATTTTCAAAAACTCAGAGAGAAGATAAAAGAGGAAAAAATTATAATATGAATAAAGACCTGCAAGGTTAGCCCCTGCAGGTCTTATGTTTTTTTGATGAATTGACCTTACGGCCATAAATTGCACGAGTGCATGAATTGGCTTACACCATAAATTGAAGCTTTGCTTCGTTATTTTAGTTCACTCAGGTTGCTTTTTTCTCTTTCTTCGGGAGCTTAGCCTTTACCCATTCGATACCTTTTTCAACAAAGGGATAAACCAGCTTGACAATAAGCACGCCGATAAGAGCATAGATGATGCCGACAACAACGCCTGCGATAACGTCTGAGCAGTAGTGAACTTCAACATAAATTCTCGAGAAGCCCATAAGTGCGGCAAGAATTGTTGTGGGAATGCCTATCTTTCTGTCGTACCACAGAACTGCAATAGCTGCTGCGAAGGCTGATGAGGTGTGACCTGAGGGGAATGAGTAGCTTGTGAGCTTGTCAACAAAATTCGGGAACTCGTAAGTCTCAACCCATTTTGCGGCAAATTCGGGATACTTCTCAATGAGAGCCGTAACTCTCTCAACAAAGTAGTCAAATCTTGCGCCCTTGCCTGCTTCAAGGAAAACATCCTTGTCAGCCATAAGGCCCTCAAGGTCAAAGATGTAGAAGGGTCTTACTCTTGCAAAAAGGTCTTTGAGCACAACATTATTCAGAAGTGTCATAACAAGCAGTGAAATGAGAACTGCAAAACCTGCCTTGCGGTACTTCTTGGTGAAGAGGAGAATGAGACCCAGTGCAATAAAGATAATGCCTTCATCGCCCAGTGTGGTAATTACTACCATGATTGCGGTTAAAATTGAATTCTGAATGCTCTGAACCCACTCAAACACGCTGAGGTCGAAATTTAAAAATGCATCAAAAAATTCCATTTTTAATCCTTCTTTCTTTCAGTTTTTATGTATCAAAGCTCATAGAGAGCCTGTTACCGAATTATATTTCAAAAAGCTTTTTAAGATCCTTTGCCGCTGAGCCCACAGTCAGTGCCGTAATTTCGTCACCGCCGAGAATGCGCGTATCACCACGGGGAATAAGCAGTTCACCTTGTCTTATGACATAAACGAGAACACAGCCTTCGGGTATGCCAAGTTCCATAACCTTTTTGCCCTTAAGAGAAAATGTATCGGGTATTTTATACTCGCTTATCATTGCATCTGAATTTGTGATGTTTGCTATAACCTTAACAGCGGCACCGTCCATTTCGTGCTCAATAAGGTCAGTGATAATCTGAGTGGTGTTGACTGCAATATCAATACCCAGCTTTTTCATAAGATATATATTCTTAGGGTTGTTGCTTCGCGACACCGTCTTTTTTATGCCGAACTGTCTCTTGGCAATTTCACAGGCAATAAGATTGTCTTCATCCTTGCCCGTAACTGCAACAAAAGCATCATAAGCACCTGCCTTACTTTCTGCAAGGCATTCAATTGTTGTACCGTCACCACACATAACAGGTATATTCAGCTCATCCGCAATAGTTTCGCATCTTTCACGCTGAAGTTCTATAACACCTACCGTGTTGCCGCTTTCAAGAAGGTTTTTGGCAAGATGATAACCTAAGTTACCGCCACCTGCAATAAGTACTTTCATAAAGCTGACCTCCTCACATCACAGCATAAACTATTACGTCACCCTCACAGAGCATGCCATCGTACTGACCGCGAAGGAAAACGCTGCCGTTTTCTTTTTTTACGGCAAAAACACTTTCGTTCTGACGGCACACTATTTCATGGAGAGCTTTACCGACATCCCTTTTTTCCGCCTTCTTTTCAGTGAAGTGAACACTCACATCACCTACGGTCACTGACTGTATATCATCTGCCGTTTTCGTTATCAGGTTAAGAAATATATCACTTTCCAGTCTTGTTGCACAAACTGTGTGCAGACCGAATTTTTTGAATACCGCTTCTCTTGAGGGGTCAAGTAATCGCACATATATTTCGTCTATGCCGAACTCAGTTTCAAATATCTGGGCGGCCATAATATTTATATTGTCACTGTGAGTTGCCACAACAGCTATATCGGCATTGTCACATCCTGCATTTTTCAGCACATCAATATCTGTTTCCTTACCGCAGACACAAAGGCCCGAAAAGCTGTCACTGAGAAACTCAAATTTTTTCACGTCGGAATCAACAACAGAAATGTCAAAACCCAATTCGTCAAGCTTTGAAGCGAGTCTTGAACCTGTTTTTCCGCAACCTACAATAATTATATTCATCGCTATACCTCAAATCAGAGATTTAAACTCAACATCAAACTGACCTTTTTCCAAAGTCAGCACACAATACTTCTTTTCACATAAGGCACCCGGATTGATTGCGCAGACACCTGTCACAGGGTCGTTATACATAGCCGCTTTATGTGTGTGACCGTAAAGAGCAATATTAGCCCTGACACCCTCTGCTTTTTTAAGAAGCGACGTCAATGTGTATCTCACATCAAAAACATGTCCGTGACAAGCCATGATTGTAACGCCCTCAATATGCTTATAGGCTTCTGTTTCAAGTGAATAGTGAAAATCGTTGTTTCCCTTGACGGCAATAAACTTTCTGTCGGGGAATATCTCAATAAGCCTTTGCAGTTCCCTTGCACCGTCGCCTAAAAAGAACACTGTAGAACAATCCTTTTCTTTTGTCAGCATCTCTATAGCGGCATTCATCGCACCGTGGCTATCGGAAAACACAAGTGCTTTCATTCATATTTCACTCCCGCAAAGCATATTATTATACAGCTAATATTAACACAAGTCAGGTGGTTTTTCAATGGGAAATGAAATAAATCTTTCTAAAGAGCAGATAAATTCACTTCTTGGCGGTCTTGCAGGCGGTACCCGTGACAGTGAAGCACTTAAAAACAACCTCACTCCCGGCCAGAAGGAACAACTGCAAAAGGTTATGTCTGACCCGCAAAGGATCAAAGCCATACTAACCTCACCTGAGGCAAAGATGCTTCTTGAAATGCTAAAAAACAAAAGGGAGTAACCTATGGATTTCGGCTCACTGAATATTGACAACCTTGAAAACATAATAAATTCACTGAGCCAAAGCGATATTGAGCAGCTGTCAGACCTTGCCGAAAGCTTTCTCGGCAATGACAGCAGGCAGGAAAAGAAAACGGCAAAACAGCAAGAAGAAAAAGAGGATTTCGGTTTTAATTTTGACCCGCAGATGCTCTCTAAAATAATGAAGATTATGAATAAGCTATCCAAACAGAGAGATGACAGAAGGTGTGAACTTCTCAGAGCACTCAAGCCTCTGCTTTCACCCGAAAAGCAGAGAAAAACCGATGAAGCCATAAATATGCTCAGAATTTTTTCCTTGCTTCCTCTCATTGATGAACTGAAAGGATGATGCTATGCGTGATTTTTACGGCAGAGTACCTGACAGAACGCCAACCTCAGGCACAAGCGA
>JAZSPF010000121.1:0-5379 GCA_045537315.1 Acutalibacteraceae bacterium
TTTGGCTGCGGAACTAGGATTCGAACCCAGACAAACAGAGTCAGAGTCTGCTGTGCTACCCTTACACAATTCCGCAACGAACATTAGATATTATACACATCAGGCATGATCTTGTCAATAGTTTTTTTAAAGTTTTTCTAATTATTTTTACGTTAAATATAACAGGGCAGTGAATTCATTTCTGAAAGCACTGCCCCATCGTTTATCTTCGCAATAATCAACTGTTCATTGATTCTAATTTAACCTTAAGCACAGGCATCCAAAGACCCGCCTGAACGGTTCTGTGGTCAAATCCGCACTGTTTTGCCTGCTTGGTATCTATCCAGTCACTGAAGCAGTTTTTATCCTTGGTGTCAGCAAGATAGCTGACGATTCTGCCTGAGAAAAGCTCAGTGCTTTTCTTGGTTTCGTCAAGACAGGCTGCCCAGAGCATCCAGTCTGTCTTTGTGAAGGAGCGTCTGCAGTCGAGTGGTACACCGTAAGCATTGAGCTCTTTGTGATACTTCTCGATTTCTGCCTTATACAGTTCTTTCGGAAAAATACCGAAACCAAAGAGGATATCCCAGACCATATTATATTTAAGGCTCCATGTGTCTTCCTTATCAACGCTGAAAGGCAGATAGCCACCCTCTGTTTTCTTGCAGGCAGAAATGAGCTCTGCAGCATATGATTTGGCGAGTTCACCGTAACCACTGCCTATCTGCAGCTCATCACAGATTTTTCCGAAGCAGGCAATACCCATTATACCCTTAATGGCAAGGTTGACATTCTTTTTGCTGTGGCCTGCAAAGTCATCGGTGCAAAGCTGATTGTCAAGGATAACGCCCTTATTTTTGAGATATTTCGCCCATGTGCTCAATGTATAAAAATGCTCTGTAAGGAAATCCTTATCCTTTGTCATTATGTAGTATGCATAGCTCATGATAAGCATATTTCCGCATTCCTCAACAGGCATCTGGAACTGTGGCATATAAATTGATGCGGATTTCTGCTTATATATTGTCTTGTAGCTGAATTTATGGGGTACTAAGTGCTGATGGGGTTTGAGTGCATAAACCTGACCGCATGCGAGAGGATATCTGCCTATATCGTGAGGTGCAAATTCCTCATTCCACAAATCAGAATTCGCAAAATAGAATATCCCTGTCATCATAGCCTTAACAAGCTCGGGAGCATATAAAAGGAACATGGGCACTGCAGGATATGACACGTCAACAGTGTTTATGCAACCGTTTGAATGGCACTCCTTGGACATATAAAGAAGCTCACCCTTGCCGTTTCTGACAAGCTTATGACCTGCGAAAATCTGTCTTACAGCCGCTGAAATCATCATCTGATAGTTTTTGCCGAATGGCTTTGCATCGCTGAGAATTGTCTTTTCCCACGCCTGAACTCTCGAAAGCAGGTCTTCACGGTTTTCTTTAAGGTACTTCATAGCCTCTGCAATATCTCTGAATTTCTCTGTCCATACACCTCTGAGGTACTGGCCGAAGTAGTTGATTGAGTAAATATCGTCATAGGCAATAACAGTGCTGAAAAGAACTTTCTTTATTCCTTTTGCACTTGCAACGGTTTTAATGCCCTCTTTGCAAGCACTGCTTTCCTGACCTAAAAGGCACAAGTAACCCCAATCGGCAGCGTACTCGTCACCTGAATCATTAAGGGGATGCTGCTCATAAAGACCCATTTTAACCAGCTTTGTGCCCTCATAGTTATCTGTGTATTTTGTAACAGGCTTATTTCTTTTGCCCTGACACATTTCTTTATAGGCGGTAAACTGCACACTCACATCGTGTTTTCTGCCGTCAAGGGTAGACACCACTGTGTCAAGGTATGCACAAGGAGTACTGAAAAGATGAAAATCATCCATAAGGAAAGGCGACCATGTAGTAAACACAAGGCGGATTTTTTCATTTTCAAAGGTATATGAGCTGACAAGAGGCTTGATTTCAGCAGATGTCTGTGTTAAGGCAGGCTCCTTGCCTTTGCCCAGAAAGCGGTAGGTTTCACCGTCAACGGTGATTTTGCCTTCCAGTCTTTTTTTGATTCCGCACCAAAGATATGTGTCGCCGTCAGTGAGGCTATCACTTTTTGACCATATGCTGAAATGTGGGTCTATTGTCACGATGGGATATGAGGGAAGCTTCATAGTGTAATCTCCTTTATTGTCTTTTAAAACAGTCGGCGTCAGTTTAAACGCCGACTGACTTGATTTTAACAGTTTAAGCGGCAAGAAGCTCTCTTGAATATACAAAGAATATACTTGCTGCAAAAAGCACCTGGGCGATATAGTATGTGACTATATTGACTATTCTGACTATTCTCTTGACAGGCACGTCAGACTTGAGGATAAAAATAAGAATTAGGTCTGAAGCGAAGAACAGCAGTGCACCAAGTAACACTGTCAGGCTTATCATTACCATATGGTCATTTGTACCGTAGGCGATTTCACCTATAACATATCTCGCCGCCTTTGCCAGCATAGCCATAAGCATTGCGCCGTAAACAGTTGCAAGAGCAACTAAATGAGGCCTTATTTTGTGGTTCTTCTTTCTGATGAGAACATAAGCTGCAACAATAAGTTCTAAAACAACAATTGCAAGTACCTCGTACCACTCAAAGAGATTTGAGCCGGGATATGTTGCGTAAATTGCTCTCTGGAAAGCCATGATGTAGAAAATATGACCTGTAAAGAATGCTATAACTCCCACAACAAAAGGATATATTTTCTTTGTCAGGGAGTGGAGCAACAAATCACCCACAGCGCCTAAAATGAGGCCCCACAGAATGTAGTCTGCATAAAGGGTGTTGTTGCCTGAAATTTCCACAGCAAGTATACCGCAAAGGCAGAACATCAGCGAGCAGACAGTCTTTGTTGCAAAGGACTGCTTGGAACGTCCCGGCCAATAGTATTTCAGGAAGATAGGCACAAATACCACTTCGAGAACAACACATAAGATAAATAATATTTTAAGCATAATTTTTCTCCTTTAATAAACACTCAGTTTTTCTTAAATCTGTGTGAGGGACTGTCAACCTTAATCTTACCTCTCTGCACTGCATCAACAAGAGGCATAAGGTGAGGTATTGCACGGCTTACGGCGTTTGAGAAAACAGGTTGCTTGATGATATCTTTAACGGTATCTTTCAGACTTTCACCTATTACTGCCGCATTGGGTACTGATGAAGGTCTCATTATGACATTATCACCGTTAAACTTGAAATGAATTATTCTCTCGGATACAGCCTCAACACAGCGGATATGAACTTCAAGCTCGTTTTCACTGTTCCAGCATCCTGTAGCACAGGTAGTAAAGGGCATTGTACCGAGAACTATATTATCCCAACGGTATTCGCCGTCAAGACCAATTGCAATACTGTTGATTTCGTCGCCCTCAGCCCAGCTCATCTGCATATCGTTTTCACGGAAATTAAAGGTAACATCACTGATATTGCCTGCCTTATCAGCAGAAACAAACATTGCAGGCAGAGGCACAACACTGACGGGGTAGCCGATTGCATTGACAACAACAGGCTTTCTGAACTTAATCTTTTTGCCTTCAATTCTGCTCTCAAGTGCAAGGTTACGCGGCTTGGGAGCAAGCTTCGGAAATGCAGGAGCAATTATAGGTGCGGTTTCTGCATTCTCATCTGCGTCAATAAAAGCCTTAGGGAAGTGATTCCATATAACATCACGCATTCCCTGCTCGTCAATTTCACCGGCTGTCATGGTAAGGCAAGCATCAAGATCCTCAAAGACTATGCCGAACTGGCAGAACATGCCGTCTGCACGGTAGGAGTTTTCATATCCGCCGTTTCTCCAGAAGCAGTATCCGTATCCTACAACGGAGTCGCTTGTGTCACTTGAACCGGCGTTGTCTGCATGATAAGCGGTTGCCTCTCTTACCCAATATTCGGGAATAACCTGCTTGCCGCCGAATTTGCCCATTTGCTGATAGCAGTAGGTAAACTTGGCAAGGTCCTCACCAGTAATCATAAGGCCCCAACCGCCTGCTTCAATGCCACTGGGACATTTTTCCCAGAAGGGGTCTTCCATACCGAGAGGCTCAAAGAGTCTTGGTCTTAAGTAATCGATAACACTCATACCCGTGAGCTTATGAATACAGCAGCAAAGCAGATACATATTTTCACTTATGTAAAGGAATTCCGTACCCGGCTCTGAAATCCAGGGAGAATCCACAATATCTCTGAACCAACGGTCTTTTGTTCTGTCGAGGAAAACACTGACATTCTTACCGCTTCTCATTGTCAGCAGGTCTTCAATGGTCATTTCCTCAAGATATTCGTCGTGCTTATCCGTTCTCGCTTCAGGGAAAATGTCGACGAAGCGTGTGTCAACAGTGAGATAGCCCTCATCAACAGCAAAGCCGATTGCAGTTGAAGTGAAGCTTTTGGAAACGGAATACATCATATGTCTGTGCTGCGGTTTGAATGGGTCTCTGTAAACTTCACAGGCTATTTTTCCGTGACGGATAACTGTAATTGAATGAAGCTCTCTTCCTTTTTCAATACATTCGTCAATGAAAGCCTGCACTTCCTTTGAACTTACACCTGCAGCTTCAGGTGTTTTTGCATGTTCGAGCCAACTGCTCTTGTTTTCTGACATAATCTTATCCTCCTCTTATATCCTAAAATGCACCTTTATCTCTTTTTCTCCTTCTGCATTTTGTGTACATATATCTGTGCCGCAAAAATAAGCAAACCCACAAGCACTGCGGCAACAACTTTGCCTGCGGTTATATTAAGCGCACCCTTTTGGGTATCCTCACCCTCAGAAGATGTGAGGTTATTTATTGCTCTTTGAACAGATGAAGCCGCACTTTGCAGCTCATCACACGAAGCCGCACCTCCGAGAAGCAGACTCTTTGCATTTTCAATGCTGTATGCAAGATTTTCTCTGCTGACAAGAGAGTAGCCTTCAGCGTTTATGCTTTCCGCCTTTTCAACAACAGCACTGAGATTGTCTTTCAGCCTGCGGGCGTTATCTTTATAAGCGATAAACGCATCAAGATTATTGGTTTCTATTATACTGAAATTCTTTTTTATAAGGTCATTCCAGCCATCTTCGCTGTCACTTCTCTGACCGCATTTATCAGGGTCATACATAGGTGCTATAACTCTTATTCCCTCACAGGAATCATAAAGGCTGTAGCAAAGTGAACCGTACATAACATTGAAATAGTTTTTACTCTGGAGCTGAACTGCAGGCATATAACTGAGCTTTTTAACAAAGCTCTGCACCGTGAAAATATTGAAACTCCCGCAGACACCTATAACTATAGGTTCTTCCTCTTTTGAAGAAACCCA
The DNA here is from genome assembly GCA_045537315.1 of Acutalibacteraceae bacterium. Classification (GTDB taxonomy): domain Bacteria; phylum Bacillota; class Clostridia; order Oscillospirales; family Acutalibacteraceae; genus UBA6857. Next base: position 5,329 of record JAZSPF010000121.1, read on the forward strand.
CTCACTTATATTTTTTGCGCTGTCCTTTATTCTCAGATGCGCTTTTGAAAG
>JAZSPF010000172.1:0-10142 GCA_045537315.1 Acutalibacteraceae bacterium
CTGCATTCTTCTGAAACGGATAAGAATATCCTGAAGTGTGTTGTCAAGGGCGTGACCCATATGGAGCTGACCCGTAATGTTTGGCGGGGGAATTACGATAGTGTAGGGATTTTTCTTTTCATCAACCTCAGCGTGGAAATACTTTCCGTCAAGCCAAGTCTTGTAAATACGGTCCTCAACATTTTTCGGATCGTACTGTTTTGCAAGTTCTTTTGCCATAACTTTCACCTCAATATGTAAATTAAAAAAATTACAAAATAAAAAACTCCGTCCCACAATCAGGACGGAGATATTTCCGCGGTACCACCTGAATTCAGCGCCTAAGCACTGCACTCAACATCTTTAACGGGGATTTACCGTCGGGTTCTACTTGGCACTATGCCGTTCTTCCCGAAGCTCACAAGCTACCTTCATAAGACTGCACTTAAAGGCTCGCACCAACCGCCTTTTCTCTGAAAGCTTATCTTACTACTCCTCTTGGTCAAAGCTGATTAACTTATTGCAAAGATTTTAACACAATAACTGTAATAAGTCAAGTATTAAACTTATAAAAACAGCCGCCGAAGCGGCTGCTTATATAATATAATTATTTCGTGCCGAAAATTCTGTCACCTGCATCACCGAGACCGGGTACGATATAACCCTTTTCGTTGAGCTTTTCATCAAGTGCCGCACAGTAAACAGGTACGTCGGGATGTGCTTTTGTAAAAGCCTCGATACCTTCGGGAGCAGCAATAATGCACATAAACTTGATTGAACGGGGATTTCTCAGCTTAATCTGTGAAACTGCATCGATACCTGAGCCGCCAGTTGCAAGCATGGGGTCAACAACAAAAACATCTCTCTCGCCAATATCCTTGGGGAGCTTGCAATAGTACTCAACAGGCTTAAGGGTTTCCTCATCACGGTAAAGACCTATGTGACCGATTCTCGCTGACGGCACAAGAGCACTGATGCCCTCAACCATACCGAGACCCGCTCTGAGAATGGGAACTATAGCCATCTTTTTGCCTGCAATATGCTTTACCTTTGTTTTGCAGATTGGGGTTTCAATTTCGATTTCTTCCGTTGGCAAATCTCTTGTCGCTTCATAGCACATAAGCGTTGCGATTTCCGACACCAAAGCTCTGAAATCCTTTGAGGGTGTATTTTTATCTCTGAGAATTGACAGCTTGTGGAGAATGAGAGGATGGTCGAATATAGTAACATTTTCTTTCATAATTTGCAGTCCTTTCCTTTTCATCATAACCATTATACACCCACTAAAAAATAAATCAAGAGTTTTAATCCAATAAAAAAGTTTTAACATAATTTAGTTGATAAAATGTGACACTTATGCTAAAATATAAAAAAGTATTATCGGAGATTTTCATATGAAAGAAGTTACAATATATACAGACGGAGCCTGCTCGGGCAACCCCGGTGCAGGCGGATGGGGAACAATCCTGGACTATCAGGGCAAAAGAAAAGAGCTCAGCGGCGGCGAAGCGCAGACAACCAACAACCGCATGGAGCTCACAGCCGTTATAGAGGGTTTAAAGGCTCTCAAGGTACCCTGCCGAGTAAGGGTCATCACCGACTCGCAGTATGTTGCCAACGGCATTAACCTTGGTTGGGCTGCATCATGGAAAGCAAATAATTGGCGAAAGAAAGATAAAAAGCCTGCTCTGAATCCCGAACTCTGGGACGAGCTGCTCTCACTGACAGAGAAGCATGAAGTGACAATTGAGTGGATTAAGGGTCACGCAGGTCACCCTGAAAATGAACGCTGCGATGCACTCGCCGTTGCGGAAAGCCAAAAATTCCAGTAATATTTAAACTTGGAGACGATATGATAAACGAAACCGAATTCAGAAAAAACTTCGGCAATAAGCTGAATAAGCTGAGAAAACAGCGAGGACTCACTCAGCAGGAGCTTGCAGCTCAGCTTAACTACAGCGATAAAGCCGTTTCAAAATGGGAAAGAGGCGAATCTGTTCCCGACACCTATACGTTATATTTAATCGCTGACTTTTTTTCTGTCAACATAGACAATCTGCTGTCAGATAAAGAGGAAACCAATGTCGGTGAATTTAAAGAGCTTGACAAAACCTCCCCTGCCAAGCTTTTTGTGCCGCTTATTAGCGTTTTTGCAATTTTCTTTGTTGCCTCAATATTTTTCCTGGTGATGAAAAATGTGGATAATTGGAGCGCGTATGCACACTACTCCTTTATATACGCTTTGCCTATAGCGTCAATTGCAATGACAGTTTTTTCATCAATATGGTGGAAAATAGTTTACCGATGCATTTCAGTGTCTCTTGTTATATGGACTTCGGCACTGTCAATTTATCTTTCACTTAATCTTGAAAATCTAAAATACATATTTATTTCCTGTGCATTTTTACAGGTAGCAACTATCCTCATATATTTATTCGCTTTTTATCTTGCAAAGAAGAATTCTAAATAAAAGGACTCCTCGGCAAACTTCAAGTTTAACCGAGGAGTTTTCAATTCAGCCGAGTGCAAAATATATGGAGCAAAAATGAAGTATTGTTCCAACTAAAACAAAAACATGAAAAACACTGTGAAAATACTTCTTCTTTTTACCCACTATGTACAGTGCCATACCGATAAGGTATACAACTGCTCCCACTGCCAAAAGCATTATGGAAAGCCAAGGCTCCGCATTATATTTAATCAAGGGATAAATTATGGAAAGAGAAGATGCACCCACTATAACATAAAGGATGAGCTGTACCTTTTTGTATTTTTCCTGATCAATAAGCGTCAGCACAATGCCGACAATGCTCAGTATAATACTGATGCATGCCGTTGAAAGCGAAAAAGCTTTATCATGCGGAAAAACACATATTACATTAAGCGCAAGTATAGTGCCTGTAATCATTATAAAAATAACGCTGTGATCGAGAAGTCGCATAACCTTTTTAGCAGTTCCAGCTTTTAGTGAATGGTAAAGCATTGAGCATGTGTATAAAACAATAACCGAAAAGACAAAAATCAGTGAACCCGTTATGCCGCTGCCTGTAATAGGTCTGATAAGAAACAAAACACAAAAGATTATTCCCATAGGAATACCAAGACCGTGAGATACTGAATTAAGGATTTCTTCAGTTTTTGAATAGGTCGGTAAAGTAACATTTTGTAATGACATTAAACATCTCCCCTTTTATTTTCTTCATAATATAATCATATATCGGGCTTGCGTGATTGTCACCCTACCGATTATAAATTGCGTCTACAATAAAAAAATCAGTTCTACTCACGGTAGAACTGCGACAAAACCACAATATTTGTATAACAAGGAAAGGCAGAACCGAATAAGTTCTGCCTTTTTATCTGATTAAATCTTTTATTACTTCTCCGCCGATAATGAGGCCCGCAACCGACGGCACAAAGGATATACTACCCGGCACCGCTTTCTTATCGGTACCGCCAAATGATGTGTGAGCTTTTATAGGTTCTTCTTTTGAATATAAAACCTTGAGCTTTTTCACGCCTCTCTTTCTGAGTTCATAACGCATAACTCTCGCAAGAGGACAGACGCTCGTTTTATTTATATCGGTAATTTCAAATTTAGTCGGGTCAAGCTTGTTACCTGTTCCCATTGACGATATAACGGTAATACCGAGACCGTAAGCTTTTTCAATTATAGCGAGCTTGCCTGACACAGTGTCAATAGCATCAACGATATAGTCATATACCGTAAAATCAAGAGTGTCGATATTCTCAGGCAAAACAAAAACATTAAAGGTATTAACTTGCGCTTCGGGGTTAATATCGAGAATCCTCTTTTTCATAACTTCGGTTTTATTCTGACCCACGGTAGAAGCAAGAGCAATGATCTGTCTGTTAATGTTACTCACACTTACAGTATCATTGTCAATCAGGTCGATTGAGCCGACACCTGCTCTTACAAGAGCTTCGCACACATAACCGCCGACACCGCCAACTCCGAAAACTGCAACACGGCTATTTCTGAGTTTTCGGAGTGCATCTTCGCCTATAAGCATTTGCGTTCGGGAAAATTTCTCACTCATTTTTTACCTCCCGACTTAAAAGGTACGCCAAAGAAAATAAACAAAGATGCAGGAATGATACTCAGCACAAACACCGCCATCATAAGTGGATTGCTCATGAAATAGTCAAACATAGCCTTGAAAGCCGTAGGCTGAAAGAGAATAATAAGACCAACGGTAACTGCCGCTATTGCGCTGATAAGCACAGCGCCTGCCGCTGCATCTTTGGCAATTTTGCCGTACTCAGTGTACTTTTCGCTTGCTAAGTTAACAGCGTTTTCAATTGCAGTGTTGACAATCTCACCTGCAATAACTGCGCCTGAGGCAAGCACAAGTATTGCCCACTCAGCCTTTGAAAGAACGAACCAATCCGTAAGGCACAAAATGCCGAACATATATCCAAGGCAAGTCAGATGAATTCTGAGGTTTCTTTCGTTTGCAATTGTTCTGAATATGCCCTTGAAAGCATAGACAAAACTCATAAACAGTTTCTTATAATGCTCCATTTATGTATATTATTCCTCTGTTGTATAGTAACTTCCGCTTCTGACAAGACCCAACTGTGTCAGTACCGCTTCTTCTTTTTCTCTCATTCTTACAAGCTCCATGCCGCCTGGTTCGTGATCATAGCCTAAAAGGTGAAGCATTGAGTGTACCGTAAGAAATGCAACCTCTCTGTTGATTGAATGACCGTAGAGTTCAGCCTGCTTGACTGCATGTTCAATTGAAATAACAATATCACCAAGCATCTGTGCGCCTGTGTCGTTGTTGATGTCATACTCACCGCCTATACCCAAAGGAAATGAAAGCACGTCAGTTGATTTATCAATACCTCTGTGCTTGAGATTAAGCTCGTGAATCATTTCATCATCAACAATTGTTACGCTTATTTCAGCGGCACCTTTGAAATTCTCATTAGTCAGCACCGCATTACAACAACGTCTTATAAGCATTCTTATTCCTCTCGGGAGCTTCATGGCGTTTTGCTCATCTGTAATTATTACTTTGATTCTGTCCTTCATTTCTTTTTCTTAGCCTCCTCATATTTATCGTAAGCCTTGATAATATCCTGAACCAGCTTATGTCTTACAACATCCTTTTCGCTGAACTTTACCGTTTTTATATCGTCAACATTTTTGAGTATCTTTATAACCTCAACAAGACCTGATTTTTTACCGTCAGGAAGGTCTATCTGCGTAATATCGCCGGTGACAACTATCTTTGAACCGAAACCCAGACGGGTAAGAAACATTTTCATCTGCTCGGGAGTCGTGTTCTGTGCTTCGTCAAGAATAATGAAACTGTCGTCAAGCGTTCTGCCTCGCATATAAGCAAGTGGCGCTACCTCAATGTTACCTCTTTCCTGGTACCTCTGAAAGCTCTCTGCGCCAAGCATATCAAAAAGAGCATCGTAAAGCGGTCTTAAATAGGGGTCAACCTTCTGCTGCAAATCGCCCGGCAGAAAACCCAGCTTTTCACCTGCTTCAACAGCAGGACGTGTGAGAATTATTCTGTTGACCTGCTTTGCTCTGAAAGCACTCACAGCCAAAGCAACAGCAAGATAAGTCTTACCCGTACCGGCAGGGCCGACACCTATAACAACAGTGTTGTCTCTTATTGCTTCAACATACTTTTTTTGTCCGAGTGTCTTAGCTTTAATGGGCTTCCCTTTTGCACTTATGCAAATACAGTCACCTGAAAGAGTTGTCAGTTTATCGTCATTTCCCTCTTTGACAAGGCTGATAACATATCTGATATTCTGTTCGGTGAGTGCTTCACCTTTGTTAAGCAAATCAAGAAGATTTTTTATAACACGCTTTGCCTTATCGACATTTTCCTCGTCGCCTTTAATCTTTAGTTCGCCTGCTCTGCTGATAATCGCAACGCTGAATTCCTTTTCTATCAGCTTGATATTTTCATCAAAAGAGCCGAAAAGGCTGAGTGCGTGTTCCATTCTGTCAATACTGAATGATTGTTCGGTCACATTTGCACCTCTTTGTTTTTATGATATTTACACATATCTTAAATCAATATTTAATAAATTTTAGCACATTTCTTAAAAAAAGTGAATACCTTTTTTAGATTTTTTTATCTGCTTTCAATATTTTCTACAATAATAGGCTTACTTATACCTATAAAATCAATACAGTCATACTCCCCTTTTATACTATAGAGCGCTTTTTCTTTCTTGGTTACTACATCACAGCAAATTAAGCTTGTATTTTTAAGAGCCGAATAGGTTTCACCCGTAAACAAATCAGCAACTAACATAGGCAACTCGTCTTTCCGTATAGCAGTTTCAACAACCTCAGCGATTGTAATCACGCTGATGCCAATCGGCAGTATATATCCGCCGTACTCTGAAAACTCTTTTCTTTCAAAGGTCATAGCGGTTTCACTCTCTGCACTGTAGCTTAAAGGAATGGAAATCCCAAAAAAATGAAGAATATACTTCTTTTTGTAATCGGCAACTTTCATTACCTTTTCGTCAGTAGACAATGCGGTTTCAAAAACACGTTTATGCTGTGCCGTAAAATTGCCTTGTGCAGGATAATACACCACTGACCCGTCCTCGTTTTCCATAATACCGCTTATGAGCAAATCTCCCTGCCTTACAGCGTTTCCTTTGCTTATGCTTTTAACACCCGAATAGGTTTCATCGGACAAAATAACACCGTCAAAATCAGCTACGAGATTTGACGGATTTTTATTTTCGGATTCATTTTTCTCTTTTTCGTCACTGTCTCTTACTTCAATAAAACATCTGCTGCCCTTAATGTTAACAGTAACCCAGGAAAGCTCGTTATTATAGAGCTTATATATCTCTCTTGCAGCCTTTTTTTCATCAAAAGTAAATCTGAAAATTCCGCACCTGACACCTGCGGACTCTGCAGTTTCTATTATCTGTTCTGCACTATACCTGACACTGCCTGACGCACCGATATTCCAGACAAACATGTTAAGCACTGTAACTAACACAAAGTAAATGGCGACACCAACAAGCAAACCAACTCTATGCTTTTTTTGCTTCAAAAAAATGGGAAGCCCCTTTTTTTCGCTCACCCTTATTCTGACACCTGTTTTCCTGGCAACAGGTCTTAGCCTGAAGAAATCTTTAACTGCAATTTCCCCGATATAAGTTCCGTCAGCATAAGTGCTTTTAAATATATGCACTGAGTTTCTTGCGCACAGATTTATAAACCGTTCGGTAAAGCCGCCTTCTGCTCTGAATTCAACATAGCCTTTTATATATCTCATAATACGGATTATTTTCATAGGTTATCCTCCTTTACTGTAACAGCGCAATCAAACCGAGCAGAATTCAAAGGACAGAATAACACCCGTTATAATTATCTCATCGCAGTTCAGATTTCTTATGCACAGATTATCACCTACGAATTTCAATATGTATTTACCCGCATTCAGCCTGACAGTCCTGGCATTATACTCAAGGACTCCCTTAGTCCCCTCAACAAGCACCTCGCGGCACGAATTGAAAATAACATGAGGCAACAGATAGTCACCCAATTCTTCTTTATTAAACTGTGATATTTTATATTTAAATCCGTTCGACACACCAATCACACCTTTCGTCATATTTTATGCTGTCAGTGCGCGTATAATACTATTCCCGATGAATATAAATTAGTGGGGTGAATTATATGAAAATAAAAATGAATCTGCCCACAACAGCAAAGAAGGAATACAACTATTATGTCAGGTATTTATTTTATGTCTTTTTGGTTTCATGCATCGGATATATGCTGCTTCTTTTTCCCGAAACTGCCTGTCAGGGCATAAGTGACGGCATCGATATTTGTTTGGGCACTCTCATACCGTCTCTTTACCCATTTGCGGTTTTGTCATCACTGATAATAAATCTCGATATGTTACGAGTACCTCAGCGTTATCTCTCAAAACTGTCAAAGCTGATGTTTAATTTGCCCGGCAAATGCATAGGAATAATCCTCATGTCCTTTATTGGCGGTTTTCCCATTGGCGGTAAAATGACAAAGGAATTATATGACAAAGGTGAGCTCTCGCAATCACAGGCGCAACGCCTGCTTCTTTTCTGCATAAATCCCGGGCCTGCATTTACAATAAGCTCAGTAGGCTTTTATATGCTCGGCTCAAAGAAAGCGGGATTGATAATATATCTGTCTCTTATTGCATCGTCACTGATTATCGGCGTACTTTCACGTTTTCTGGATAATGATAACACTTGTGAAATAAAAACAGAAAGCAGGAACTCATTGAACTTTTCTGATGGAATTGTAAAGAGTGTCGCCTCCGGTAGTTCAGTAATGCTCAGTATATGCGCTTGGGTTGTAATTTTTTCCTGTATTAACAAACTGGCCGAAATCGCTCCTCTCAGTGACAGTGTGAAATTCACCCTCTACTGCATACTCGAGGTTACAAATGCCTGTCTTGTCGCCTGCGGAAACTTGCCCGTACCAATAATTGCAGGCATAATCGGTTTCGGAGGTTTCTGCACACATTTTCAGGTTATGTCTGCAGTGGCATCCGCAAAACTGAAATATAAATATTTCATAGCCTCCCGTATACTCCACGGCGCCTTGTCGGTAGTAATATGCAATTTTATTTTGAAGCTTTATCCCGTCAGCTATGATGTTTTTTCTTTCGGTACTCTGCCGACAAAAGCAACGGGCGGCATCTCTGTGCCAATATCAATATGTATGTTGACCTTGTGCGGACTTCTTCTCATAGGTGACTCGTTTACCGTAAAAATTAAAAGCAAAAAGAGAAAAACGAAGCTCGGGTAAAAACCTGAGCTTCGTTTAACGATTTAATAATGAGCTGCGCCGCAGTCGCAAATCTTATTTACGCCGAAAAGCTTTGAAAAGAACTTAACAATAGACCAGATAAATCCTGTAAAACCACTCTTATGGCACATGTGCGAACACTTGGTTGACGGGTTAGTGTTCACTCCGCACATATCACATTTATCATCATTGTTGCTGTCTTGGTGTGAAAGCTTTGCTATTGTGTCTGTCTTTGTCACTGTTTTACATACGACACATTCAGTGTGTTTTGTACCTGCCTTAGAACAGGTAGCTGACGCATCAATGATCCATCCGCTCTCAGTATGAGCGAGTTTGTTGGTAACGGTTTGCGCTGTGAGAACTTCACCGCATACAGAACATTTCACACCTGCTGTGAGACCTGTACTTGTGCAGGTAGCTTTGACTTCGGGGATAACTTCCTCCGTGTGCGGAAGTTTGCTGATAAGATCTGTTTTCATAATTTCATGACAAACAGTACACTCGGTATATTTTGTGCCTTCTTTTGAGCAGGTTGCTGACGTATCAACTATCCATTCACCTTCAGTGTGGCTGAGTTTACCGGTTACAGTTTGTGCTGTGAGAACTTCGCCGCAGACCGAACATTTCGCACCTACTGTAAGGCCAGTACTTGTGCAAGTAGCTTTGACTTCGGGGATAACTACCTCCGTGTGTGGAAGTTTGCTGATAACATCTGTTTTCATAATTTCGTGACAAACGGTACACTCGGTATGTTTTGTGCCTTTCTTGGAGCAGGTGGCTGGCGTATCAACTATCCATTCACTTTCAGTGTGGCTGAGTTTACCGGTTACAGTTTGTGCTGTGAGAACTTCGCTACAAACGGAACATTTTACACCTGCAGTGAGACCCGTACTTGTGCATGTAGCTTTCACTTCGGGGATAACTACCTCCGTGTGCGGAAGTCTGTCGATAGTGCCAGTTTTAATAGTTTCGTGGCAAACGGTACACTCGATATGTTTTGTACCTGCCTTAGAACAGGTAGCTGACGCATCAATAATCCATCCGCTCTCAATATGAGCAAGTTTGTTGGTAATGGTTTGCGCCGTAATAACTTCACCGCATACAGAACATTTTACGCCTGCAGTGAGACCTGTACTTGTGCAGGTAGCTTTGACTTCGGGGATAACTTCCTCCGTGTGCGGAAGTCTGTCGATAGTGCCAGTTTTAATAGTTTCGTGACAAACGGTACACTCGGTATGTTTTGTGCCTTTCTTGGAGCAGGTGGCTGACGTATCAACTATCCATTCACTTTCAGTGTGGCTGAGTTTACCGGTTACAGTTTGTGCTGTGAGAACTTCGC
>JAZSPF010000070.1:0-13526 GCA_045537315.1 Acutalibacteraceae bacterium
ACCCATATGTGCCTGCATGGGAAAGCAACCTTTACGCAAGTCCCTGAGGGACCTGCAATAAAATGCAAAATTGCGGTCGCGGCTTTTAAAGTGCAGAGTGCAGAGTGCAGAACGCAGAACGGTGGTCGCGGGATAGTTTTCACTGATAAGTAAAATTTCCCCCGCAAAGATAGTTAGGATTAAATACCTACTCTGTAGATTATAAAAATTCAGCAGGTCACTACCGATTTGGAAGTGACCTGCCGTTTATTTTAAGATTGATAAAACTTAACGTTTCTGAGCTTTTATTCCGCGGAGAGAAACTTTTGATTGCGGTGGGCTATGTCGCGACCACCGTTCTGCACTCTGCACTTTAAAAGCCGCGACCGCAATTTTGCATTTTATTGCAGGTCCCTCAGGGACTTGCGTAAAGGTTGCTTTCCCATGCAGGCACATATGGGTGCTGACGAAAATAAATTTTATAGTCACTGCAAATCTCGTTAATTTTCATTATCAGCGCAAACATATCCTCATTTCGGTGATAAGCGCAGACATAAAGTTTCGGATTATATTTTTCAATCGTCTGCCTTGCACCTTCAAGTGCCTTCAGCTCTGCTCCCTCTATATCCATTTTTATTAGGGTAACTTTTTCTCTGACTATATTGTCAACACTGTCAAACTCTACAGGCACACCGCCAATATCCGTGCGTGAGTTTCGTCCGCCTTTTTTGGCAAAGTACAGTGTTTCATTTTTATCCCATGCGCCGATGTTGTGCCTTTCGATGTTTTGCATATGAGCGGTTTTTTCAGTGAGCTTGCGGAAGTTTTTACTGTCAGGCTCAAAAGCAATAATCTTGTTGTATTCACCGTTTGTCGCTTGTGTAAACTCTCTTATTGTGTCGCCGTCATAAGCTCCCAGGTCAACTATTGTTTCATCACTGCCCAGATTCAATATATCACTGTATACGCTCATTTTGTCACTGTGAGCCTTGAAAAGATACTCTGTTTTTCCGCTGATTTTATAGCTAAGCACATTGAGATAGTCTTCCTTGCTTTTTTCGTCGGCAAGAAGACTGTATGCTTTTTTAAAGTTATCTTCATTTTCAAGGAAAAACTCGTAGGTAAAGGGAGTGCCGTCAACTACGGCAACAGTGGGCGAATAAAGCTCGTGCCTTAAAGAGAGAGCTTTTACGAAATCCATAGTCTCTTTATCGTGAACGGCAAAGGTCATAAGTACAATGAAATCGCCGTATTTTTCCTCAGCTTCACCAAGGCGCAGAACTTTTTTACCGTGGAAGAAATGTCCCCGTACAAAACTGTCACTCGCGAAGGTATCATGCCACTGAATATCATAGGAATCAAGCACCTTGATAATCATATCGGCACCGTTGCCCATCCCGTAAAGCAGAATAGGTTTATCTGCTGTTTTCAGATACTCCCACAAGGGTATGACATTCATCAGCTCTTTCATAGCCGTACCTCCGAAAAAAATTTCCGGAGCTATTTTATCACAGTTTCATTTTTATTGCAACTTCATAATTTTATTTGCATAGGCAGCAAGAGTCTGATTATAATAGCCCCACACATAGCCCATGGGAAGCAAAAAAAGACAGCAGGCAAACCACCCGAAAAAACTAATTTTAAGCCGCAGCAGCTCCTTTTCCTTGCCTTTCATAGCATTCTCAGAGGAAGCTATAAGGTGACGAAAGCTCAGATATTCCCCTTTTATATAATAGTATTTCACCAAAAACAAAGATGCCGTCAGTCGCATATAAAAATATACGCTGCTTATAAAGAACGCGATTAAGCCTGCAACTAACACAGCTGTCACCGCCGCCGAGAAAATTGACTGACTGAGACTGAAAAGCAAAGCTGCGCAAAGTACCGTCGGGACATTAAGCAGGGTGAAAATCAGCAGCCGAAGCTGCAAGAGCCGAAACTTGATGCTAAAGAGCGAAACGAAGTTTACAGGTGAAAAATAAAAGAAAATATCCTTTGTACCCGTGCGAACATTCTCTGCTTTTTTTAGCATATATCTGTCACTGCCTGTTTTAAGTGCATTGTGCGCCATAAAAGTGACAAAAACCAAAGCCGCCGAAACTGCAAGATTTATATATGAGGTGTATTCTTTGAGGCTATCACTGACCAAAGGCAAGGCGGCACTGCGGTAAACAAGCGGCATCAATGACAGTGAAAATATCAGCATCACACCTACGGCAAGGGTGAGAGTAAACAAAGACACGGCGCCCATTATGAGTTTTCTTCCCTGAAGGCGTATTTCAGACAGCATAAAATCACTCCTTTAACAGAAGTATTGGAAAAAAAGCATAAAAAAATCAGCACCCAATAAAGGCGCTGAAAAAGTTGCATATTTTCGGTAAGCATAAGTGAAGTTCGCCCATTACACCGCAGGTGAAACTTCACTGTCCACAGGACGACTTCACTTGCCGTAAGGGCAAACTTAGTTGGGGCATCTTCCGTAAGGAAAACGCCCCAAATAGTGATGAAATTTTTAGAATGATGCACTCGATGAATAAGTCGAGTTGAACTGTGTGCCTGCCTTTGAGACAAGGAAGCTTTCGGGAATAGTGTAGGAAATTGTGCTGCCTGTAGTTACAGACTGACCTGAAAGGTCGATTATGATTTCCTGCATACCGTCAGCGTTTTTGCCTGCGGTGACACTGCATGTCACCTTATCAGGTGCCGTTACACCGTCAATGCGAACTGTTATGCTTGTGGTGTTAGCCTTAATATCACTGCTCCATGAATCGGGGCTGATTGAAAGATAAAGCTTACCCGTATTGCTGTCATAAGCCTCAGAGTCAATCACAAGAGGTGTGGAAAACTTTTCTGCCTCGGTTGTTGTGGGTTTTGTGGTGGTAGGCTTAGTTGTAGATGTAGATGATGTAGGTGCAGTAGGTAATGTCACTGCCGTAGGAGCCGATGTAGGTGCTGTGGGCGGAAGTGATGAGCCCGTTGTAGGAATATTCACATCAGGAGGTGTTACTGTGTCGGGCGGAATTATTATGTTGAAATCCGTTGTGACAGCAGCTAAATCAAACTGGGTTGTTTCCATCCAAGGCACTGTTTTATCAGGACTTGTTGTGAGAATATATGACATGGGCTGGGGTTCGGTGGTAGTCGGCTGAGTTGTGGACACATTTCCTGTAACAATAGGACCAGTTGTTGTGGGCTTTTCATCGCCAATGCAAGCAGTAAAAAGTACTGTCACTGTGGCCAATATTACAAACACTGTAACAATCTTACGCAAACCTATCGCCTCCTGAATTTAATGATACCGATACATTATACATCATAAATATGCATAAGTCAAATAAACAAATGTTTAACATTTTAAAATATCATAGTTTTCTTTTATATATTTTGCCGAAGCAAGCTTAATTTTAGCTAAAACATCCTTTTCCTGCATATTACTGTCAAAATTTTCTATAGCCTTTTCGCTGAAAGAGACCTCTTCATCATTCTTGTCATACATTTTTGCAAAGGAAGACAGCTCATTTGCAAAATCCGCCATGCCGATTGCAGTGAGAGCTTCGCCGATGATTGAAGTGAGTATTTCGCTGTTCTGACTGTAGAACTCCCCTGCTGAGCCGTCCTGAGTGAAAACATCAAGAACATAGACATACTGCTTTTCTTTTGTGAGAGCATTAAAGTCACCTTCCATATCCTCGCTTTTCTGCAAGGCTATCTGATAAAGAAGTGCCGTGCCCTCTAAAATTTCACTTTCATCATAGGTTTCGATTTCAGCGAGAGTTGCATTTCTGTATTTATCTTTAAGGGCAGTCAGACGTTTGATTTCAGCCTCCTGCGCCTTATAGGTCTTATTGTGGTTTGAGTACGCGCTGACAGCCTTCATAAAGATAAAGACAAAGGCCACCAACAAAACAACAAACACTATAATAAGATAACCGTACTGTGAGAGCCACTGCATTTATTCGTCCTCCTGTAATTCCTTATAGATATCGCCTTTTTTAATACCTGTTTCTTTTGCTGCTTTTTTCGCCGCCATGCTAATGCCCAGTCCCTCGCTTGTATAAACCTTTGCCAAAGCCACTGCATCAGCTAAAGTAACTTCGTCCTCTTCGCTGTCAGGCTTGCCTGAAATAACAAGGACAATCTCACCCTTAAGGCTTTCTTCAGCGTACCTCTCAGCGGCAGCTTTCAGGGTGGTGCGGATAACCTGCTCGTGTATCTTGGTTATCTCGCGTACAATGGCAAGGTCTCTGTCGCCTAAGGTATTGTATAAATCAGTAAGGGTTGCCGAAAGCTTGTGGGGCGCCTCGTAAAAAACCATAGTGCGCTTCTCGTCTTTAATTGAGGCAAGATGCTCACGGCGTGAGACTTTATTCATGCTAAGAAAGCCCTCAAAGGTAAATCTGCCAACATTCATGCCGGACATAGCAACGGCTGTTGCAAAGGCGGTGGGACCCGGCACACTGCTGACAAGGATACTATTTTCGTGGCAGAGACGCACCAGATCCTCACCCGGATCTGACACGGCAGGCATACCCGCATCGGTGACCAGAGCGCAGCTTTCACCGGAGAGTATTCTGCCCACGATGACCTCACCTTTTTCACGCCTGTTATGCTCAAAATAGCTTATCATAGGCTTTTTTATGCCGAAGTGGTTAAGAAGCTTAACCGTTACTCTCGTGTCCTCTGCGGCGATAAAATCAACCTGAGAGAGTGTCTCAACGGCACGCGGTGACATATCACTAAGGTTGCCTATTGGTGTGCCGACTATGTATAAAATTCCTGACATATTGACCTCCGGAAACTCAATTACGAATTATGAATGATGAATTGCGGGCAGGCTACACAATGGCATCGAGATATTCGGGATAAAGAACTTTCAGCTCTGAGCGGTCGATAATACCGAAGGAGCATTCTCCACCGGCAAATATGCCGTTATCCCACACTGCATATGAAAATCCGAATTTCTCCGCAAGACCCGTATAGTACGCCGTATTTTCGGCAAGATTTTCGAGATTTTCTCTGTCTGTCCAACCGAATTCGCTTTTGCATACGCCGTAGCCCTTTGAAACAAAACGGTTGTGCATTCGTCTGAAGGTGCTGTAGAGTGAGATTTTCTGAAAGATGTTCCACTTGTTCTGAGCATCTTTAAACTCATTCTGATGCGCCGTAGCATAGTAATAATGCACAGAAACAATAACCTTATCATCATAGGGAAGCTGCAGTGCATCGATGTTTTTATTAAGTCCGCTTGCAGCATAGGTGGGAATCATAACATAACGCTCTGCATTTTTGCCGCCGCTGCTTCTTATGGTTTCAAGTGCAGCTAAATTAAGATAATTGACAACCGCTCTGCTTTCAGCGTTACCCTGCCATTCATCCTTACTCAGAGCCACTCTCGGCTCGTTCATTGTTTCAAAGATCAGATTTTCATCGTACCGGGCAAATTGCTCGCAAAGCTGAAGCCAAATCTTGCAGAGGATTTCCTTGGAAATATCCATATGCTCCTCGTCAGTTATGAGCCAGAAAGCATCCTCGTGGTGAGTGTTGAGAATAACCTTCAGACCGCTTTCAAGGGCGTAGTCCACAACTGCATTTACTCTGCCGAGCCACAAGGGGTCAATGGTGTAATCGTCACTGAGATGCTGTGACCAGGTCACGGGTATGCGGACACTGTCGAAGCCACACTCTTTAACGAAAGTAAAAAGCTCCTTAGTTGTTTCGGGGTTGCCCCACATTGTTTCACTTTCAAGACCTGCCTTCTCATCGGAAAACTTTTCGCAGGCATCGAAGGTGTTGCCTAAATTCCAGCCCTTGCCTATGGACTGTGCAAATCTGATAGAATCGGTCATTTCATATTTCGGGAAAAGTATGCTTTCACCGAAAAACGCAAAAACTAAACCGATTAAAATTATTATTACCGAAGTAATTACCAATGTGTATTTAAGTATCCTGTTCATATTGCTCTCCTAATTTTTTATGCGCTCGCCGCGGGGCATTACTTTTCCTGTCGCGGTTAATCCCTCAGTCAAATGCATCGCATTTGCCAGCTCCCCTTTCAGGGGAGCCAAGACGAATCAGAAACACGTTGATGTTCACAGTACCTCGTTTCACCCTTTGACAAAACTCCCCCGCAATTCTGCACTCTGCATTTTATTGGTGTCCTTCCATGTAGTCGCCAAACATAGCCCTGAACTCATCAGTGTTGCTGCCGTCATCGTTTTTCATCACAAGCTCTTTTTCTATTGTGACACCGCTTTTGCTGCCGCGTTTGCCTTCAACAAGCACAAGCCAGGGCTGTCTGCCCTTACGCTCGACTACAAATCTTATACGCTTGACCTCAATGCCGCCAAGACGCATACTGCAAATTATATCGCAAAGGCGCTCGGGTCTGTGGCACATACAGAATCTGCCGCCGAATTTAAGCAGCTTCGCCGCCGCAGAAACAGCATCGTCAATATTGCAGGTGACTTCGTGGCGTGCTATGCGGTGAGCCTCACTCAGGCTCTCAATGCCCGTACCAACAGGCTTATATGGCGGATTCATAGTTACAAGGTCAAACTTGCCGAAATCGAGCACACCCTTAAGCTGACGGATGTCGCAGTTGACAGGCTTAATTCTGCCCACAATGTCGTTGAGTTCAAGAGATTTTTTTAGCTGCTCAGTAGCCTTAGGCTGTATATCAAGAGCATATATCTCTTTAGTTTCACCCTTGCACCATATCAGCGGAATAATTCCGCAGCCTGTTCCCATATCGCAGGCAATGTCCTTACGCTTGATTGAAGCGAAATTGGAGAGTAAAACTGCATCAGTACCGAAGGTGTGACTGTCTGACACTACAATGCTCATATTATTGCCCAAAGGCTCAATTCTTTCATCGCATAATAAATCCACTGCACTCACCTACCAAAAATATACTACGATAATGATAGCACAAAACAAACCAAAAGTAAAGCAAATATCCACCTGTCCTAAAAAACAGGTGGATAAATTTCACTTAATATCAGTGAGTGTGTGTTGCGCTCTGCTGAATTGATCTGATCTGCTGCTTAGCAAGCTTAACAATGAATTCCTCTGTGCTGACGATTGCACTGTCAACAATGCCGTCAATTTTCACATTGTCGCCGGCCTCGATTTCAGCTGAGAAGTCCTCATAATCGTGAGCACCCTTATCGTTTCTGATAATATCGGACCATGTTGTTACGTCTGTACCGATGAAGTACATAATGTGATAGCCGTACTGAGTCTCTACGATACCAACATCGCCGTACTCTCTGCCGTCTTCCATTGCCCAGTCTTCAAACTCTGATACCATATATCCGAGAGTTGTGTTCTCATAGATGCCGCCCTCGGCAGCGTTGCCGTCTGCTGAGTGAAGCTTTGCAAGGTCTGCAAAGGATTCTTCTGTCTTGTCACCAGCAAGGTAATCTTCAAGAATTGTCTGAGCTTCCTTATAAAGGGCCTTATCGCCTGTCTTTTCAAGGTCAACATCAATGTCAACTGTTACATCATATTTTGAAGGATCAAGAAGTTCAACTTCAACTTCTTCTTTTTCTTCAGCGTCGTCTGCTGAATCTTCATCGGGGAACTTAATGAGGATGTGTCTTACATCGTAGGTGTAATCGTCAGCTACCTTATGAACGGGAGCGACCATCATAAATACGCTGTAGCCTGTGCCTTCGTTTTCAGTGATGTATGTTTCACCTGCGGCTGTATTCTTATCAAATGCCCAATTGAGGAAGTCTTTATCTGTTGACTGGCTCTGTGCTGATGAATAGTCAATATCCTCTAAGAGAGTCTTGCTGTCGTCAGTCTTCATTTCTTCCCACTTGTCATTCTCAGCAAGCTTTTCAAATTCTGCGGCTGTTGCCTTGAAGGACTCTGCGTCCTTAACCTTTGAAGCAAATGACTCTGCCTTTGTCTTAGCGGCAGCCATTGTTTCCTTTGTTGTTTCTTCTGTGGGGTCCTCACCCTCTTTTTCTGCCGGTACTTCAACAGTATCAGCAACTACTTCATAAAGACGAAGTGAAACAACACCGTAAACTGTGAGATCTTTGTTGTATTCCTTTTCAATTTCTTCATCGGAGTAAGCTGCTGCGAACTCCTCTGTCTTAACGGTCTGCACCTTAGTTGCAAGTGTCTGTTCCTCACAAATCTGACGGAGAAGATCAAGAGTCATACCCTTGCCGTAGAATGCACGAAGGTATGCTGCAACTGAATAGTTGTTGTCTTTTGCTGTTGTCTTGAGCTGTTCGATAGTAGAATCTACGCTTGCAAGATCTTCCTCGTCAAGCTCAATGCCGTTTTCCTGAGCATAGAGAACTGAAGCCTTAACATACTTGATGCTGTCTTTTGCGCTCTGCTCAAAGTAGTCTGTGAACATAGGCTTCTCAACGCCTTCGATTTCGCCGTCATAAGCCTGCACGTCGGGAGAAACGCTGTAGTCATAGCCAGTGTACATCTTACCCATACCTGCACCGTAGTATGTATCGTACTGATATGAATAGTTAAAGAAATTTGAGAACATGCTGTTATAGTAGTAGCCGTATTCGGGAGCCTTGACCTCGATATCGCCTACATAAAAAGCTGTCTTACCTCTTTCAAGTACACCTGAGTTGTTAACAGCAAATGCGCCGATACCTGCAACAAGTGCAACAACAAGAACAGCGACAATTGCAATTTTGCTGCCCTTAGTTAAAACTATCTTGTGTGATTTCTTTGCGTTTTTCTTAGCTGCTTTTGCAATACGCGCTTTTCTTTCTTCACGGTAAAGCTCTGCAGCAGTTTTTTCCTGTTTTGCCATGAGTTTTCATCCTTTTCTGAAATAAAAAAATTTTGCACCCACTATTTTATACTATTTAGCAAAAAAAAGCAAGCACATTTTACGCTTATAGTCACATTTATAGGTCCGTAACCTTAAATATAATTAAATTTATACTCATTTTTCTATCAACTCCAAATATTTGGAGTCAAGCAAAATATTAAAAAACAAAATCTTAAAATTCTTGACAAGGCTAAAAAAGTAAGTAAAATTAAATACAGAACATTTGTTCGGTTGTGTTTTTCATTCTTAGTACCGGACAAAAAACTAAAGGAGGTAAATGAGATGCAGGAGACAACATCCTTCGAGAAAATCGACTTAGAAACAGCGCGTATGCAATATGAAAGCTGGGCAACGAAGCAGCAAGAAACCCTTGATGAATTTCTTTTAAGAAAAAGAAAAATCGAGCTGAACTGTCTGGTTAAAAAGGTCATTGAAAACGAACTCAGCGATACTGATAAACTAATTGTCAGACTTCATTGGTACGAGGGCAAGAGCCTCACTCAAACGGCAGTGGTACTTAAAATGAGCAAATCCACAGTGTCAAAGCATCTTGACAAAATCAACAACACGATTTTTGACAAGCTGAAATACGCAATTGAATATCGCTACGGAAACGACTATTCACATAAGGCAAAGATAATTATCAAAGACCGTGACGCCCTTTGCTGTTTTATTACGCCCGAAAGCTCAGGCGAAAGAATCAAATCCCTCAGACTTTCACAGGCTATGACAATAAAAGACGTCAGTGAGATGACGGGAATATCTGCGCAGACTCTTGAACTTATTGAGAGTGGCAAAAAGCAGGCAACTGCGGTACATATCGGCAAAATAGCCACCGCCTTCAAAACAGACTGCAACTTCATTATCTTAGGCGAAAAAGAAAGGAAGTGTTGCTGATGATGAGCTACAGAGAACTGTATGCACAGTATGAAAACTGCATTGAAATTCAGAATAAAATTATCGCAAAATGCAGGCAGGATTACATGGATGCAATTAAAAACGGCAACAGAAACAAAGCCGAACAGCTGGGCAGAATTCTTAAGGTTTATTATGACGAGAGGAACGACCTGGTAACAGGTGCAAACGAAATGAAAAAGTACATAGAAGATGAGGCTGATATGGTCAGCTGAAAGAATAAGTCCGGCAGAGTTTACAACTAAGAAAACATATGCTACAATAAGCTTATCTCAATTAAAGGAGAACACTATGACAAGTAAAGAAAGACGTGAAAATGGTCTGCTTTTCATCGCAGACGAAAATGACTGGACAGAAATGAAAAAAGCAAGAAAAATCACGCAGGAACTGAACTGTGTTGACCGTTGCGATTTCAAAAAAATTAACGCTCTTGTCAGAGAGCTTTTCGGCAAGGCTGATGAGAGCACATTTCTCAATCCGCCTTTTTATTGCGATTACGGCTCAAATATATTCGTGGGTAAAAACTGCTTCATAAACTATAACTGCACTATTCTCGACAACGGCAAAGTTACTCTCGGTGACAACTGTATGCTGGCGCCAAACGTATCAATTTACACGGCAGGTCATACTCTTTACCCCGACTCACGAGCACTCGGCTACGAGTACGGTATAGAAGTAACCGTCGGAGACAACGTGTGGATTGGCGGCAACACCGTTATTCTTCCCGGAGTGCATATTGGTGACAATGTTGTCATCGGTGCAGGAAGTGTTGTAACAAAGGATATCCCCGATTGGTCATTTGCCGCAGGAAATCCCTGCAAGGTTATCCGCACCATTACCGAAGAAGATAAAAAGTATTATTTCAAAGGCCGTGAGATTGATAAAGAAACAATGAAGCAGATATACGGCGGCGAATGATATAAAACGAGACTGAGCAGAAAGATTTAACGTCTTTCTGCTCATTTTTTTAATTTATCTGCAATAGATTTTAATTGCTTCTCTTATGTACTCTACAGTACCGTCAGCGTGTTTGTCAATGGCATTTTTAAAGCGTACATCGAGAACATACATCTGATAAATTATTTATTCTTTCTGAACACAGACACAACACTACTGAAGGCTTTGTATGCAGGGCCTTCAAGCTCTTTCTGAGCATTTTTTAACTCGTTTCGGATTTCGATGCTCTGCGGGCAATGTTTTTCACATTTTCCGCATCCTATGCACTTTGATGCAGGTGCATATTTTCCTAAGGTTGTGCTTTTGGCATACTCTCTGAAACCTGCAAATCTGCCGTCGGCAAAATGTCGGTTATAAGCTGAAAAAGTACCGCTGATATTTATATTTTCAGGACAAGGCATGCAGTAACCGCAACCGGTGCATCCAACTTTCATTTTTGAATTGATAGCTTTAACTACACGCTTAAGCATTTCTTCATCCTGAGGTGTAAGCTCGCCGATTCTGGTGTCGCAGGCAGTTTTAATGTTATCTTCTACCATTTCATCGGAATTCATGCCCGAAAGCACAACAGAAACCTCAGGCTGATTCCACAACCAGCGAAAAGCCCACTGTGCCGGTGTGTGCTGAACCGGATGCTCCTGAAAGATTTGCTTTGCTTCCGACGGAAGATTGTTTACAAGTCTGCCACCGCGAAGAGGCTCCATAATCATAACGGGGATGCCCCTTTCGTAGGCGCGATTGAGGCCTTTGCGCCCTGCCTGAGTATGTTCATCCATATAGTTATATTGTATAAGGCACATATCCCAGTCATAAGAATCTACAATCTGACAGAACATATCTGAATTGCCATGGTATGAAAAACCGATCTGACGGATTGCGCCGCTTGCTTTTTTCTCCTCAATCCACTTTTCAATACCCATGCTTTTCAAGCGTTCCCAGACCTTGATATCGCTCATCATATGCATAATGTAAACATCAATATAGTCTGTACGGAGTCTCTTCAACTGTTCGTTAAATAATTTATCAAGGATATCTATACTTCGCATAAGCTGCGGAGGAAGCTTTGTTGCAATATACACTTGGTCACGAATGTTATTCTTTTCAAAAATTTCTCCTATTGCCCCTTCGCTTCCGGGGTATATGAAGGCAGTATCAAAATAATTGACTCCGCTGCGAAATGCTGTCATCACCTGACGCTCAGCATCTTCCATACTTATTCTGCCCATTTTCTTTTTAAAGCGCATACAGCCGAAGCCTAAAACAGACAGTTTGTTACCGTATTTATCCTCACGGTATTTCATAAAATTACCTCCAGATTGAAATTGTTTTTTTGTATTGATAATAAATTAAACTTTTCTGTATTCAAACAATCGGTACAACTTCTTCGAAAAGCTTCCTGCGTAGAGCTTCCCGAAAATATACTTCTCGGTACCGCTGAGCTCTTCTATGAATTTTTGCGGTATCATGGCGTGTTCTTTTACATAAGCAAAGTCACCGTGCTGCAACAGCTCCGGATTATCTATACCGTAAACCTCAGTAACACCCACATCATTTATGGGATTTTTATGCTTTGACATTTTGGCAGCAAAACCAGTATAGCAATCCATCAAAAACGCAATCTGTTCAAAATGAGCACACAAGCTTGTTGTTAATTCGTATAATTCTTTGGAAGTCAGATACATGCTCACACCTTCCATAACAACAATAGCACACTTCTTTTCGGGAATGCTTGTCAGCCAATCGCCATCCCTTACATCCCCTGCGATCATTTGATAATAGGCAGATTCGAAATAGTATCGTTTTCTTTCCTCAATAACCTCAGGAAAATCCACATCGTACCACTTGTGATTCACCGTGCCCACGCGCTGTACTCTGCTGTCCATGCCACACCCGATATGGATGATAACCGCATCCTCTAAATCAGCAATCTGCTGCCTTAACCAGTTATCAAAAACAGCAGAGCGGATTCCCATATAGTAAGCGAGCCATTTGGACTTGGTTTTTCCCTTGAGTGCAAATCCTTCTGCTTCCCAGATTTCTTCTGCTTTTTCATCGTCGAGAAACATTCCCTTCCTGCTAACATAAGCCTTTCCGTACAAGGGGATATATAATGTCTTATTCACACCGTTCATATACTCACCACAAATTTTAAGTTTGTAAAATCAATTATAGCACATAACAGTCGCAACTTTCAACAAAACAGAATTTTTTAATGCTGAAAAATTATTTATAAATCAGGAATGTTTTTGGTTTAATAATACTTTTTTGATGGAAGTTTGACACCCTTTTGACACCACTGATTGTTCAAAAGCACCCAAAAGTATACCCAACTACACTAAGTTGACTTCAGAAAAAAAGATATTCATGCAGCTTCTGCCGTTCTGATTTCAGTGAAGTTATGCCTGCGGCATAGTGAAGTATTGCTGCTTTGCAGCAAAATGAAGTTAAGTGTGCCACCCACGCCCGCAGGCACATCAAGATGCGTAGCATCGCTTCACGCACCGAAGGTGTACTTCACGTGCCGAAGGCACACTTAGTTGAAAAAGCACCTGCTAATGCAAGTGCTTTTCATGGCAGGGGCAGAAGGGCTCGAAACACTTCGTGTCCCTCTTGCGGTTCCCAAAATCGTTTATGCGCCTTGGAGCGGCGCACGATTTTGACCGCTGCGCCTTTTCGCCTTCCCTTAATCCGCCACAGGCGGCGGTCAGGCTCAAAGCCCGACACGCTCCGCGTGCCTCGGGTTCAGTTTGTGCTTTTAGATAAAAAAAGAACACCACGCAAGTGATGTTCTTCTTGGCAGGGGCAGAAGGGCTCGAAACACTTCGTGTCCCTCTTGCGGTTCCCAAAATCGTTTATG
>JAZSPF010000104.1:0-4891 GCA_045537315.1 Acutalibacteraceae bacterium
GTGAAAAAATCTCAGCCGAAAACACAAGAATGGGCAATAAGGCTCTTCGTGTATTTGCAGTTGCATATAAGAAATACAGCGCAGCTCCCACCACTTTCGACTCAGAGTCACTTGAATACGATATGACCTTTATCGGTCTTACAGGTATGATTGACCCGGTTCGTCCCGAAGTTAAGGATGCTATTGTTGAGTGTCGCGGAGCAGGCATCAAGCCCATTATGATTACAGGTGACCACATCAACACTGCAAAGGCTATTGCACGTGAGCTCGGCATTCTTACTGATGACTCACAGGCTATGATGGGCGCAGATATTGACAAGTACACAGACGAAGAATTTGAAAAAATCGTTGAAAACATCTGCGTTTATGCCCGTGTTCAGCCTGAGCATAAAACAAGAATTGTCAACGCCTGGAGAAATAAAGGCTATGTAACTGCCATGACAGGTGACGGCGTTAACGATGCTCCCTCAATCAAGAGTGCAGACATCGGTGTAGGTATGGGTATTACCGGTACCGACGTAACAAAGAATGTTGCTGATATGGTGCTCGCTGACGATAACTTTGCAACAATCGTTGCAGCAGTCGGCGAGGGCAGAAGAATTTACGACAACATCCGTAAGGCTATCCAGTTCCTTCTCGGCTCAAACCTTTCAGAGGTTGTGTCAATCTTCTTTGCAACAATTATGAATTTCACAATTCTCCGCGCACCCCACCTTCTTTTCATCAACCTTGTAACAGACTGCTTCCCTGCTCTTGCGCTCGGTCTTGAGCAGCCTGAAGAGAACATTATGAGAAGAAAACCCAGAAGCAAAACAGACGGCATTTTCGCAGGCGGTCTCGGCTTTGACTGCGCTTATCAGGGCATTATCGTTTCTGTTCTGACAGTTATTGCCTTCTATATCGGCGAATATCTTGAAACAGGACACCTTGTTTTCAGAAACATTGCAGACAGCGAACACGGTATGACAATGGCGTTCTTCACAATGGCTATGTGTGAAGTTTTCCACTCCTTCAATATGCGCTCACAAAGAGGCTCTGCAGTTGCAATGGTATTCAAGGGACACCACAACATCGCTCTTTACGGTGCAATGATAGGCTCCTTCCTTCTCACCACTGCAGTTGTTGAAATTGACTTCCTTGCAAATATGTTTGAATTCACAAAGCTTTCCGCTACAGAATATGCAATTTCACTTGCACTTTCAGTTTCAATTATTCCCATAGTTGAAATTGTCAAAGCAATTCAGAGAGCAATGAGCAAAAGCAAGTAAAGTTCTTTGATTCTTTCTTACAAGAAAGAATGCCTGCCCGGCGAGGGCGAAACAATTAAACTTGAGCAGTCCTTCGGGGCTGCTTTTTGGTACGCGTTTACAAGCAACTGAAAAGTAGTTTTATTCCGCCTTTTTAACGAAATTAAGAAAATAAAATGCAAAAACATAAATGGCTATTGATTTATCTGTTTAAAAGGAGTAAGATTGTAATATGAAGATAAAGGAGGAAAAAAATATGAAAACATTCAGAAAAATTTTAAGCGTAGTTCTTGTTACGGTGATTTTAATGTTGCCTATGACAGCAAATGCCGTAATTTTAAGCGGTGAATGCGGGGCAGACTATGTTCATCCCAATATCCTCGGTGACATTGATTGGACTCTCGACACTGAAACAGGTGTGCTTTCTATCGTTGGTGAAGGCTATATGAAGCACTACTTTGTATTCAATTCAAACCGTGATGACGATTTGCCCTGGTATAACAATGTCAGTGACATCAAAACCCTTGTTATAAGCGACGGTGTTAAAGACATAGGCTCAAGTGTTTGTTTTTGGGCTGAAAACCTGACAGAAGTAATAATGCCTGACAGTGTGGAAAGTATAGGATATTGTACTTTTTATAATTGTTCTTCACTTGAGAGCATAGAATTCAGCAAAAATATAAAAGCTTTTGAAAAATACACATTCCAAGGTTGCTCAAGCCTTAAGAGTGTGGATATTCCTGCCGGAGTGGATATGATAGGTGATGGTTGCTTCCAGGGATGTTCAAGTCTTGAAAGTGTGAATTTGTCTGAAAATATTACATACATTTCAGATATGGCTTTTTCTTACTGCAGCAGCCTTGAAAGCCTGACACTCCCAGATAAGGTTGAACATTTAGGATATTATGCTTTTCAGAATTGCAGCGCCATAAAGACTGTAACAATCGGTGAAAATCTTGAATATATCGGTGAGGGAGCTTTTTTGAACTGCACAGGAATAACAGATGTTTATTATGCCGGCAGCAAGGAACAGTGGGAGCAGATAGAAATTCTTGATTTAAATGAATGCCTTCTCAATGCAAATATTCATTTTGCAAAAGCTTCTGAGGAGCCTGAAGTTCCCGATACTCCCGATGAGCCTACCGAGAAATGTTCCTGTAGCTGTCACTCAGGTGGTATAATGGGCTTCTTCTGGAAGATTGCTAACTTCTTCTATAAACTTTTCAATATCACTAAAAAGCAATACTGTGCTTGTGGTGCAGCGCATTTCTAAAAAAAATCAGCAGACCGACCTGAAAATCGGTCTGTTCTTTTTATGTGGACAAATAAAATACAGTGTTGTCTTTACTTCTTACCGAATGTGTGATAATATTTTTTTGCAAGAAAAAACTGTGATATAATATGCGGCTTCACAGAAGAATAAAAATTATGAAAGGTTCAGAAAGAATCATGAAAGAAAACAGAATCCACATAGCCTACGGCTTTCACGTCAATTGCTATCATTCCTACAGAGGAGATACCAACGATAATTTAGGCTTTGGCTCGGATATCAGAATTATAAATAAAATCCTTGACACACTTACAAGTTTCAATGAAAGAGGCATTCCCGTCAAGGGTACATGGGATAGCGAGAACTTCTTTTCGCTTGAGAAGATACTTCCCGAATACGCCCCGGAAATCATTGAAAAGATGAAGGAGCGTGTAAAGAAGTACGGCGATGAAAATATCATAATGGGTTATAATAACGGTGCACTTTCGGCTATGACCGAGGATGAATTTGAGGCAAGTATTGAGCTTGCAGTGACAAATGAGGCAGGCTCAGGCCTTAAGGATATTTTCGGCGAATATGAAAAGATAGTCAGACCTCAGGAGGTTATGTTTACTCCCTCACAGGTGAGCCTTTATAATAAGCTTGGCGTGAAGGCACTCTGCCTTTACTATAGCTGTGTACCCTTTGACGCTTTCCGCACAATTGTGCCCAAGCTCAGTGACGAATACGCCTTCAACCCGGTTAAGTATACATATAAAAATGAGAGTATGACAATTATCCCAACCTACAGCAATTCCGATGTTTGCGATGCGGGTACTCTGCGCGCCTGGGTCAAAGAGCTTCGTGACAAACAGGAAAAGGGACTTATCAACAGAGACCTGCTTATCTTTATTAACATGGATGCCGATGCGATTTTCTGGGAGACTATGGACCTCGGACCTCTCACGGGCAAAATTGCCAACACTGACGGCATAAAGGGTCTCGTTGAAGAAATTGCAGATTTGCCATATGTTGTTTTTGACACTGTTGGCGGTTATCTTAAAACTCATGAAGCAGTTGGTGAAGTGGACTTCACTCACGACACAGCCGACGGCAATTTCACAGGCTATGCCTCATGGAGTGAAAAGCCCTTTAACCGTAAAATATGGACAAGCCTTGAAAGAGCAAGAGCCATGGCAAAGCTAACGGCTAAAAAAGACAGGGAGTCACCCTCATTTTTTGACAGAGTTATTCTGCTTTCCACAACTCACTTCGGACTTGCTACTCCCGTGCTGAATATTCAAAGAGAAAAAACTGCATTAGCTTTGGCTGAAAAGGTTATAGCAAAAGAAAAGGCAGCTATGCCAAAAAGCGAAGGCTTCACTGTCTATAACACAAACGGCAGTACCTTGCAGTGTGTGCAGATTGAGCTGAAAGAAAAACTCAGTGATATTTCAAAGCTGAATGTGAGCGGCAAATATCTTGACAGTTTCACCGCAGTGAGCATGAGTGAAGATAATTCGTCGGCATATCTTATGCTGAAATTCACTGAGGTCAAGAAAAAATATGAGATTAAAATCAGCTTTGACGGTGAAAAAGCAAAGCCTCAGTTCAGCAACATCCTCTCATCGAGTGACCTCAGTATCTTCTTCAGCGACAAGGGTCAGATAGCTTGGGTGCAGTATGGCGATAAAAAACTCGGCAGTGACGAATTCTTACAGAGCTTTATCACCTACGGCGGCAAGCAGTATAAATTCCAAAACATCTCGGCAAAGGCGCTCTCTGTTGCCGGTACGGGTGAGGGCGTGCGAATAAGGGGAGAGATACATCTGCCGGGGGAAGAAAAAGGCGGCAGCTTCGCTTACGATTTCTTCACGGCAGTGGGCAGTGATGCAGTCTTTGTCAGAGCAAGTGTCAACTATCCCTACACTCCTGAGCTTGTGTCAATTTCAACGGAGAATTCCTCTCTTGGCAGATACACGGATATGAAGTGGCAGGAAGCTGTACCTTTCCAGATTACTCCGAAGCTCACAGGGGACATCAGCGTTATCAAGCGTAATTTTATGGATGATATTTCCTCGTTCAGAACTCAGTCTTTCCCTGAATGTGATAGCAAAAACAGCTATGTTGCCTCCTTTAACCATCAGCTCACGGCGGGCATGGTTGGTCTTTATGATGATAAAACGGGACTCATTGTTGCCAATGCAAGACAGGTACTCTCATCAATGGCTCACTGTCCCATGCGCCTTGAAAAAGACAAGACCGTGAGGATGAATCCCTTTGGCACATATTACGGCAATCAGAGACATCATTTCGGCAGAGCAAAAGACCAGGTGCTTGATGCCTACACCATTGTTGCTGCTCAGAGCAAACCTCTTGCTCCCTCATATAACGG
>JAZSPF010000046.1:0-4799 GCA_045537315.1 Acutalibacteraceae bacterium
TTGCGTTCTCAATTTGCTTTCTGACATAATGGCACCTCCGTTCGATCTAATTATAACATAATTTGTGTTGTTCTTCAACATTTAGTGAAGTTTGGGCAACGCCCAAGTGAAGCAGCGGCAATGCCGCTGTGAAGCATTGTGTTTCGCACAATGTGAAGTTAAGTGTGCCACCCACGCCCGCAGGCACTTCACTGCGAAGCAACTTCACGATGCGTTAGCATCGCTTATCGTGCCGCAAGGCACACTTAGTTCGAAAAAAGAGTCTTTTGCCTGGTAGACAAAAGACTCTTTTTACGTGGTGCCGGTGGCGGGGGTCGAACCCGCACGGTATCGCTACCAACGGATTTTGAGTCCGCCTCGTCTGCCAATTCCAACACACCGGCATTTCATTGCGTCTAATTATATATCAATGAGCTTTTATTGTCAAGCACTAAGACGAATTTTTCTGCATGCATAATCGCACTTAAATTGCTGATACTACTACCGAAAGTGAGGCTGAATTTTATGTTTAAACACGAAAAAATGCTTTTTCATCCGGTAGAAATTGAAAGACCCAATCCGCAGTATGCAGCTCTTTTGCAGGAGCAGTTAGGCGGTGCAAACGGCGAGCTCAAGGCGGCAATGCAGTATATTTCTCAGAGCTTTCGCATTAAAGACCCGGAAATAAAGGATTTGTTCCTCGACATTGCCGCTGAAGAGCTTGGTCACATGGAAATGATAGCACAGACTATAAATCTTCTCAACGGTCATAATGTTGATGCTTTGTCCGTACCGGCAGGGGAGATACAAAGCCATGTCCTTCTCGGTCTTAATCCGGGCCTTATAAACGCTTCGGGATATTCATGGAATGCAGATTATGTAACAGTAACAGGTGACCTTTGTGCCGACCTTCTTTCCAATATTGCTTCCGAGCAAAGAGCAAAGGTGGTTTATGAATATCTTTACAGACAGATTGACGATAAAAAGGTGAGGGAAACCATTGATTTCCTTCTCAACCGTGAGGAAGCGCACAATGCAATGTTCCGTGAAGCCTTCAATAAGGTGCAGCACACCGGTTCAAACCGTGATTTCGGCACAACAAAAGCGGCAAAAATGTATTTCAGCATGTCTGAGCCTTCGCCCTCAGGAAATGCCTTTGCCGATAAAGGCGTGGAACCCGTTTCCTTTTCATAAAGAAGCCCTCCCGTGTTTAATTTACAACGGGTATAACTTCCTGAAATTTTTTCTGTTTTACCTCTTGATTTTTCATTTTTCTTGTGCTATACTATCGCAGATAAAAAACAGGGATAGGTGGTGAAGAATATGTGTATGACTGTCGGTTCAGCAATGCAGTGTTCTTCAGTTTTTCCTTTTCAGATTTGTTTTTGTGATATTGACTTCATTTGTGAGTAACTTTTTTAAGTTGCTCACTATTTTTTTGTCAAAAGTTTATTGATTTATATTCACTTATATTGTATAATTATTTAAATAAGCTGGGATATTATGCTAAGTAAATTAAGTTGCGGAGTTTCATTCGCAAAAGGAGATAGATAAAATGAAACACTTACTTAAATTATTCGACTGGTCAACGGAAGAAATTATCAGCACCCTCGACCTTGCCGACAGACTCAAAGAAGAAAAGAAAAAGGGTATCAGACACCCGATTCTCGAAGGCAAAACTCTCGGTATGATTTTTGAAAAGTCATCCACAAGAACAAGAGTTTCTTTCGAGGTTGGTATGCATGAACTTGGCGGACAGGCTCTCTTCCTTTCTTCAAAAGAACTGCAGATCGGAAGAGGTGAGCCCGTAGAAGATACGGCAAGAGTTCTTTCACGCTTCCTTGACGGTATTATGATAAGAACTTTCGAACAGGCTGAAGTTGAGGCTCTGGCAAATCACGGCTCAATTCCCATCATCAACGGTCTTACAGACTATTGCCATCCCTGCCAGGTACTCGCAGACCTTCAGACCATCCGTGAATATAAAGGCTCACTTGAGGGTAAGAAGCTCTGCTACATCGGCGACGGCAACAACATGGCAAACAGCCTTATCGTCGGAGGCATCAAAACAGGTATGAAGGTTGCAATCGCTTGCCCGAAGGAATATCAGCCTGACGCTGAAATCATGGCTTGGGCAAAGGAAAACGGTGACTTTATCTGCACCGACAACATCCTTGAGGCTGCCGCAGGCTCAGATGTGCTTTACACAGACGTATGGGCATCAATGGGTCAGGAAGGCGAAGCTGAAGAGAGAAAGAAAATCTTCAAGGACTATCAGATTAACGACAGCGTTGTTGCTGTGTCAAATGAAGGCGTTATGGTACTTCACTGTCTGCCTGCTCACCGTGAGGAGGAAATCACAGCTAAGGTGTTTGAAGAGCATGCAAACGAAATCTTCGACGAAGCTGAAAACAGACTTCACGCTCAGAAGGCTGTTCTCGTAAAATGTATGATAGACTGATAAAACTAACAGATTTACTTAAAATATATAACGGAAAGGATTTCACACCCGGTGTGAAAAAGAGGTGTTACGAATGAAAAAACGTTATCTGGTACTTGAGGACGGCACCGTTTTTGAAGGCTATGCCTTCGGTGCAGACAAAGAGAGTATAGGTGAGCTTATCTTCAACACAAATATGGTAGGCTACATTGAAACTCTCACAGACCCCACATACTACGGTCAGATAGTGCTTCAGACCTTCCCTATGATAGGCAACTACGGCATTATCGAAAGCGACTTCATAGGCGAGAGCAAGCTCAGCGGTTATGTTGTCAGAGAGTGGTGCGAAAGGCCCTCAAACTTCCGCTGCGAATATGATATAGATAAGTTCCTCAAGGATAAGGGCGTGCCCGGCATCTTTGGTGTTGACACAAGAGAGCTGACAAATATCCTCAGAAGCAAGGGCACAATGAATGCAATTATCTGTGACGAAGTGCCTGCAACCCTTGATGAAGTGAAAAACTACAAAATAGTTGATGCTGTAAAGAACACAGGCAGCACAGAGGTAAGCGTTTATCTGCCTAAGACAGAGATTAAAAAGCACATCGCTCTTGTTGACCTGGGCTCAAGCAAAAACCTTGAGGTAACCCTTATGGATATGGGCTGTAAGGTTAGTGTGATGCCCTATAACTTCAAGTCAGAAGATATACTCGCTCTGGGCGCAGACGGTGTTATCTTCACAGAGGGCCCCGGAGACCCGAAGGAATGTATGGCTATTGCAGAGGAAATCAAGGCTCTCTTCGGTAAGCTTCCTCTCTTCGGTATCGGCCTCGGACATCAGCTTATGGCTCTTTCACAGGGTGCAGACACATATAAGCTTCCCTACGGTCATCACGGCTCAAATCAGCCTTCAAAGGTTGTGGGTACCGCAAGAACTCTCGTCACATCACAGAATCACAACTATGTTGTTTGCAAAGACAGCATGAAGAAGGGCGAAATCAGCTACTTCAACATCAATGACGGCACCGTAGAAGGTATCGCATATAAGGAAGATAAGGCATATTCAGTTCAGTTTGAGCCTACAGATGCTATTATCGCAGATTTTATGAAAGTAATGGAGGAGTAAACAATGCCGCTGAATAAGGATATTAAAAAAGTACTTGTTATCGGTTCAGGCCCTATCGTTATCGGTCAGGCTGCCGAATTTGACTACGCAGGCGCACAGGCATGCCGTGTTTTAAAGCAGGCAGGCGTTAATGTTGTTCTTGTTAACTCCAATCCTGCTACAATTATGACAGATAAGGCTCTTGCAGACGAAATCTATCTTGAGCCTCTGACAACAGAAACAGTAAAGAGAATTATCAAGCTCGAAAAGCCCGACTCACTTCTTGCAGGTCTCGGCGGTCAGGTTGGTCTGACTCTTTCAATGCAGCTGTGGAAGGAAGGCTTCCTTCAGGAAAACGGTGTAAGACTCATCGGTACTGACGTTGAAGCTATCGACAAGGCTGAGGACAGACAGCTTTTCAGAGACACAATGGAGAGCATCAATCAGCCCTGCATTCCCTCTGAAATTTCATATGATATCGAAACATCACTTGATATTGCAAAGAGAATCGGTTATCCCGTTATTGTACGTCCTGCGTTCACCCTCGGCGGTGCAGGCGGTGGTGTTGCTTACACTGAGGACGAGCTGAGAATTATAGCAAAGACAGGTCTTGACGCTTCACCCATCACACAGATTCTTGTTGAGAAATATATCAAGGGTTGGAAGGAAATCGAGTTCGAAACAATGCGTGACTCAGCAGGTAATGCTATTGCAATCTGCTCAATGGAAAACTTTGACCCTGTTGGCGTTCACACAGGCGACAGTATCGTTGTAGCTCCCGCGCTTTCACTTTCAAGCAAGGAATACAATATGCTCAAGCAGGCTGCTCTTGACATCGTCGGCGCACTTAAAATCGTGGGCGGATGCAACTGTCAGTTTGCCCTTAATCCCGACTCATTTGAATATGCTGTTATCGAGGTTAACCCCAGAGTTTCACGTTCATCAGCTCTTGCATCAAAGGCATCAGGCTATCCCATCGCAAAGATGACAACAAAGCTTGCTCTCGGCTATAACCTTGACGAAATAAAGAATGATATCACAGGCGAAACAAGTGCTTGCTTTGAGCCTTCAATTGACTATGTTGTTTGTAAGTTCCCTAAGTGGCCCTTCGATAAATTCATCGGCTCAAGCCGTAAGCTCGGCACACAGATGAAGGCTACCGGTGAAGTTATGTCCATCGGTCAGAGCTTCGAAGAGGCTATTATGAAGGCGGTACGCGGTGCAGAGATTTCTCTCGACACACTCAACGCCGCCCCCATAAGCGACAAGCCTCTG
>JAZSPF010000085.1:0-28056 GCA_045537315.1 Acutalibacteraceae bacterium
CCTGTTTTCTGTGTAGTGCCCATATTATTCACCCAAAATCTTTTTAAGAAGGTGCGTCTGTGCTCGGGGCAGATACCGTGCTCAGCTATCATTTCGTAGTGAAGCTTTGTGCCGTAGCCCTTATGCTTTGCAAACTGATACTCAGGGTACTTTTCGTCCATCTCTATGCAATATCTGTCTCGTGTCACCTTAGCAAGTATTGATGCCGCAGCAATTGAAATGCTTTTGGCATCGCCCTTGACGAGAGTTCTTTCTTCAATTGTGAGACCCGGCCTCTGATTGCCGTCTATAAGAGCAATGTCAGGCTTAATTGAAAGTCCCTCTACGGCTTCTCTCATTGCTTTGAAGGTAGCCTGTAAGATGTTGATTTCATCAATGGTTTTAGCGTCTACCATTACTACAGAATATGCCAGAGCCTTCTCTTTTATGATGTCGTAAAGCATATCGCGTTTCTTTTCGCTGAGCTTTTTTGAGTCGTTGATACCCTCGATTTCACAGTCAAGAGGCAATATAACTGCGGCGGCACAAACAGGACCGCAAAGAGGTCCTCTGCCTGCTTCATCAACACCGCAGACAACTTTATAGCCTTCTGCAAGTGCTTGTTTTTCGTATTCGTATGTCATATTAAAATCCTCCGGATTTTTTAAATTGTGAATTTCAGAATTCTGTGTTTAAAAGAAGTATTTTCCAGCAGAATATGTTGAAATATTAAAATTGATAACTTTCACTAAACTGATTTAAAGCCTGTAAAAAAGACTCATAATTGAAATTAACCTTAGACTTAATTTTTTTAGCAGCTTTAGCAACTGCATCTTTTATCAGTAGTTTTTTTCCATAACTGTCAGCAACGTAATATTCGTTGAAGTTTATTCGCAAAGTAACAATAGCACAACTTTTATTTCCGATTATCTGCACAGATTCCTTCCATGCTCCACTTTCATATGATTCTTCCGGCGCAACCACCGGCAATATTCCGATAGTATGCAAGGTATCACTGTATTCTTTGTCTTTGAAAAACGAATATAGTTTCCGGCAAAACTCATACACTTCATCATCTACACCATAACGGTCAGAGAAATATGCCGGTGAATTGATATTAAGTTCCATAGTCAATCTCCCTCGGCGGGAAAAGAGCTGATTCCTCTCCGATGCTCCCCCGCAATTCTGCATTTTGTACAGTGTAATATATAGCTCATATATTGCTACTATTTATATTATGGAATTCATCCCAAGACTTCGAAACTTCTTCAGGTTCTCTTATGTTATACATATTTCCTTCTTCATCTAAAGAGAAAATATTCTTAAAACAGTCCGGCATCTCATTATATTGCTTTTCTAACTGTTTGAAAAAAACATGAAAACACTCATAATTGTATTTGTTTATTAAGTATGGCATTAAAAACACCGATCTCATACATTCATATTCCTGATAATTATATGGTGTATGCTTTGGTCTTTTCTTTAAAATTTCCAACATTTTTGTCATTAAAACTTCCACTTCTTCTTCGGTTGCATAGGCCGAATATCCTCTTACAGCAAGCAATTTTCTATCGAGCGACCTTGTTTGTTTAAACACCTTAACAAAAAAATCTTTGGCATCTTCCGGTAAATTTAACACCAGTTTCTTTAATATTTGCCACCTTATATATAAGTCTTTCGTTTGAAAATACTCTTCCATTAATTCATTGGTGTTTTTCTCCATGTTTTACCTCCGTAAATTCTTCGCTCTTTCTCGGCGGGAAAAGAGTTGTTTCCTTAAAGGCACTCCCCCGCGATTACTAATTGTAATAAAGCTGCCGCTTTCGCGACAGCTTTTTGCTTTTTATTCAAGGATTGAACAGAAATTGAAGATTGCTGCGGGAAGCTCATCCTTATCAGCTGAGATTGTGAAAACGAAGTTCTTTTCGTGTGCTGAAGCCAGCTCATAAATCTGCTCAAGGAATTCAGCGAGAGCTTCATAGTTTCTGCCGCCGATGCGAAGAGTTGCGTCAACGAGAACATCAGTGATGTCGTGGTTGCCTGCACATACACCTGCAAGGAAGCCGAAGAATGAAGCATAGCCCTTAATCTCGTAATCGTCAGTTGCAATAAGTCTTGCCTGATAATTAACATCATATGTTAACTTGGTTTCTTTCTCAACGCAAACAACGTTGCCCTTTGATGTTTCAACAGCCTGGTTTACGCAAGAAATCAAGCGCTTAGTCTTTCCTGAACCTTTGTGTCCTAAAATAATAGAAATCATTTATAATTCCTCCTTTTATTTATTGCTTCACAGTCGCCTTTGAGGCACTGCTATTCAATTACACCTTTATTATATCACTTACTGAGTCTTTCTTCAAGTACTTCTTTCTCATTTTCATAGCCGGGTTTGCCTAAAAGTGCAAACATATTTCTCTTATAGCTCTCAACACCGGGCTGGTCAAAGGGGTTGATGCCTAAAACATAGCCTGAAATTGCACAAGCTTTCTCGAAGAAGTAAATGAGATAGCCAAGTGATTTTTCTGTCATGTCATCAGCCTTGATGATAATGTTGGGTACGCTGCCGTCATTGTGAGCGAGGACTGTGCCCTGATATGCCTTTTCGTTAACGAAGGAAACACTCTTGCCTGTGAGGAAGTTAAGACCGTCAACATTTTCCGGATCTTCCTTGATGAAGATTTCCTTCTTAGGCTTCTTGAAGGAAACAACAGTCTCAAACATTATTCTTTCGCCTTCCTGGATGTACTGACCAAGAGAGTGAAGGTCTGTTGAGAAAATTGCGGAAGTGGGGAAAAGTCCCTTGTTTTCCTTGCCTTCGCTTTCGCCGAAAAGCTGCTTGAGCCATTCATTCATCATTGTAAAGCAAGGCTCATAGCTGATGAACATTTCTGTTTTCTTGCCCTTATTGTAAAGAGCGTTTCTGATTGCTACATATTTATAGCAGTCGTTTTCGTTTATATCAGTGCTCATAAGTTCCTGACGTGCATTTGCTGCACCGAGCATAAGAGCATCAATATCAATTCCTGCTGCAGCAATGGGAAGAAGACCAACTGCTGTGAGTACACTGTATCTGCCGCCAACATCATCGGGTACAACGAAGGTTTCATATCCTTCCTTATCGGCAAGGTTTTTAAGAGTACCCTTAGCCTTATCTGTTGTGACAAAAATTCTTTCTGCAGCGCCCTCTTTGCCGTACTTCTCGGTGAGCATCTCACGGAAAATTCTGAAAGCAATTGCAGGCTCTGTGGTGGTGCCTGACTTTGAGATAACATTCACACTGAAATCCTTGCCGTCGCAGATTTCAATGAGTTCGCTTAATGCTGAGGATGAAATACTGTTGCCTGAGAAATAAATTGCAGGTGTGCCTTTGCGAAGGTCGTTATAATTCTGGCTCTTTATAAATTCGATTGCTGCTCTTGCACCGAGATATGAGCCGCCGATGCCGATAACAATAAGCAGATCACTGTTTTTCTTTATTCTTTCTGCTGCTGCCTTAATTCTTGCAAATTCTTCCTTGTCGTAGTCCACGGGGAGGTCAACCCAGCCGGTAAAATCGGAGCCTGCACCTGTTTTATTGTGCAGTGCCTCGTGAGCTGCTGTGATTTTATCCTGATATGAAAGGATTTCTTCGTCGCTTACAAAAGCAGAAACATATTTTTTCTTGAATTCTAATGACATTAAACCGGACTCCTAAATTAGTATATCTATTTGTTGTATTTTAATATAAAATTGACGATTTGTCAACCGATTAGACGATAATTATTATGCACTTTTTGCAAGACTTCTCAAAAATCTAAGCATTATATGTCCTAAAGTTGTTTTTTCGACACCCTTTTCACTAATGAGATTATATTCACTTATGACCTCGTCACCGATTTTGAGCTGTACACTGCCGAGAACCTGATTTTCTTCCACCGGTGCTTCAACATCCTCGCTTAAGGTTATGACCGTTTCTATTTTGCTTTTCTGTCCCGACTTCAAGGTGAGCGGTTTAATCCCCGACAGGGTTGGCTTTATTGAGTCCTCTACGCCCCTGAGGACTTTGACCTCACCGAAAAGAGAAGAGTCTATCTGCGGTGTCACCGTTTCAAAATTGGCAAAGCCCCAATTAAGCATAGCCTTTGCCCCCTCAAAACGGTCTGTGCTGTTATCTGCCCCCATAACCACGGCTATAAGGTGAAGTCCGTCTCTCTCTGCTGAAGCACTAAGGCAGTGGCCCGCCTTTGATGTAGTACCTGTTTTAAGTCCCGTTGTGCCACTGTAAAAGCGGACTAATTTATTGGTATTTACAAGCTGTGTTTCGCCACCTCGAAGCGAGTCCATCCACACGGTTGTGTAAGTTCTTATTCTCTCGTGAGAGAGCAGTTCCCTCGACATTATTGCTATATCTAGAGCTGTTGTCAGATGCTCTGTCGTGTCATCGTCAAGACCCGAGCAGTTGACAAAATGAGTATTTACCATACCAAGCTCCCGCGCTCTGTCGTTCATCATTTTAACGAATGCCTCTTCACTGCCTGCTATATGTTCGCCGAGAGCCGTGCAGGCATCGTTTGCACTGCCTATTGCCGTGGCACGAAGAAGCTCGTCAACTGTCATGGTTTCGCCCTCTTTGAGCCAGATCTGACTGCCACCCTTGCCTGCGGCAGTTATGCTTGCAGTCACTGTATCGGTCAGGGATATTTTCCCGCTGTCGAGTGCTTCCATAAATAAAAGCAGGGGCATTATCTTTGTCACCGATGCAGGATAAAGCTTTTCGTTTTCGTTGAAGCTGAAGAGAACTTCTCCCGTTGAGGCATCCATAAGCAGGGCAGACTTTGCTTTGACATCAATAACAGTTTCCCCCTCGGCATGAGAAATCATACCAAAGGGCAGGATTAAAATTAAACACAGTAAAAATGAGAAAAGTTTTTTCATATATATCACCTCTACTGTGATTTTATGAAACTGCCCTTTAAATTAAAACAAACATCTTGAATATTCGGGGTAATTGCTTTATAATATCGATAATTACATTATTAGGATTGAGTTAAAATGAAAGTAAAATTCTACACCCTTGGCTGTAAGGTAAATCAGTATGAGACACAGGCAATGGGCGAAGCACTAAAAAAAGCAGGCTATGAAATTGCAAACGAAAAGGACACTGCCGATGTGTTTGTTGTCAATTCCTGCACCGTTACGGCAGAGTCCGACAGGAAGACCCGTCAGGCGGTGAGACGCTTTAAAAGACAGAACCCTCATGGCATTGTTGTTCTCACCGGGTGTATGCCTCAGGCGTATCCGGAAAAAGCAAGAGAACTACCCGAAGCGGATATTGTTCTGGGCAACAAAAATAACAAAGACCTGCCCCATATGCTTGAAAGCTATATAAAATACGGCTCGAGAGTTTTTGAAGTGAAGGAGCATAAAACAGGCGACAGCTTCCGGGGCGACACCATAACTTCTTTTGATGAGAGAACAAGAGCCTATGTCAAAATTCAGGACGGCTGTAACCGCTTCTGCTCATATTGCATCATACCCTACTCACGCGGCAGGGTACGCTCAAAGCCCCTGGCTGAGCTTAAAAATGAACTTCAAAACCTTGCCGAAAACGGCTATAAAGAAGTGGTACTCGTAGGAATCAACCTTTCATCCTACGGCCAGGATATCGGTTGCACCTTCCCCGATGCGGTGAAAATCGCCAACGATACCGAAGGCATACTCAGAGTCCGTCTCGGCTCTCTTGAGCCTGACCACCTGACGGATGAGGTTGTTGAGGCCCTTTCAAAATGTGAAAAGCTCTGCCCTCAGTTCCATATTTCACTGCAAAGCGGCTGTGACAAAACCCTCAGAGCCATGAACAGACATTATACCGCCGACGAATATCGCTCAATTGCAAATAAACTGCGTGAGAGTTTCAAAGACTGCACCCTGACAACGGATATTATGGTGGGCTTTGCAGGAGAAACCGACGAGGACTTCCGTGAAGGTCTCAGCTTTGCAAAGGAGATAGCTTTTGAAAAGGTGCATATCTTCCCCTACTCTATAAGAAAAGGTACGAGAGCCGAAAAGCTGACGGGACACCTTGATAAAAGTGTCAAGGATGAGCGATGCAGAATTCTCGCCACAGAAACAGACAAGATAAGGCGAGACTTCTTCACAAAGCAAGTCGGCAAAACCTACGGTGTTCTCATTGAAAGCAAGCACGGTGATGACGGCTTCTTTACGGGTCACACAGCAAATTACCTGCCCGTAAAAGCAAAACTGCCACAGGATTTCTGCGGCAGTATAGTAAATGTTAAAATTACGGCTGTGTCAGATGATGATCACCTCATAGGTGAGATTATTTAACGATTATGAGAGAGTGTGTTTTTTCAAGTCCGCACTCTCTTATTTTTTTGCTCATAAGCATAAAAAGGTCAGTGTTTCTGCACTCTGCTTCATAGATTTCCTTTGCTTTTCCGGTTAGCTTTTCAGCTTCGGCATGTTTGGTTATAATGGGCAGTGACGAGTTCTCCTTAGCCGCTGACAGAAGAGACAGTCCCCTTTCATTTGCGGCAAGAATTTTAATATATGGCGGTATGCCTTCACTCCACTGCTTTTTCACACCCAGATAAAGACTCATAACCTCACGGCGCACCCTGGACATAGTGTAGTTTTTACTCTTTGCTTTTTCATATAAATCCGCAAGGCTGTCAGCAGTTTTTGCAGCCTCGTATATCCTTGAGACAAGACCTGCTTCGTCACTGACATAAAGTGAGTAATCATCTTTTTTCACAGAGCGAAGCTGAGACAGTATGCTCCGTTCACTGTACCCGTGTGAGCAGGGTACATAACCTTTTTTCATTTCGCCGCCAAAAAGGTCTGCCACTGTTTCGGGCATAAAGGAAAATCCGCCCTCAAGCCCCCCGTTTCTTATCATGGAGGCACTGGCAATATCACCCTTGGTTTCACTGCTGTCGTGTGAGGCACCCTCGCGCTTCACGGGCAATATGCTGTTTTCTCTGCCGTATTTCATAAGCTGTCTTATATATTCAATTGCAAGAGTGTTGTTTGGCTGAGAAAGAGCCTTCGCATATTCATTTGCGTAAATCTCACCTACCGCCCTCTGCACTGCCACAGGATAAGTGACACCCTTTGCTGTTTCACTCCTGACAATACGGGAAACAGCCTCATTATCTGTACCTTCAGCACATTTTAAAAGAAGCTCTTTGTCATCGCTTTCACAACCGAAGGACAGCATATCAACACCGAAATTCATAAGAAGTCCCACACTGCCTCTTGCAAAGGTTTCAGCAGAGCTGCAGCTCCAAGGTGTAGGCAAATCTATAACTATATCGGCACCGCAAAGCACGGCAGCCTTTGCCCTGAGCCATTTGTCGGCACAGGCGCACTCGCCTCTTTGCACAAAGTTGCCGCTCATGACACAGACTATATAATCCGCACCCGCTTCACGGGTCTTTTTTATGTGATAAAGATGTCCGTTGTGAAAAGGGTTATATTCACACACTATGCCTGCTGTCATAAGGGCTCCTCCTTTTAGCTTTAGTATATTCTAATCTTATATATTTTTGTATCCCATGTCAAGATAAAAAAATCAGAGACTGCCATAAGACAGTCTCACAATTTTAATTACAGCCTTTGCTATTAGCCTTCGCTGATTGCTTCAACGGGGCATGAGCCTGCACAAGCGCCGCATTCGATGCATGTGTCAGCATCAATAACGAACTTGCCGTCTCCTTCGCTGATTGCTTCAACGGGGCAGTCTGCTGCGCAAGCGCCGCAAGCAACGCAGTTGTCACCAATTACATATGCCATGATTCGTTTCCTCCTTAATTGTTTGTGATTTCATTTTAACACATAAATAAAAAATATCAATACCTTTTTCGAGGTTTTATATTTTTTTTATAAAATTTTTTCACTGTTTCGCCTGTTAATTTTTCTTTTTAATAAAAATAATTGGAAAATACATATATTGTCAGTTTTTAGTGTCGCACCTGATAAAAATTTAAAATTTTGCTATTGTAAAAAGAATTGTTTTATTGTATAATATTCTGAAGTATGAGTGAATATGTGAGGAATAAGCGTGTTTGAAGATATAAATATAGCTGACAGCATGAAAAATACATTACAAAGTGCACTTGATGCTTCAAGACTTTCCCATGCAGTCATTCTCGAAGGAGCAGATGATGAAACCAGAATGAAAACCGCAAAACTTCTGGCTATGTATCTGCTTTGCAAAAGTGATAGAAAAGCCTGCGGTGTATGTTCTTCCTGTCTTAAGATTAAAAATTCTTCTCACCCCGACCTTCATATTCTTATTAAAGACGAAAAAAGTTCTATGATAAAGGTTGACTCAGTAAGAGACATCAAAGCAAAAGCTACGGTGCTTCCCAATGACGGCGACAAAAGTGTCTTTATCATAAACGAAGCCCAGCATATGAACGTTCAGGCGCAGAATGCTCTGCTTAAAATTTTTGAGGAGCCTTCCGCATATGTGAGTTTTATACTCACCTGCCCGTCAAAAGCTTCACTTCTTGAAACCATAATTTCAAGAGCCACTGCATACAGTCTCGGCGAAGAAATAAGCACCGTTTCAGATGAAAAGGCTCTTGCTGCAAAAGAAGCGGCAGACGAGCTTCTCAGGTGCTTTGTAAGCGAGAGTGAAATGCAGTTCATACGCAAGACGGCAAAATTCAAAAAAGATAAGCAGTTCTTTCTTCTGACGCTCAAATCAATGGTACCCGTTTTAAGAGATGCACTTGTTCTTGCAAGCGGCGGCAGGGTACTCATAGGCGGTTGTGAAGAAACGGCTGAAAAAATCAAAAACGCTCTCACTCAGAAAAAGCTCCTTGAGCTGTCACAGAGTCTTGGCGAACTCATAAAAAACACCGAAAATGCGGCTAATCACAATCTCAGCATTACAAGGCTCAGTGCCGTGTTTTATGCAATAAAGCAGAAAGGATAACAACCATGGCAGAGGTTATATCAGTCAGATTTAAGGAAGTGGGCAAAAACTACTATTTTGACCCGCAAGGAAATAACTATAAAAGCGGCGACAAGGTTATCGTCGAAACGGCAAGAGGTCTTGAATTCGGCGAGGTTTCAATCGGCAACAGAGAAATTCCCGACGAAGAAATTACGGCTCCTCTGAAACCCGTTATACGCAAAGCCACACCTAAGGACTTCACAGTTGTTGAGGAAAATAAAAAGAAGGAAAAGGAAGCCTTTGACATCTGCCACAAAAAAATCGCAGAGCATAAACTGCTTATGAAGCTGGTAGATGTTGAATACACCTTCGACAGAAATAAAATCCTTTTTTATTTCACTGCAGACAACAGAGTGGACTTCAGAGAGCTTGTTAAAGACCTCGCTTCCATATTCCACACAAGAATAGAGCTTCGACAGATTGGTGTCAGAGACGAAAGCAAGAAGGTGGGAGGTTTGGGCATTTGCGGCAGACCCTTCTGCTGCAGCACTTTCCTTGGCTCATTCCAGCCTGTTTCAATCAAAATGGCAAAAGAACAAAGTCTCTTCCTTAGCACCACAAAAATAAGCGGTACCTGTGGCAGACTCATGTGTTGTCTTAAGTACGAACAGGAAGCCTATGAGCATCTTCTCAGAATAACGCCTAAAAACGGTGCTATTGTCGACACTGCCGAGGGCAGAGGCACTGTTGTTGATTTCAACCTTCTTACGGGCATGCTCAAGGTTTCTCTTGACAAACGCCCCGAAGCCACTCCCATTGAAGTAAACAGAAAAGATATAAAGCTCATTAAAGATAATCAGATTAAGGTTAACCAGAAAGAGCTTGAAGAGCTTAAAGCCATTGAGGGCGACTGATATTACAGACGAAAGGAAAGGAAAAATTAAATGGAAAATGTATTCTCAGGTGAGATTTTAAATATTACCCCCTTCAAGAAAGGCTTTGTTTTTGCTACAAAAAGTATAGCTCCCGACGGCAGGTTAAAGGCAAACTTCTACGGCTACGATGCCGTCAACGATAAATTCACCCATATTAAAAAATCCGTTTATCTCAAAATTAAGTTCGGCTATGAATACGAAGAAATTGCAGAACAGCTGGGCGACTATGTTTCCTGCGATGTGGGTGTGCTTAACGATAACAGAATTATGGCTATTTTCCCCAGCGGTGAGTATAATATCTTCAACACTGACGGCTCACTGAATGTTTCTTCACTTCTCACATATCACGGCTCACCCGTGTGTGATATAGCCGTTGACGGTGCCTATGTCTGGTGTGCCGTACCCACAGAAAATGCAATTATCAAGTACTCCCCCCGTGAAGGCAGAATACTTCTTCGTGTCGGCGGAGGCGATGCAACTGCATTTGAGAGTCCCTGTGCAGTTACTCTTCACGGCAGCACCCTTTACATCTGCAATCAGACTTCAAAGAAAATTCGCACCCTCAACATTCAGACAAACTCAGTGAGAGACTACCGTGTCTTTAACGAAAAGGTCTACAAATATATCAATGTTATGGGCAGAGAGTTTGTCTGGCTCAAGTCGGGACTGTATATTCTCGACTAAGTTTTATAAAAAACTATAACCACATAAAATCAGCAGGTCGCTACCATTGTGAGGTGACCTGCTGATTTTTTTATATTCGAGATGTTGACATTTAAACTCTACTCTATTTGCGGGTGAATATTCACTCATCAGTAATAATTAAACCCGCGACCACAATTTTACATTTTACACTTTGCGTTTTACATTTAAATTACTGCAGGCAGAAGCTCGAAGAGATATGTGAATATCATCTTAATAAGCTGAACAGCAAAATTGATAATATTGCCCGGCAGGGTTAAAATATGGTCTGTGGGGAGCTTGAGATAATCCTTCTGCTCCTCTTTGACTGTCTTTTTAATTGCATAAGAGTCGATAAGCTCTTTTTCGTGAGTTTCATCATCAACTATATATGCCTTGTAGACGAAGTGTTCGCTATCCATTGAAACAGTTGCAAAAACGCC
This sequence comes from Acutalibacteraceae bacterium, assembly GCA_045537315.1. Taxonomy (GTDB): domain Bacteria; phylum Bacillota; class Clostridia; order Oscillospirales; family Acutalibacteraceae; genus UBA6857. The sequence goes on from JAZSPF010000085.1 coordinate 10,944, forward strand.
GCCTGTCTCTGTGTCTCTGACAACATCACCGCACTCGAGTATGGGCGGAATTGCATCTTCATTGACACTGTAACGCTTTGTACCTGCAGTTGAGGGCAGAATGTGAACGGCACCCTCGGGATTGAGGATAAACTGAGTCTCTTCACCATTATATATTTCTGTAACGCTCTGGCAAAGCTGAACCTCGTCACCCTTGACCTGCTTTGTTCTGAAGTACATATGGTCGTGACCTGCAAAAACAACGTCAATGCCAAGCTCGTCAATAACCGGCAGGAGTACCTCACGCATTATGATTGTATCGGGCTTGTTGATATTTTTGCCTGCTGAGTAAAGAGCCCTGTGCATTAAGATAATCTTCCACTGAGCGTCGCTTGCTCTCATATCGTTTTTAAGCCAGTTAAGCTGTTGCTGTGACATGGGGTACATATCATTTGAATTGAGCACTGCGAAGTGTGCTTCGCCCCAGTCAAAGGAATAGTAACAACCTGTGGTTGTCATACTGCCCTTTGCAGCACCGACATTAAAGATATTGTTAAATTTATTCCACTGCAGATTGCCCTCATGGTTGCCTGCAACGGGAATCATTGTGGTGTTCATATTGGCAAAGGCAAAGTTTCTGAAAAAGCTGTCCCACTCTTCGTTGGTGCAGTCATTGACAAAGTCGCCTAAGTTAATAACAAATTCGTGTTCGGGCATGGTTTCAACTGCCTCTTTCATAACAACAGCGGCTTTTTGGAAATTCTCTTCGTTGCTTGCCTGAACGTCGGAAATAACAATAAACTCAGCCTTATCGCTGTCGGGATTGCTTGTGGTAAAATAACCCACTTCACTCCATGTGTTGCCGTCGCCTACTCTGTAAGCGTACTGTGTGGCAGGCTCAAGGTTAGTTACTGTCACCTTATGTACATACTTTTCCATTGCCTTATAGCCATCACCCTCAACGATATCACCTTTCTCAAGGTCCTCACCTGCTTTGGCTATCTGCACCAGGGAGTCGCATTTTTTATCTGTGTACCAGCTGATGCCTCTTGCATTGGCACTGTCACCGTTGATTGTCACTGCAACTCTTGACACCTCATTACCTGCAGCAAAAGCTGTAACAGGCACGCTCATAAGCATTATAAGACATAAAAGCAATGCAGTAAGCTTTGTCATTTTCCTTTTCATATATGTGTCATCCTTTCAAAATTATTTACTGATTAAGCACACACAGTGAGCAGCAATTCCCTTGCCCTCACCCGTGAAGCCGAGACCCTCTTCCGTGGTTGCCTTAACGCTGACACATTCCGCATCAACACCCAGAGCCGAAGCGATATTCTCTCTCATTGTGTCAATATAGGGTCTGAGCTTGGGTCTTTGGGCAAGCACTGTTGCATCGAGATTTATAAGGTTATAGCCTTTTTCCTGTACGCGACCGTAGACTTCCTTTAAAAGCACAAGGCTGTCCGCCCCCTCAAATGCAGGGTCATTGTCGGGGAAAAGCTTGCCTATATCCCCCATTGCTGCCGCGCCTAAAAGGCTGTCGGATATTGCGTGAAGAAGCACATCCGCATCGGAGTGACCGAGAAGACCCTTTTCATAGGGGATATCCACACCGCCGAGAATGAGCCGTCTGCCCTCTACCAGCTTGTGAACATCGTAGCCGTGACCTATTCGCATAAATTCAGCTCCTTTATTTTTTCAGTGAATTCATCATAAGTGACGAAGGTATTGAGTATTTTAATGAGAGATGAGGTTGACATCCTCTCGGGGAGTGCAAGACTTTTAAGAAGCAGTGTTCTTTTTTCCTTGCTGTTTTCTCTGCCCATGAGACCGCACTCATAAAGATCAAGGTTTGTTATGAGACGTCTTTCACTGCTTTGGGTTTCACTGCAGGTAATCCCCGCTTTTTGCAGTGCCTCAAGTATTATCTTTTCAGGGGTACCCTCAACACCCAGCTTCCCCTCTTTTGAGGCTTCGGTTTTGCGTTTTTCTTTACCGTATAAATCGGGAATATACACATGGGTTATTTTATCGGAAGGCACACTTGAAGAGATAAAGTTTCTTATGAGAAAGCCTGCCGAGTCACTGTCTGTCATAACAATTATGCCCTTTTCTCCGGCAAGGCGTCTGAGAAGTTTTTGCTTTTCTTTATCCTTAAATATGCCGAAGCCGTCGGTTTTTATTATGAGCGTATCTATAATATTGCTGAGTTTGATTATATCGTATTTGCCCTCAACGATAACGGGTTTGTCAAGCTTAATCATACTTTTTCACCGTTTGCCACAAGGAAGAGCCTTACCATAAGCTGTTCGAGAACTATGACATTATCGTCACTGCTCATTTTAAGCTTCATATCAGCCTCAGAGAGTACGTCAAGGCATTTGCGAAGAGTAGGCAAGTCTATTTTCGAGGCATCCCTTGCACCGTTTGTCAGTGCAAATGCTCTCTTACCGTAATCAAAATCGGCGGCTAACTCGTCGGCACGCCCACCGCAGGAAAGTGACACCTTACCGCGGTACATATCAACATAAGTGCTGACAATTGTGCCGAGAATATACTCGGGCTGAACCTTGCTTTTAATTAGAGTGTGAAGCACCTTATATGCCCTGTCAAAATCCTTTCCCATAAGAGCTTTTGTCAAATCATAGATTTTGGCTTCGTCTGTTTTGACGGCAACTGCATCAATGTGAGCTTTGGTTATTTCACCGCCACCTGCATAGCCGCAGACCTTCTTAAGCTCGTTTATAAGCACATTGAAATCGTCACCAACAACCGAAACAAGATAATTCGCCATCTGTAATGTAAGGGTGCAGCCCTGCTTTGCTGCTGAGGTAATAAGCGGTTTAGTCAGGTCACTTCCCATTCTCTTGTTGAGTACGCATACAGCACCCTGCTTTGAGATAATATCCGCCGCCTTTTTAGCCTTGGCTAAAGAAAACTCGGCACTTTTCTGATGGAATATAACTATTGATGTGTCCGGTGAAGTTTCAAGATAGGCTGAAATCTGAGAAATTGCATCCTCCCCTGCGCCCTCGAGCTTGTAGTCCTCAACTATGATGCAGCGTTTATCGCTCATCATTGGCATAATGCTTGCCTGCTCAAATACATCCTGAAGATCAAGTCCCTTGCCCTCAAACTTCTGCAGATTGAAGCTTTCGAAAGCAGGCTCAACATTTTTGGCGGCAATCATATCAGTATATAGCTTCTTCAGATAATCCTCATTACCGCATATAAGATATATTGGATAAAACTCCCCTGATTTTATGTGCGCTTTAAGGGATTTTTCATCAAACTGAGCCATGCTTTCACCTCTTTTCAGCCATATATTATATCATATTATCTTTTTCAGTGCAATAAAAATAGCGCAGATTTCATCTGTTTGATAAAATTCTGCGCCATATGAAATTACATCCACTTGACTTTTGCTTCTTTTCTCGGAGGTATTCTCTCATAGTCCACATCGGGATAACCGATAACAAGACAGGTGACAAGTTTACTGCCCTTATTAAGACCAAGCATTGATGCGAGCTTTTTATTGAACTTTGTCGCCGCAACAAAGAAACCGCTGTAGAGTACACCGAGGCCCAGGCTGTACGCCATAAGCTCCATATATGATGAAGCGAGACAGCCGCTTGTGTTACCCTTTGATGTGACTAAAATAACTACGGGAGCATTTTTAAAGAAAAACTTATCGTCAATATCAAAATACTTTATATAAGACGAAAAAGGTGTTGCCGCTTTTTTGGCTGTACGGAAGAATTTTACTGCCTCCTTTTCGGCTTCATCTTTTTTAGAGCGAAGCACAATAAAGGAGAAATCCTGAGCGTTGGTACCCGTAGGACAGTATCTGCCTGCTTCGATAATTTTTGCAATATCTTCGTCGCTGACAGCTCTTTCGGCAAACTGACGGATTGTTCTTCTTGATTTCATTGCAGTGAGCAGCTTATCAGAGTCAAACTCCGTCATACTTACTGTCTTTTCATCCTTTGCATTGGGATAATCTGCCATTGACACAGCACCTACAGGGCAAATTGCATAGCAATGACCACACTCAATACAGCGTGAAAACATAAACTCCGCCTTGCCGTCGACCATTTTAAGCTTTCCGCCTACACAGTCCCTGACACACTTGCCGCAACCGATACATTTATTTTTATCTATGATTATTGCTTTTTGTTTTTCCATGATAATCCTCCTGATATATTACTGATTTACAGAAAAGTCAGATTGCCTCATTTTCACACTCGACAATCAGCTCACCGTTAAGGCTTCCTTTAACAGTACCTTTGACAAACTGACCTGCTGTCAGTTCTTCTTCACTTGAAATTATAACCACCGTGTCAATGTCCGGGGCATCCATATAGCTTCTGCCGAAATAGAGCATTTCTTCCTCATCAAAGCCGTCAACAATAACCGTCAGTTCCTTGCCGAGAAGTGAGTCAAGCTTATCCTCAAAGATACGCTGTTGCTGAGCGTTCATTATGTTTGCTCTCTCAAGTTTCACATCCTCGTCAACCTGATTTTCCATTGTGGCGGCAGGTGTATCCTCTTCGGCAGAGTAGGCAAAACAGCCGTAGCGGTCAAACCTCATCTCGTCTGCGAACTCACAGAGGCTCTCGAAGTTTCCATCTGTCTCACCGGGAAAACCAACAATGAAGGTCGTTCTGATAACTATGTCGGGAATTTTTCTTCTGAGCTTATTTATAAGTGCCGTCAGGCTCTCTCTGTCGCCCTTTCGGTTCATTCTTTTCAGTACACTGCCGTCACAGTGCTGAAGCGGTATATCAATATATTTGCAGATTTTGCTTTCATTTGCCATTGTCTCAATAAGCTCGTCGGTTATTGACTCGGGATAGCAGTAAAGGGTGCGTATCCACTCGACGCCGTCAATTCTGCAAAGCTCACGCAGAAGCTCACTGAGCTTCAACTCACCGTATAAATCAATGCCGTATTTTGTTGTATCCTGAGCTACAACGATAAGCTCCTTAACGCCGTTTTCGGCAAGGGACTTTGCTTCAGCTATGATATTTTCCATTTCACGGCTGCGGAATTTGCCCCTGATTTTGGGGATAGCGCAATAGGTGCAGCAATTTGAGCACCCTTCGGCAATTTTAAGATAGGCATAATGAGGCGGCGTAGTGAGAAGTCTGTCACCCTCTAAAGGCAAGTCTGTTTTAGGCGGGAAAAGATTTACTTTTTTCTTCTTTATTACATCGCGACAAACAGACACAATATCACCGTTGCCGCCGATGCCCACCACTGCATCCACCTCGGGAATTTCTTTCATGATTTCATCTTTATATCTCTGGGCAAGACAGCCTGTAACCACTACAGATCCCACAATACCCTCGTCTTTAAGCTGACAGACCTCTAAAATAGTGTCAATTGCTTCTTTTTTAGCGTCACCTATAAAACCGCAGGTGTTGACAATCACTATATCAGCCTCAATGTCACCCACGATTTCAAAGCCTGCGTCACTCAGGCGTGAAAGAAGCATTTCACCGTCAACCTGATTTTTAGGACAACCTAAAGATATCATTCCAACTTTACTCATAATAAACCTCGTCGTCAATTTCTGTGTTTTCGCCAATGTGCTTTAATGCATCGCGGATTTCACCGTAACTGTATCCCATTCTGAGAAGGGAGTTTACAGTTTTCTGTATGCCTTTTTCATCACTGAGATATCTGCCGTATTTTCTTTCAATGAGACTTACAAGTTCACTTTTGTCAAACTCCGTCTCGTCGAGAACTTCTCCAATAATATCCCTGTCAATACCTTTTCGGTAAAGCTCCTGTTCAATGCGTCTTTTGCCGTACTTTTTAAGGGTTTGCAGTTCGCGTGTGAAAAGCCTTGCAAAGCGTTCATCGTCAACGTAGCCTCCGGTTTTCAGCTTTTCTACAGCTTTTACTGCACCGTCTTTGTAGCCTTTGACTCTGAGCTTGTCAAGAAGCTCTTTTTCACTGTGGTCACGTCTTGCAAGAAGGGACACGGCATAATTGTAGGCTCGTCTGACATTAACCGTTTCACGCAATTCAGCGAGTTCATCCTCATCAATTTCTTTGCCGTTATATAGACCTAAAGACATAAAATATGCTTCGTCGACGGTAAAGCTATACTCACCGTCGACTGAAATGTGAATTTTATCCTGTTTTCCTTTTTTATATGTCAGTTTCATTATTCGTCATCATCGTCAACAAGGATATCTATTTTTGCTCTTACGGAACTTGCGCTTCTTCTTGCGGCAGGTTTTTTCTCCTGTGCTGTTTCAGCTTTCACTTCCTCAGCCTGACCCTTGCCCTGAGCTACAGCTCTTTCCTGCATGAAACGGTCTCTCACCTTTTTGTCAATTTCCTGGCGAAGAGAGTCTTCTTTTTTCAGCAGAGCCTTCACATTGTCTCTGCCTTGGCCGAGTCTTGTCTCACCGTAGGAGAACCATGCACCGCTTTTGTTGATAATGTCAAACTTAACGGCAAGGTCAACTATTTCACCTTCACGGGAAATACCGGTACCGTACATAATATCGAATTCGCCCTCTTTAAAGGGAGGTGAAACCTTATTTTTAACTATCTTTGCCCTTGTTCTTGCTCCGATAAACTCGTTGCCCGAAGCCTTAAGCTGTTCGGTTTTTCTCACATCAATTCTCATTGAAGAGTAGAATTTGAGAGCGCGACCGCCTGTTGTTACCTCCGGATTACCGTAGATAACGCCAACCTTTTCACGAAGCTGATTGATGAAGATAACAAGTGTATTTGACTTTGCGATAACTGCTGTGAGCTTACGAAGAGCCTGTGACATAAGTCTTGCATGCAGACCAACATGGCTGTCACCCATTTCGCCCTCGATTTCAGCTCTGGGAACAAGAGCCGCAACAGAGTCCACAACAATTATATCAAGGGCACCTGAACGTGCAAGAGCCTCTGTGATTGAGAGCGCATCCTCACCGTTATCGGGCTGTGAAACAAGAAGAGAGTCAACATCAACGCCTATGCCCTTAGCATAAACAGGGTCAAGAGCATGCTCAGCATCAATAAATGCAGCCTCACCGCCTGCTTTCTGCGCTTCAGCTATGCAGTGAAGAGCAAGAGTTGTCTTACCTGATGATTCAGGACCGTAAATCTCAACTATTCTGCCCTTGGGAAGTCCGCCGATGCCCGTTGCAAGGTCAAGAGAAAGTGAACCTGTTGAAATAGCCTCAACATTCATTTCCGTATTCTGACCAAGACGCATAACCGCGCCTTTGCCGTACTGCTTTTCAATCTGCGCCAGGGCCGCATTGAGTGCGCTGTTTTTATCTGCCATGGATTTTGTCCTCCAAATCGTACAAATGTTCGTTTGATAGCATTATACTACAATTAAAAATAAAAATCAACAGTTTTTATAAAGAAAATCTCAAAAAACACTTGCATTTTATTTTGATTTCTGCTATTATATTCCCTGCTTATGTAGTTTAATATATTTAAGGAGGTGCGACACATGGCAAAATGTGATTTCTGCGGCAAGGATGTATCCTTCGGCATCAAAGTATCCCACTCACACAGACGTTCAAACAGAACATGGAAACCCAACGTAAAGCGCGTAAAAGCTATCGTTAACGGCTCTCCCAAGAGAGTTCACGCTTGTACTCGTTGCTTACGTTCAGGCAAGGTTACTCGCGCTATCTGATTATAGGATATTGATGATTACAGAACTTCTCAATGTGAGAGGTTCTTTTTCATTATGTGCAAACTTGTGGCGGCTCCACCAAATCGCCGAGGCGATTTACGGCTACTTTTGTAGCCGACCCGAACACAGTTCGGGTGTGGAGCCGCCTCCCGCTTGCCTGCTGCCCACACTTAAAACAATATTACAATCGACGGAATCAGGTATATTAAACCTGCTGCCTTTGTGGTGATAAGAACAAGAGTGGCCGCAGACTGACCCGCGACCACATTTTGCATTTCCATTTAAACTATCCCCAGATATTCCTCAAGGCACAGTCCGCTGTTTTTGATTTTCTCTGCGTATTCAACGCCGACAAATCTCCAATGCCACGGCTCGGGAATAATCTCGGTAATGCTCTGTTTTTCGGCAGTGTACCTTAGAATAAAGCCGTATTCGTGAGCGTGCTCGGTAAGCCACTTATACTCCTTCTGATTTTTGAAGGTGGAATTGGTGTTGCATATATCCATAGCAAGACCTAAGTTGTGTTCACTTGTACCGGGCGGAAGAATAACCGTTGCAGCCTTTGCGGCGGCATCCTCTTTTGAAAGGCCGTACTGAGTCATATACTGCTGTGTCAGGTTATTGTAGTTTCTCTGCTGACGCTGATATGAACGGTAGCCCGAATAAGGAGTGAGAATTATGCCGTCTTTTTTCGCTGCGGCGTACATTTCATTATAATAGGGTGCCACACGATAATCCATATAGACACCCGAAGATGCAACCTCAGCAAGCTTCGGCACATAATCGGCGGGAATTTCACGCTTTGTGTTAACAACGACAAGGTTCCAGTCATCACCTGTGGGATCAACCACAGTTCTGTTGCTGCTGACCCTGAAAGGCTCTGTTGTCGTGAGATACTCGCTGTAGATATAGCGCTCCTCACCCTCAAACAGAACACGACTCCAGCCGTTTTCGCCCAGGGCAAGTCTTGTTACGGCGTTGCCCTCATGAAGTCTGCCTACCTTCTGAGCATTGGTGCTTGCACCTTTTCTCACATTAACATCCCGTGTAGCCCAGACTTTTTCTTCTTTTTCGGTGTAGACAGCATCTGTCTTTTGTGTAGTGGTCTCAGGCACAACCTGCTGAAGCTGAGTTGTTGTCTGAGGCGAAGTGGTAGTGGGTGCCGTGATTTCCGGTTTTGTGGTACTCTGCCGTGTAGTGCTGATGGTACTCTCCCCTGTCGGCTCCCAATTAAAAATTTTATCTATAACATTACAGCCTGTAAAGCTAAGGCAAAAAACCGTTGCCGCCAAAAGTACGGCAAAAAGCCTTACTGCGCTTTTTTTCATAATATCACTCTCTTTCATAGGTGTGAATATAATACTATACCTAAACAAGAAAAAAGGCAATAGGGAAATCAAAAATCCGTATGGAAATCATACGGATTTTTGTTTGGGAAATCTTATTATAAATGTATTGATACCCTTTTCACTCTCAATTGCAACCTCACCGCCGTGAAGTGCGGCAATCTGCTTTACCATAGTAAGTCCTATGCCGTGTCCTTTTGCACTCCTTGTGCGTGACTTGTCGGCTTTATAGAAAACATCCCACATGAGTTCTCTGTCCTCGGGACTTATTTCACTGCCGTAGTTGCTCACAGCAAAGGTGTAGCTGTCTTTTTCGCAATATCCTCTGACACTTACGGGAGTGTCGGGTGTTCTGTATTTCACTGCATTGGAAACATAATTGAAAACCGCTCTTTGCATAAGAGTTTCATTGGCGCAAAGCACAGCCTTTTCGAAGCTGACATCAATATCACTTTCACCAAATTCATTTCTCAGCCTCGATTTGATTTTGCCTTCAAGTGTAGTGGTGTCGACTATTTCCATGCGGCACTCATAACCCTCATCCTCAAGCTTTGACATATAGAGAAGCTCACTGAGCATAGACTCAATTACATCACATTCCTCAAGCATAATGCTGCAGTACCGTTTGATTTTTTCATTATCGCCCGCAACTATCTCTATGTTTTCTGTATAGCCTCTGACAGTAGTTACGGGAGTTTTCAGTTCATGGGATATATCCCTTATGAGCCTTTTTCTTCTTTCAACGTCCTTTTGCAGTTTATCAATACTCTTTTTGAGTTCATCACTCATTTCGTCAATGCTCTTTGCAAGAACACCTATTTCGTCATTGCTTTCATAGTTTATCTTCTCGTGGAATTCAAGCTGTGACATTTTCTTTGTCACCTGACTCATCTTTTCCATTTGCTTGGTAAAGGGTCTTGTGAGTACGCTCCATATAACAGCACCCATTATAATGATAAGCACGCCCATAACGGCTATTACATATGTGGCTATACGTACTTCCTGGTCGATGCCTCTGACAACCTTACTCATACATATAAAGGTGTTTTCATCAATGGCCTCAATATGTACCACTCTTGCGAGATTATCAGTTGTATCCGTTATCTCACCGCTGAAAACACTGTCTTCTTTTTTTTCTGAGTCATATATTGTAAGCCACTGCCTGAGCTGAGTCATCTTATATGAAGATGGATATATATCCTCACCGCTGTTTATGAGCACCTGACAGTCTGATGTTATGACAGCCGACTGTATATCGTGAGACGAGTCCAGCATATCCAGAGTTCTTCTCACCGTGGCAGAACCGCTTGTGTAAGCATCGATAACAAGCTGAGCGTAGTTTTCCATGCTGTTTTTTGTGTCGTGGATAAATATAGGTCTGAGCATGGAACGAAAGCCTGTTATGAGAAGTGCAACACACAGCAGAATACCCACTGTAAAAGCAAGTATAACCTTTAACCGGAAGCTCTTTTTCATTTTTCAAATACCTCTGCATCAAAGCTGTAGCCGGTACCCCTTATAGTTCTTATAACATAGCCGTAATCCTTAAGGGCGTGCCTGAGCATTTTAATGTGAGTGTCAATTGTTCTGTCGTTACCCTCATATTCATAACCCCAGACCTTATCAAGTATATTCTCTCTTGAAAGGGCGTGTCTGCCGTTTTTCATAAGCAGCATAAGAAGCTGAAACTCTTTGGTTGTCAGCTTTATGGGTACACCGTCAAGATAGGCTCTGCATTCGCTTTTGATAAGTGTAAGCGGACCGCTGACATATTTTGTGTCTACTCTGTCTTTACTGCTGCCGATAAGTCGTTTCACTCTTTCAAGAAGCACAGCACGTTTGAAAGGCTTGCTGATATAATCGTCTGCACCGCTTCTTATGCCCCTGACCTCATATTCCTCATCGTCAAGAGCAGTGAGCATTATAACCTTCACATCGAAGTGGGTCTTTATGTAAGCAAGACAGTCCCAGCCGTCAATTTTAGGCATCATAATATCAAGAAGTATAACCTCAATATCCTCCACCTCATCAAGAATTTCAATAGCTTCATCACCGTCATAGGCATAAAGCACATCGAAGCCTTCCATAGTAAAAATATCCACAATAAGCTCGTTTATTCTTTTATCGTCATCAACAACTAATATCTTTCCCATATTTTCACCTCACATCTATTATAACACAATTCCTTTCACTTTTTTATACATTATATTATACCAATGTGAAATTTAAGTGAAAAATCCCTTCTAAAATAAAATATAATTTATCACTAACAAAGAAAATCCGCCATAATAAGACGGATTCACCTTGTTAAGACGGATAATGTTCGGCCTTTTCCACCTGCCGTGCAATCGTCTCTGCCACACTTCTGCAGAGCTTTTCATCCTTCGCCTCTGCCATAACTCTTATAGCAGGCTCTGTGCCTGACGCACGAAGAAGTATTCTTCCTTCATCGCCCAGAAGAGTTTCAGCTTCTCTGAGCGCCGAAACCACATTTTCATTCTCCATAGCTTTTTTCTTATCAGTAACTCTAACATTTATAAGGCACTGAGGGTAGGTTTTCATTTCTGCGGCAAGGTCGCTTAGTTTTCTTTTGCACGAGAGCATAATTTCCATAATTTTAAGGCTTGTGAGTATGCCATCGCCTGTTGTGGCATATTTGGAATAAATTATATGACCCGACTGCTCACCGCCAAGCTTATATCCGCTTTTCTTTATTTCCTCATAAACAAATCTGTCACCTACATCAGTTTTGGTGTAGTTTATTCCCAGCTTATCAAGGCTTTTATAAAGCCCGAAATTTGACATAACCGTTGTCACTACGGTGTTGCCGCTGAGAAGCTCCTTTTCTTTCATATATTTCGCCGAGATATAAAGTATCTTGTCGCCGTCAACTACGTTGCCCTTTTCGTCAACGCAAAGGCATCTGTCCGCATCACCGTCATAGGCAAAGCCTACATCAAGCCGCTTAGCTCTGACAAAATCACTTATTTCATCCATATAAGTTGAGCCGGTCATATAGTTTATGTTGGTACCGTTAGGCTCTGCGCCTATCATATAAACACTAGCCCCCAAAGCTTCAAAAACACACTTTGCAATATTCCAAGCACTGCCGTTGGCGCAGTCAAGCCCTATGCGCATACCTTTGAAAGAGTAGATTCCCAGTGAGATAAGATAGCCTATATATCGGTTTCTGCCCGAAACATAGTCAACGGTTTTTGCAATTTTATCACGATAGGCGAAAGGTACTTCGTCGCTTTTATTATCAAGGTACTCCTCAAGCTTTTCAATGATGGGTCCTCCCATCTTTTCCCCCTCAGAGTTAATGAGCTTAATGCCGTTGTCATAATAGGGATTATGGCTTGCTGAAATCATAATACCGCAGTCAAATTCATCGGTTTTTGTTATATAGGCTACACATGGCGTTGTTGTTACGTGCAGAAGATAGCAATCGCACCCTGAGGCAGTCAGTCCCCCTGCAAGGCAATATTCAAGCATATAGCTTGAACGGCGTGTATCCTTGCCTATGACAACTCTCGGCGGAAATCTGTCACCCTCTCTGTCGTGCTTTTCCTTGAAGTAGTGCCCGAGAAATCTGCCGATTTTGTAGGCGTGATCCGCCGTAAGATTAACATTAGCTTCACCTCTGAAGCCATCAGTACCGAAATATTTTGCCATAATTTCAGACCTTTCTTACAATGGTATTTTCATCTTTAACTATGCAGTGGTTTTCAACACATCCCCTAAGACGCACCAAGGGATAGACTGTAGAGCTTCTGCCTATTACCGTGCCGGGACAAAGCACACTGCTGCAGCCTATTTCAACTTCGTCCCCTATTAGGGCACCGAACTTTTTGAGACCTGTACCCACCTTCCCCGTACCAGAAGAAACGAAAATCTCGCTTTTGTCGCTCTTGACATTTGATGTGACGGCACCTGCACCAAGGTGTGCCTTATAACCTAATATGCTGTCACCTATATAGTTGAAGTGAGGCACCTGCGCACCGTCAAAAAGTATGGAGTTTTTGATTTCGGTTGAGTTGCCTACAGTGCAGTTTTCACCTATCAAAGCACTGCCTCTTATAAAGGCACTGTGGCGCACTTCACTGCCCTGCCCTATTATGCAGGGACCTTTGACAAATGCCGTAGGATAAATAAGGGTGTTTTTGTGTATCCACACATCTGTGCCGTATCTGTCATATTCCTCTTTCGGCAGAGTATGCCCCAGTTCTCTGATATAATCAGCGAGTCCCCTCAGAGCAAGCCACGGCACTGAAAAGGACAGCAGATAGTCTTTTGCCACAGTATGCTCCAATGAACAATAATCCCGTATATCTAAAATAAAAATCACCTCACAAAAAAAGAAAAACTGTCCGCACCGTGTCAGTTGATTTTTGACATCACAGTGCGGACAAAGCCGTTTAAAACATTTTACATCATTTGCATTTTGCAATTGTAGGCAGTGTTTGCTCTGCCACCGCTTCGGGATTATATTCCATCATCATGTGGCCTCCCTCGGCAAATTCATAGGTGTAATAGCCTTCAGGGGCGTTGTCAAGAATAGCCTGAATATTATCCGCCATAGCTATCTTATCGTTTACTGCCGTAATAACTGCACAGGGGATTTTAAGCGCAGCAAGCTTTGAAAGGTCACTGCCTCTTGTGTGAGAAGCCATAATAGTGATACCTGCACCTGTGCCATCAAGTGAAAGAGGGTTAGAAATTCTCGCCAAGTCATAGGTCTTTGCATATTCACTGTTGCTGAAGCTCATATCAACGAGCATTCTCACTATAAAAGGCATACGAAGTGCAACAGCCAAAATCATATTATACATTGCCTGAGCAATACATGAGGCACTGAACTTTGCCATAAAGCCTGAAGCTTCATTTGAAGTCTGAGGCGCATAAAGCACAAGACCTGTCACTGTTTCGGGATAATCGCACGCAAGGTTTATTGCAATGCCGCCACCCATTGAGTGACCGCCAACTATCCATGTGCCGCCCAAGTCAGCCATAAGCGCACCGATTACTTCTTCTCTTGAAAGAAAATTCGTATCACTTGTCTCTCTTGAAGAATAGCCGAAATTAGGCACATCAACGGTTACAACGTCATAGCCTGCCTTTTGGTACTCTGCCGCAACACCCTCTAAGGATGCAGTTGAAAGACAGAAGCCGTGAATAAGCATAATCTGATTTTTATTTTCGGCACTGTCATAAGTTCTGTAGTGAATGGTATAATCATCGTATGTGAAGAAATTACTGTTGTCAAAAGGCTTATCAGCATCTGCGGCAAAAGCCATAGGTATGAAGCTGAAAACAAGAACAAGACTCAAAACCAGAGCAAAAAGTTTTTTCATAGGAATATCCTCCTTATAATATTATTGCATTCGTTACTGATATAATACACCATTTAAGGGATAATTTTCAAGAGGAGGAGAAAAAATGCCGTAGGCATTTTTTTTATTAGCAATGGCGGTCGCAGATTTACCGCCTGCTAACGGTAAGCTTCTCCCCGCGGAGGTAAAGCTCAAAAGAAAGAAATTTCATCAATCTTAAAGCAAAGGCAGGTCACTTCAATTAAGAAGTAACCTGCTGAACTTTTATAATCGTCAGAGTTTATATATTATTTTTACTATCTTTGCGGGGGAAATCTTACTTATCAGTGAGAAGTAACCCGCGACCACAATTGCTAATTGCTAATTACTTTCTTCTGGAGTATCCGCCGTGTTTTGAGTCGGTGGAGCGTTTCAGGTCTGTCATCTTTTCGTCACTGACCTGCTTAAAGCGTGCCATCATATCTTCAAAGGACATACTTTCGTTTGCCTGAGGTTTCTGCTGACCCTGCCAGACATTGTTATTTCTCGGTCTGTCGTTTCTCTTGGCTCTGGGAGCAGGCTTCTCTTTTTCGCCCTCCACAGCTTTTTTGATTGACAGGCTGATTTTACCCTCAGGTGATATGCCCGTCACTTTAACCTTGACATCCTGACCTTCCTTAAGGAAATCCTTGATTTCCTTTACAAAAGTATTGGATACCTCAGAGATATGTACCATTCCACTTTTTCCGTCCGGTAAGCTTACGAATGCACCAAAAGCCGTTAAACCTGTAACCTTACCTTCAACGATTGCTCCAACTTCAAGCATAAAAAAATGTTGTCCTCCTAAGATTTATTCCCCGAATGATGAGTTGTAATAAACTTTCTCTCCCGGTTTGCAATAGCCGTATTCTTCTCTTGCGATTTTTTCAAAATATTCATCGTGTGTTTTGTCATCGAGAATTTCCTGAATTTCAGCACTCTCTTTGTCAAGGTCGGTAATTTCCTGATTCATCTCATCTATCTTACCGTTAAGCTCACCGAGTTCAATGAAATTCTGTGCAAGACTGCCGAAAACAAGCACTACGGCGCATACAATTAAAAGTACCCAAAGGAAATGCACTTTGCGAAACTTTTTCTTTTTCGGTTTTGCTTCATTTATATTTCTGACAGCCAAAGCTAACACTCCTTTGAAAATTTATACACATTTTAGTATACCCATTTTTTTCATTTTTTCAAGGGTATTTTAATAATATTCTTAATTTTTTTCCTGTCTTTTTTCGGCACCGAGTCGTTCTTCTTTTCACTTTTTAACTTTTTTATCTGCGTACTGAGCAAGGCTCTGCCTTTATGCAGTATAAACCTCACGGGAGAAAACACAAATCTTATACCTTTTCTTATTGCACCCCCCACAAAAAGCATAGGCTTTATCAGGTGTCTGCCTGCACTCAGATGTAAAGCTACACCGCCCAAAAGCTGTGCCAATATAAGATTCAGGCGTACTATGCCGCCGTTAAAGAGTATCATAAAGAAAAAGGACATCACCGCGGCAATAAGACTAAAAGAAATATCGCACAGAACGTATGCCCATTTTTTATCCGAAATCAGATTTCTCAGCACTGTAAAAGCCTCATATAGCAAGCCTAAGAGTACCCCGAAACCAACACCGCGGATAAAAACCATAACCTGATTTGAAAGAGGCTCTGCGTAATTCATCGAAACACCTTTGAGAAAAAGCCGCCCTTGTTAGGCTGCTGGTCAATATATGAAAGTGCCGCAATTCTGCCGTCGACACTAAGCTCACCCTTGTCGATATTAAGAGAGCTGATGTGCAGATTTGTGCCTGTTATGGTCAGCTCGCCGTAATCGGTGTAGGCAATAATCGTGCTCTCGTCAAAAGAGTCCACATCAGTCACACCGCTTAAGGTCAGCTCTGACCTGTCTTTCATTATAACATTGTGGGGCATAACTATTTTATCTTTATTATCAGTCATAAAAAACACTCCTTCAATAAAGCATATTAGCCTCACAATAAAAAAAGAACAGAAGAAAACCCCTGTTCTTACAGCATCTTATACATAAGTCCTGCATCGTTCTTGGTTGCGTGCTCTGTGACAACGAGAACCTCTGCTTTCATTATGTTTTCGCCCATCTGGATTTCGATTATATCCCCCACCTTAACATCATAGGAAGCTCTTGCAATCTTGCCGTTGACGGTGACGTGCTTGGCATCGCAAACCTCGTTTGCAATAGTTCTTCTTTTGATAAGACGGGAAACCTTTAAGTATTTGTCAAGTCTCATAAATATTCCTTTATACTTGTAGCGAGTGTAAGTGAAGTTTTTGCTGACGCAAAAGTGAAGTTGCTCGTTTCACTTGCAGTGAAGTATGGACTTTAAGTCCATATGAAGTTAAGTTTGCCACAAAAAACTTGCGAAGCAAACTTCACTACGAAGCAACTTCACTGTCAAAGACAACTTCACTTGCCCGTAAGGGCAAACTTAGTTGAGGCACCTTCTGTAAGGAAGGTGCCTCAAGGCGGCTACTTTTTATTTTACTGCTGTCTTGAGTGCAGCGCCTGCCTTGAATGAAGGAATCTTTGCTGCAGCGATTTCGATAGCTTCGCCTGTCTTGGGGTTGTGACCTGTTCTTGCAGCTCTTTCCTTAACTTCAAATGTACCAAAGCCGATGAGCTGTACCTTATCTCCTGCCTTGAGAGCATCTTCGATTGAACCGAGAACTGCTGCGAGAGCCTTTTCTGCGTCCTTCTTTGAGATTTCAGCCTTAGCTGCAACTGCATTGATCAATTCAGTT
>JAZSPF010000021.1:0-17978 GCA_045537315.1 Acutalibacteraceae bacterium
TTTTCCTTTGCACGAGTGTCAACAGCTTCTTTAACGATAAGTTCTATCACATTTTCCTTGAAGGACTTGACAGTGAAGGCACATATAAACTCATCTATGACGATAAGGAAGAAATCTACGGCGGTGCATATCTTATGAATGTGGGTCTTGATTTTGAAATGGGCGGAACACTCAGGTCAAAGATAATTCGTATTAAAAAGATATAAAATTTCAGCGGTCAGTGTTTTTGCTGACCGCTTAGCTTTATTCAGTTTACCACATTTACCGGCTCGCCTTTGACAAAACCTTCAACATTACTTCTGAAAATGTTCATAAGTCTGCTTCTTGCCTCAAAGCTTGCCCATGCTATATGGGGAGTGATAAGACATTTTTCACAAGTGAGCAGGGGATTGTCTTCCCTTGCTGGCTCCACTGAAAGCACGTCAACGCCTGCACCTGCAATTACGCCATCGTCAAGAGCTCTTTTCAAATCAGCTTCGTTTATTACGGGGCCTCTTGATGTGTTGATAAGAAGGGCAGTGCTTTTCATTTTGCTCAGGAACTCATAATTGACAAGTCCTGTTGTGTCGGCAGTAAGAGGGCAGTGAAGCGATATAATATCAGACTGTGCAATAACTTCGTCAAGAGAAACAAAGTCAACACTGCCGAAACCGCTGTAGCTTCTTGTGTTAGGGGAGTAGGCAATAACCTTCATACCGAAGGCATTCGCAATCTGAGCCACCGCACTGCCTATTTTGCCGAAGCCAACAACGCCGAGAGTTTTATGTGCTATTTCAGTTATAGGTGTTTTCCAATAGCAGAAATGCTCGCTTTTGCACCACTCGCCGCTTTTTACGCTTTCGTTGTGAAGTGCAACCTGATTTGTGAGCTCAAGAATAAATGCAAAAACAAGCTGTGCAACGCCGTCGGTGCTGTAGGCGGGGATGTTTGAAACAGCTATGCCTTTCTCACGCGCGTACACAGTATCAATGACATTGTAGCCTGTGGCAAGTGTGGAAATATATTTAACCTTAGGCAGCCTTTCGAGAATATCAGCAGTGAGCACGGTTTTGTTTGTAACGAGAATATCGGCATCAATACTTCTCTCAATAACCTTTTCAGGGGGAGTGATGTCATAAATCTCATATTCGTCAACAACATCCTGTAGCCAATCCCATGAAAGGTCACCCGGATTTTCTGCATAAGCGTCTAAAATAACAAGTTTCATTTTTTAACCTCCATTACATATAGATTTCACATTCATATTATATCATAAGTGTGAAGTTATGTCAGTATCTTTGAAAAAATTTTAAATAATCTCCCCATAATTTTGTGTATTATTTGTAAAGTTGCATTTATTTCAATGAAAATTCTAAAAATGTGTTGACCTTATGACAGATTTGTTATAAAATAGTATAGCTTGTATTATACACACAAATCATTTCGGGAGTGGGATTTTTGAATAAGAGCAAAAGCAGAATTTATATGCTTAACACAATGGCATTTGTTTGCTTCCTGCTTGCTCTCGGTCTTATTGTGCTTCTCAGAGTTTTCAAGCTCGACGCTTTCACTGAGTGGTACGCAAGATACAACGACACCCTTCTCTCATATGAAATATGGATGCAGACCTACGGCGCCACTTGGATTTCAGTGGTTTCAATACTTGTCAATTTTGCACTAAAGGCACTTATTCCGTGGTTTCCCATTCCGTGCTTGTGCGTTGTCAGCGGCGTGCTTTTTAAATGGTACTACGCACTGCTGATAAACATTGCAGGTATTATAATATTGTTTACCATTAAGTTTTTCTGGGGCAAGAAGTTCGGCGGCGGTAACGCTGAGAAATTCCTTGAAAAATTCGACACGGCGCATAATTTTATCGACAGCAGTAAGCTTGGGTCCCGACTCGTGCTTTTTGTGCTTCGCTTTGTACCCTGTGTCCCCGTCAATTCGGTAAGTTGCCTTTACGGAACGACAAATATATCCTATCTCAAATATATTGCCATTTCCGTTTCAGGCTTTACATATAAGCTGTTTTCTTATACAATCATCGGCAGAAATGTTTTTGACCCTGCGTCAGCGAGCTTTATCGTACCCTTTATAATTCTGCTGATATTTTCAGGTGTGGTGCTGCTGACTTTAAGCGGTGCTTTCGGTATAAGAAGCCTTACAACAAAATAAATATGAAAGGTTGGCTGTAATGACAAGCTTTATTGAAATTAAAGAGCTGCTTGAAGCAAGAGGCCTTGACGAAAGCTTTTCAAAGGTTTATCTCAAAGAGAACTTTGAAAATCAGTATAAGAGATTTCTCGAGGTACTCGGCGCATTCGGTGAGCTTTTTGACAAAGATGAAAAGCGTGATGTTGCACTTTTCTCTGCCCCGGGCAGAACAGAAATCGGCGGCAATCACACTGACCATAACCACGGCCTTGTGCTTGCGGGCGGTATAAGCCTTGACGCAATTGCCGTAGCTGCAAAAAACGATGAAGGCATTATCCGTATCAAATCTGCAGGTTATCCCATGGACACTGTAGAGTGTGATGACCTTGAGGTCAAGGAAAACGAAATGGGTAAGAGCCAGTCAATTATCAGAGGTATAGTTGCCCGCTTTAAACAGCTCGGCTACAATGTGGGCGGCTTTGATGCAACCACTGCTTCTCAGGTGCTTTCAGGCTCCGGACTTTCCTCATCAGCCGCTTTTGAGGTTCTTGTTTGCACAATGCTTAATTACCTTTACAATGACGGCAAGGTTGATCCTGTTGAAATTGCCAAGATTTCACAGTACAGTGAGAATGTCTACTTCGGCAAGCCCTGCGGACTTCTTGACCAGATGGCATGTTCCGTTGGCGGATTTGTTAAAATTGACTTTGAAGATACGAATAAGCCCGTAATTGAAAAGATTGACTTTGACTTCGGCAAATCCGGCTACAGCCTTTGCATTGTTGACACAAAAGGCAGTCACTCAGACCTCACTGATGAGTACGCCGCAGTAAGAAGCGAAATGGAAGCTGCTGCTTCCTTCTTCGGCAAGAGCGTTTTAAGAGAAGTAGACAAGAAGGATGTCCTTGAAAATGCAGGTGCAATTGCTGAGAAATTCGGTGAGAGAGCAGTTCTCAGAGCTCTTCATTTTTACGGCGAAAACGAAAAAGTTCTTGCTCAGGCAAAAGCTCTTTCAGAAAACGATTTCAAAGCATTTATGGAGCTTATAATTGCAAGCGGCAGATCTTCATATATGTATAATCAGAATGTCTACACCTGCAAGGCACCTAAAAATCAGCCTCTTTCCTTAGCACTTCTCGTCAGTGAGCAGATTCTCACAGGCAAGGGTGCATGGCGTGTACACGGTGGCGGTTTTGCAGGAACCATTCAGGCTTTCGTGCCCAACGACACGGTTGAAGAGTACACAGGCGCAATGAAGAAAATCTTTGGTGACGATGCCTGTTATGTGCTCGCTATAAGACCTTTTGGCGGCGTAAGAATATACTAAATTAACTCTAAATTATCAACTAAGAAAAGGAGAACTCATCATGAAAAGAGTATTCAACACATTTGCAGTGCTTCTTCTTTGCTTGACAATGGTTTTTTCAAGCGTCACAGTTGCATTTGCAGCAGATGAAGTCGGTAAATCCGGCAACATAGTTATTGGTTCTGTTACAGCAACAACCGTAACTGTAAGATGGAGAGTTGTTGACGGCGTAAAGGGTTATGTTCTTTACAGAAGCACAAGCCCTGACGGCGAGTGGGAAAGTGTAGGTAAGACTTCTGACAGAACTCTCACTGATAAGGATGCAGATCCGGGCACAGTTTACTACTATGCTGTTCGTGCATACAACCTTAAGAAGAACATATTTGGCGGCAACAAGCTTGATGTTGACAGCAACAGAATTTACGGCGAATATTCAAAGAGCGTAAAAGCTATTACTGATCCCAATAAGGTTTCAGGTCTTAAATCAACAGCAACAGGTTCAGCGAATATTACTCTTGCGTGGAACTCAGCTTCAGGTGCAAAGTCATATCAGGTTTATATGCTTGACAGCGCAACAGGTAAATACAAGAGAGTTGCAAGCACTTCTAAGAATAAATATACTGTTAAAAACCTTCAGCCTCTCACCGAATATTCCTTTAAGGTAAGAGCATACCATAAGCTCAAGGGCGTTGTTTACGGCGAATTCTCACCGATTTTTACAGTTGAAACAAAGCCTGCTGATGTTAAGAACTTCAAGCTTGCAAAGAGCACAAGCACATCATACACACTTACATGGTCTGCTGATGAGAGTATTGCAGGCTTCCAGCTTGGCAAATACAACAAGGAAGATAAGGAATGGAAGGTTGTTCTCAACGAAACAACTGAGACATCATATGCAGTAACAGGCCTTGAAAAGGGCGGCTCAGACAGATATAAGATCAGATCTTACATCCTCGAAAACGACAAGAAGGTATACGGCAACTGGACAGAGGAAATCGTTGGCGGTACCATTCCCAAGGCTCCCGTTAATCTTAAGCTTGCTGCTAACACTGATAACGGTATCTCAATAACATGGGATTACTCTGATAACGCTGCAGGTTATGAGGTTTACTGCCGTGAAGAAAACGGTAACTGGAAGTCAGTAGGCACAACCCACAATAACCACTTCTCACATGCCAACCTCACTGAAAAGAAGACATATGAATATAAGGTTCGTCCTTACATAGGTGCTTCCGACAGCAAGATTTACGGTAACTTCGGTGAAGTTGTTTCACTTTTCTATATACCCATTGAAGAGCCTGAGACAGTATATCCCGACGACTGGGATAACACCGGTATCATCGGTTACCTCTATGACCCCGAGACAAAGTGCTTCTATACAGCTGATGACCCATGGCAGAGAAACTTCGGTTATAATGAGATTTATGACGCTGCAGCAGGTTTTGTTGCTATTATCATTGAAACATGCCGTCTCAAGTTTGACTATGACGACAGAGACTGGATGATTCAGCTTTGGAAGGGTAACTACGGCTTCATCCTTTACGGTGCTGAAATAGGTATATACAACAAGCCCAAGGACAGAACTCTTGAGCACTACGACTGTGCAACAAATGAAGATATGCTTCAGATGGAAATGACTCTTTATGAGAGAACAGAGATTCTGGGCGTTACGACATGGACTAAGACCTTCTCACGTCCTTATGAGAGACAGTGGTGGCATACGGGCTTCGTTTTAGGTAACATGATGGCTAACTCACGTTATGATAATGACCTTAGACTCTATGCAAGAATTACCATGAGAGACTATGCAATGCTTGCAGCTTGTGAAGGCGCATTCAGAGAGCAGGGCTTTATTAAGGCTGATCTCAGCAATCTTGCTGAAGTTGTTAAGGCAGAAGGTAACTTCTACACCACAAACGGTCTTGATATCTCATTCTTCTGGACATAATTAAAAATTTCAAGCCCTTGGTAGCAATATCAAGGGCTTTTTTGGAGGATAATATGATTATAGATAAATGCACTGATTCCTGGTGCCTTTCAAATAACGGTTATGAGCTGTACGGTGAGGAAATTGACAGATTGACATCCGTTCTGCCCTCACAAAGACAGCTTGACTTTATGAAAATGGAGTATTACAACTTCATTCACTTTGGCATGAACACTTTTTATGGCAGAGAATGGGGCGACGGCAAGGAAAATATCAAAAAGTTCAATCCGAAAAAGCTTGACACCGACCAATGGTGCAGAGTGCTTAAGGCAACCGGAAGCAAGGGCATAATTTTCACAGCAAAACACCACGACGGCTTCTGCCTTTTCGATACGGCGTACACCGACCACAATGTAATGAACACGCCTTTCGGCAAGGATATTGTAAAATTGCTGAGCGAAAGCTGCAAAAAGTACGACTTGAAGCTTGGCATATATCTTTCACCCTGGGACAGACATGAAAGCACCTACGGCACTGATGCATATAATGATTATTTTGTAAATCAGCTCACTGAACTTTGCACAAATTACGGTGAACTGTTTTGCCTCTGGTTTGACGGTGCCTGCGGTGAAGGCCCCAACGGAATAAAGCAGGTTTATGATTGGGACAGATATTATGCAGTTATAAGAGAGCTTCAGCCTCATGCGGTTATATCAATCTGCGGTCCCGATATCAGGTGGATAGGCAACGAAGGCGGCAGAGTACGAAAAAGCGAGTGGAGCGTTGTACCATGCGGTAACGCATCAAACGAGGCAGTGATGGCTCTTTCGCAGCAAAGCGAAGCCCAGGCAACAGCTCTGGCTGAAACAACAGATGTTGACGAAGATTTAGGCTCCCGTGAGCTTCTCAGCAAATACCGTGATTTGATTTTCAAGCCTGCTGAGGCTGATGTTTCAATAAATCTTGGCTGGTTTTATCACCCTGACAGATATTATCTTTTTAAAAAGCAGAGAACTGCCAAGGACCTTGCGGAAATTTATTTTAACTCCGTGGGCGGAAATGCCTCAATGCTTCTTAATGTACCGCCTGATAAAAAAGGCCTTATATCAGACAGAGAAATAGCAACCCTTGAAAAATTTACACAGCTCATTTCGGAGCCTTTCATGAATGAGATTGAAAACTGCACCGTCAGTATGGTCAGAAGCGACGCAACAGAGAGGGGAGTAGATGACGGTTTTCTCTTTATGGCAGACGAAACGGGCTTAAAGGTGCGTTTTTCGCAAAAGCAGAAGGTGTCCATTATATCACTCAGGGAGAATTTGCATTTCAGCCAAAGAGTTGAGGAATTTAAGGTGTATGCCAAAAGCGCCGATGACGGAAGATATTATGAGATTTACTGCGGTACGGTTATAGGCTCCCGTAAAATTATAAGATTAAGCAAAAGCGTTGAAACGACTGAAATTGTTATAGTACCCACACAGTCGAGAAAAAATCCCGTGCTTTGCGACATACATATTTACGCATAAAAAATCACCCTGTTCAATGAACAGGGTGAAAATTTTTGAAGTTTATCAGATAAGCTTTTTCTTATACATAACATGTGCACCGAGCATTGAAAGAACGACGCCGATGGGGATAAGCACACCGATGCCGGGGTCAACAAACACAAGAAGAAGAGTAATAGCCGCAATGGGGAAAATTGAAATCTTCCAGTGCTTAACGAAATATGTTGCAGCAAGTGAACCGAAGATGGTGTATGTAACCTGCTGGAAAGCGGGTGCGAAGGTATCGCTTGACATTATCTCTGAGAACTGAGGATTAAGTGCGAAGATGATAACAAAGACAGCAATAACAATTGTTGTTGTGATAATTGAAGAACAAATTGCGATTGTTGTGATTACTTCGCCCTCCTCTGTGTTAGCTTTAACCTTAGCGTTTTCCATAGCGTTAAGAGCGCAGGGCATTTTAAGGTTCATAATGTTACCTGTAACAAATGAAAGGTATGTGCCGCCTGCACCGAGCATGGGGGAGTAAGCAACAACCTCAACGATACCTGTTACAAAGAAGAATGCGATTGCTGCAATTCCTTTACCGACAATTGCGGGATCGGGCCAGACATCAAGGTGAAGACATATTGCTGCAGGAATGCACAGGAAGAAAAGGAGTGAAGCTATACACCAGATTCTGCCCCATGTATGTACTTTATCCATGTAAGTTTTATTCATAGTAATACATCTCCTTTCAATTAGTAACGCCACTCAATTGCAGCAATTTCAGGCAGGAAGTTGTTGATAAGAACAACGACTACCATTGCCAGAACCATGCTCAAAGGCATTGCAAGAGCATCAATCCAGTTTTTCTTGAGCTTTTTGTTAAGCAGTGTGAACATAAGCATAAAGCCTATCGAAGCGATAAGAGCTGTGAGTGAAAGCACACCTGCGCCGTCGCCTATAATAGCTTCATCAGCACTACCGGTACCGGCAAGACCTCTGCCTATGAAAGCAGCTATGAGACCGATAAAGGCGGCTGCTGTCATAACATCCATCCACTTTGAATTCTTTGAAGCCGCGTCAGAAACACCCTTCTGAATTTTCTTAAGGATGATGGGGATGAGAATGAGAGGAAGAATACTGCCTATCGTCATAACCCATGCAATTGCAGCAAAAATTTCTTTGTCGGTGATAGCCTGTGAGATACCGCCCGTCATGCCTGCTGCTTCGAGAGCTGCAATAGCGGCTGTTGTTTCATACTGGATAGCACCGATAACTGTGAGTCTTATCCAGGGAAGAACGTAGCCCAGAGCCACTGAGAGTGTGATAACAGTAACTGCGATACCGATTGCAGGTGCGAATGAGAAAATTGCACTTGAAGTAACTGCGTTTTTGAGTTTGTCGGTTGTTATGCCGAGTTCCTTACCTCTTCCCCAAGCCTTTTTCATAAAGAAAAGAGCCTGAGCGCAAACAAAAATGATAACGGCAAGGATTACCAGATACATAAAACCGTCTGATTTGAAGTCTGAAAACATTTTCATTTACCTCCGCTTTCAAATTTACACCTCATAAAATGTGAGGTAATATTAAGTATTATAATATCACCTGAGAATAAAATAGTCAATAAAATATTCACAATCAAGCCAAAAATTCTTTGACAAAGAGGATATATATGTTATAATAAACAAAATGCATTTCATTCGGGAGAATATAAATAATGAAAACCAAAATTAAAAATAAAAGAAAGAAAGCACTGAAGCCATCGACGGTTATATTCCTCAGCTTCGCCGCGGTTATTTTTATAGGCACTGTGCTGTTTACACTGCCCTTTATGACACGAGACGGTGAAGGTCTGCCACTCCTCACTGCTTTGTTTACTGCTACGTCATCGGTGTGTGTAACGGGTCTTACTCTTATTGACCCTGCCGTAACGCTTTCAAGATACGGACAGATTTTACTTGCTCTGCTTATTGAAATCGGCGGTATAAGCATGGTGACTTTTGCTTTCTTTTTCCTGTTCTCTCTTAAGAAGAAGGCATCACTTCGCAATGTTCGCCTTGCTCAGGAGTACACTAATCTTGATGTTTTTTCTGAGGTTAAGTCCCTTGTGAAGCTGATTATAGCCACCGCTTTCACCTGTCAGGCATTGGGTGCATTACTTCTTATGTTAAGGTTTGTTCCGAGGTGCGGTGTAAAAGGCGTTTGGATTTCAGTTTTCACTGCCATATCTGCTTACTGTAACGCTGGCTTTGACCTTTTCGGTATGGAGCAGGAGTTTGGCTCCCTCGTAAATTTTAACGGCGACATATATGTTATGGGAGTAATTATGTGCCTTATTCTTCTTGGCGGTATCGGTTTTTTCGTTTTCTATGATTTGCTTCATTATAAAAAGAGCAAAGGTCTTTCCCTGCACACAAGGGTTGTTCTTATCTTCAGCACTGTGCTTCTCGTGTCAGGCTTCATTGTCTTTTTTGTTTCCGAGTATACAAATGTATCAACTCTCGGCACTATGCCCTTAAGTCAAAAATTAGTTGCGGCGCTGTTTCAGAGCGTAACTGCAAGAACAGCTGGTTTTGCAAGTGTGGATATTGCCTCAATGAGGGATATTTCAAAAATATTTATGATGTTTCTTATGCTTATCGGTGCGGGAAGCGGCTCCACGGCGGGCGGCATTAAAATTACTACTTTTGCAGTTATTGCCATGTCCGTAATAAGTATAATAAGAAACCGCGACGAGACAATAATTCTCGGTCACAGAGTGGACAGAAAGACCGTAATGAAATCTCTTGCAATCGCAGTGCTTGCAATGGTTGTTGTTTTTATTACCTCGTGTCTTATATTTATCGACAATCCTGACACTGACGGCATCAACGTGTTTTTTGAAGCTGTTTCTGCATTTGCAACAGTTGGTGTCACCGCAGGTGTTACATCGTCCGTGGGTACTTTAGGTTTGCTCGCTCTTGTATTTACGATGTTTATAGGCAGACTCGGTCCTATATGCTTTGTTATTGCTCTGAATATCAGAGGCGACGACAAGTCGGGCATCATAAGACCTGAAGGCAGAATAATGGTGGGTTAAATCCCATAGCATCATCATATAGATTATATGGTGATGTTTATGCAAGAGTCAACAAAAAATAAAAAAACAGAATCGGCTGATAATAAAAAGGACTATTATACACCTGTTATGATTTGTCAGATAGTTACGGCTGTACTTTTGTTTTTTATCTACTTACTTATAATAAGTCCTTCAGAAAGTGTTAAAAGTGAGTTTCTCACCCATATTAACAGTAAAATGTGGGAAACTTACGAAATTATTGAAACAGTCAGAGATTATTTTACTTCTGAGGGTACCTGGCAGGTTTTCGGAAATAATGTGACTTATGCCGAGGAAAATGAAGAGGTTACAAAATTAGCCGAGGATACAACCGCCGCAGATTTCAGCGGTACCGGCGGCGATGACCTGACAGCGTATGAAGCGGCAGAAAACACGAGCTTTGCCGCAATAAGAACAACAACTCCTGCAGTGCATCCCATAGAAAACGGCAGGTATACTTCACTTTTCGGCTATCGAATCAACCCTATAACCGGTGAGTTTTCTTTTCACACAGGTATTGATATTGCCGCGGCAGAAGGCACTAAAATAAGAGCTGCATATTCAGGCGTGGTCACAAAAGCGGGCGAAGACGGCAGAGCAGGGAAATATATTTTTTTAACCCATGACGACGGATTTGTGACTTTCTATTGTCACTGCAGTGAAATTTTAGCTGAGGAAGGTGCAGTGATACGGCAAGGCGAAACAATTGCCAAAGTCGGCTCAACCGGTTGGTCAACTGGTCCGCACCTGCATTTTGAGATAAGGAAAAACAATATCCGCTATAATCCGATTTTCATTCTGGAAAATGACAGTTGACATAAACGGTACTGAGGTAAAACTTGCATTTTCCTTTGTTTTAGTTCTGGCACTTATGCTGCTATTCTGTCAGGAAAATATTGTGCTGATGTGCCTTACTTCTTCACTGCTTCATGAGGGCGGACACCTGCTTTTTATGCGTCTTTTCGGTGAAAGAATACTCAGTATTGATTTCGGTGCCTTTGGCGTGAGAATTGAAAGAGCCGGCAGCACCGTTCTTTCATATAAAAAAGAAGCTGTCACGGCTCTTGGCGGAATCGTCATAAATTTTCTGCTTGCTTTTCTTTCAGTTATGTATTATTATCTAATGAAGAGTCAGGCGGCTCTTATGTTATTTTGCATTAACATTCTTATTGCCGCTTTTAACTGCATTCCCATTAGTGTGCTTGATATGGGCAGGGCGTTGAGGTGCCTGTTTATGCTGAAGTTTAATGAAGTTGAAAGTGAAAAGCTGCTGCACATAATATCCTTGGCTTTTGTCAACCTGCTGGCAGTGTCGTGCTGTTTATACAGTGCATTTGTCAGTGTTAATGTGAGCCTTATTGCAGTTACGCTTTATCTCTATGTAATCACTCTCTTTAAGAAATGGAGTTAAAATAAATGATAAGTAAAGAAGTTCAAAAAATTCTTCCTCTTGTGCAAAAGCCCGGCCGTTACACCGGCGGAGAGCTTAACAGTGTAGTAAAAGACAAAACAAAAGTAGATCTTCGATATGCGTTTTGCTTCCCTGACAGTTACGAAATCGGCATGTCACATCTTGGCATAAAGATTCTCTATTCACTTGCCAATGCCCGTGAGGATGTGTGGTGCGAGAGAGTTTTTGCCCCTTGGCATGATATGGAAGAGGAAATGAGAAAAAGAAATATCCCTCTTTTTGCTCTTGAAAGCGGAGATCCACTAACAGAGTTTGATATGATAGGCTTCACTTTGCAGTATGAGCTTTCATATACTAATGTGCTAAATATGCTTGACCTTGCAGGCATCTCCGTCAGAAGCAGAGACAGACACGACCTTACACCTATTATTGTTGGCGGCGGTCCTTGTGCATGCAATCCTGAACCAATGGCAGATTTCTTTGACCTTTTTATGCTCGGCGACGGTGAAGAGGTTACCAATGAGGTTATGGACCTTCTTATCGAATGTAAGAAAGAGGGAGCAACAAAGGCTGAGTTTCTCAGACGTGCCGCTCAGATTGGCGGTGTATATGTACCCTCACTTTATGATATAGATTATAATGCCGACGGTACTGTAAAGAGCATCACAGCAAAGGAAAACGCTCCCGAAAAGGTGACAAAGCGCATAGTCAGTGACCTTGACAGCGTCCACTATCCCGATAAGTTTATTGTTCCCTTTGTTGAGGTGGTACACGACAGGGTAGTGCATGAAATACTCAGAGGCTGCATAAGAGGTTGCCGTTTCTGTCAGGCAGGCTTTATCTACAGACCAATAAGGGAAAAGAGTGCCGACACTATAAACAAGCAGTGCAAGCGTCTTTGCGAAAGCACAGGCTATGATGAGATTTCACTTTCATCTCTGAGTACAAGTGACTATACACATCTTGAGGAGCTTATGGGCAAGCTCCTTGAATGGACAGAGGATTATAAAGTCAATATAGCTCTGCCCTCACTTAGAGTTGATAACTTCTCTGCAAAACTTATGGAGCACCTTAAAAAAGTCAGACGAAGCGGTCTTACCTTTGCCCCCGAGGCAGGTACACAGAGGCTGCGTGATGCGATAAATAAAAATGTAACCGAAGAAGAAATGCTCAGAACAGCCCGCAATGCTTTCAGCGGTGGTTGGACAAGCGTGAAGCTTTATTTTATGCTCGGACTGCCCACTGAGACTTATGACGATGTTGCAGGCATAGCCGAACTTGCTCAGAAGGTAGTAGGGGAGTTCTATACAAACCCCGACAGACCTAAGGGTAAAGGTGTGCAGGTCAACATCAGTGTTGCTTCTTTCGTACCCAAGCCCTTCACTCCCTTCCAGTGGGCGGCTCAGGACACGATTGAAGAACTTATAAACAAACAGAATCATCTTCTGTCGAGCGTGAAAACCAAGAAGATTTCCGTCAGCTATCATAAAGTAAACATCAGCTTCCTTGAGGGTGTTTTTGCAAGAGGCGACAGAAAGCTCTGCGACGTAGTTGAGTACGCGTGGAGACACGGCTGCAAATTTGACTCATGGGATGATAGCTTCCTGTTTGATGTATGGATGGATTCATTTAAAGAGTGCGGTGTTGACCCGCTTTTCTACACAAGCAGAAAGCGTGAATACACTGAAATTCTGCCATGGGATCATCTTGATTACGGCATCAGAAAGCAGTTCCTAATTGATGAAAACGAGAAGGCTCTCGAGGCTGCAACAACACCTCACTGCCGCATAAAGTGTGCAGGCTGCGGTACCAATAAACTTAACGGAGGTAAATGCGATGCGCTGTGTCAGAATATGGTTTAAGAAAATGGGCATGAGCCGTTATGTTTCACACCTTGACCTTATGAGGGCAATGACAAGAGCCATAAGGCGTGCAAACTTGCCTTTGTGGTACACTGAGGGCTACAATCCCCACCCGTATATGACATTTGCTCTGCCCTTGTCTCTCGGTATGGAAAGCCTTTGCGAGAGCATGGATGTGAGAATTGTGGGTGACAGCACCAACGAAGAGCTGTTTCACATGCTAAAAGGCTCAATGCCTCCCGGAATTCAAATAATCAGTGTTGCTGAGCCTGTATACGATCAGAAATATATCTGCTACGGTGAGTTTGATATTCTTTTTGACTGCGAATGCAAAGCAGAGAGCGTCAAAACACTCATTGAAGACATGCTCTCACAAGACGAGCTTATCGTGCAGAAGCTTGGCAAAAAAGGCAGACACAAGGTGCTTAAGGATATCAATCTTATTGAGTTTATCAAGAGCTACAGTGTGTCCGCACTTGGTGAGCGCGTCAAGCTCACAATCGTTCTCCCTGCCGGCTCCACAACTAATGTGAACCCCTCGCTTTTGGCTGACGAGATTGTAAAAAACGCCGGTGACATAAGCTACACAATTGTCAGAAAACAGCTTATGACAGAAGATATGACAACGTTCAGATGATCTTCGGCAAACAACACTCCCAAAGACCTTAAAAAATCTCGCAAAACCTATTGACTTTTATATCCTCTTGTGATAATATATTCAGGCATTTGTATCACAGTTATGTGGTTGGTGCCGGCTGAATTCAGTCAGTATAACAGCAAGCGGTCCTCTGTCGGCAGAGTTTTCGGCATGAACGTGGCAGAATTTAGGAGGATAAAAACCAATGGACAAACTCAGACTCATCTCAGACGCAAGCCTTAAGGCTGAAGCTCCTGAACTCAACATCGGTAGCACTGTTCGCGTTCACGTTAAGATTCGCGAAGGTGAAAGAGAAAGAATTCAGGTATTTGAGGGCACAATCATCGCTCTCAAGGGCAGCGGTATCTCATCAACATTCACAGTTCGCCGTGTTTCCTACGGTGTTGGCGTTGAAAGAGTATTCCCTGTTCATTCACCCAATGTTGCTAAGGTTGAAGTTGTAAGAAACGGTAAAGTTCGCAGAAGCAAGCTCTACTACCTTCGTGACAGAGTTGGTAAGTCAGCTAAGGTTAAGGAAAAGATCGGCTGATAAAAACGCAAATGAGAGGAAGGCTAGGCCTTCCTTTTGTTTTTTTATTTTATAATTTATTGACTTATTTTTTAATTTGTTTTATACTTAGTAGCATAGTATTTATATATAACATCAGGGAGATTTATCATGATTAAAGATATAACCAAAAAAGACGATAAGGAATACACTTTTAAAGAGAAACTCATTGTCAATTTTTACGATATGGCGACTGTGCTTGCAACTGCTCTCGTTACAATTATGATTATTTTTACGTTTGTTTTCAGAGTGGTTGGTGTCGTCGGCTCATCCATGGTGCCCACTCTTTATGACGGTGACTGGCTTGTGGTTTCAGCTTTTGACAGCAATCCCGAATACGGACAGGTTGTTATCGTTACTCAGCCTAACTATTTTCAGGAGCCTATCGTAAAAAGAATCATTGCAACGGAAAATCAAACTGTTGACATAAATTTCTCTACGGGCGATGTTTATGTTGACGGGGTACTCCTTGACGAGCCGTATATTAACAACCCTACTCTTAACAATGAAGGCATTTCTTTCCCTGTTACCGTACCCGAAGGTCACGTGTTTGTAATGGGTGATAACCGTCAGGGTTCAACAGACAGTCGTAGTGAAAAAATCGGCTTCATTCAGGAAGAATACATTTTAGGTGTTGTAAAATACAGAGTTTTTTCCACTGACCCCTATACCGGTCAGATGACAATCAATAGTCCGTCCGAATGGAAAGTGGTGTAATAAAAGGGATGATATTGTGCTTAAAGATTTAGCTGACAAGAAAAGCATTGAGTTGTCACTCAAAGAAAAAATAATACTTGCTTTTTATGAGAATGCAATGATGGCGGTGACAGGGCTTGTTATTGTACTGCTGTTTTACACCTTTGGGTTTAAGATTGTGGCTGTTGACGGCAATTCTATGTTGCCTACCCTCCACCACGGTGACAGACTTATTGTTACGGCATTTTGTGCTGAGCCGAAGCAGGGTGATGTCATTATTTCAACCCAGCCTAATTATTTCGGCAATTCGATAGTTAAGCGAGTAATTGCTACAGAAAATCAAACTGTTGATATTGACTTTTCAACAGGTGATGTTTTTGTTGACGGTGAGCTTCTTGACGAACCATATATAAACAATCTTACGCTAAACAAAGATACTCTTGATTTTCCTGTAACAGTACCTGAAAATCATGTTTTTGTAATGGGAGATAATCGGCAGGGTTCAACAGACAGCAGAAGTGATAAGATTGGATTTATCAGAGAAGAATACATTTTCGGTGTTGCAAAACTGAAAATTGCAAACTACGATGAAGAAAGACAGGAAAATAAATTT
Source organism: Acutalibacteraceae bacterium (assembly GCA_045537315.1). GTDB lineage: Bacteria > Bacillota > Clostridia > Oscillospirales > Acutalibacteraceae > UBA6857. The sequence goes on from JAZSPF010000021.1 coordinate 15,744, forward strand.
CAAATGATACCGTTTTCTGAATGGAAAGTAGAATAAAAAAGCAAGGACTGATAGTACATCAGTCCTGATTTTGAAAGAAGGGAGATTATTATGGCAGACCAGCAAAAGCAGATAGTTCAGTGGTTTCCGGGTCATATGGCAAAAACACGCCGTCTTATAAAAGAGAGCTTACCTCTTGTTGATGCCGTTACGGAGCTGCTTGATGCGAGAATACCTTATTCCAGCCGTAACCCTGAGCTTGACGAGCTGACACAAAAAAAGCCGCGAATAGTGCTTTTAAATAAATGTGACATGGCAGATGACAATATTACAAGACAGTGGATAGAATACTTCAAAAGCAAGGGACAGTATGCCATAGCAGTTGACTGCCGAAGCGGTAAGGGACTCAATCAGTACCATGCACTTGTAAGAGAGGTGCTCAGAGACATAATTAAAAAGAATGAGGACAGAGGTATGCCCGGCAAGACTCTCAGAATGATGGTTGTGGGTATACCAAATACAGGAAAGTCCTCGTTTATTAACCGTATGGCGGGCAAAAACAGAGCTAAGGTTGCCGACAAGCCCGGTGTTACCAGAAGCAATCAGTGGTTTGCTATTGGCTCAGGCATAGAGCTCCTTGACACTCCCGGTGTGCTCTGGCCGAAATTTGACGACCCCGAAGTCGGTGATAAGCTCTCATTTATCGGTTCTGTCAAGGATGAAGTCACAGATATCGAGACAATGGCAGTTCGTCTTATACAGGTTCTTGTTGACGGCTATGAGGATAAACTCACAGGCAGATATAAGCTAAAAAATATAGACGATATTCACGCTGTTATGCCGTGGGAAATCCTCGAAGAAATCGGCAGAGAGCGCGGCATGCTTATCAAAGGCGGAGAAGTTAACACCGAGCGTGCATCAGTTATGCTTCTTGATGAGTACCGTGGCGGAAAGATGGGTAAAATTTCATTTGAGAAGCCGCCGAGAGAGTAAAATATACAATCAGGAGTCAACGTTGAATTTTTCACGAAGTTCACCGATGACTCTTTTTTCTATTCGTGACACATAGGAGCGTGAAATTCCCATTTCTTTTGCAATTTCATTTTGTGTCATTTCTTTTTGATTGTACAGACCGTAGCGTTTTATTATAATTTCTTTATCTCTTTTGTCTGTCATACTTTCGATCATTTCATAAAGCTGCGATGTCTTATTCCTTATGTCAATATCTTCGCATATAGTGTCATCTATGCTGATGATGTCAATCAGAGTAAGGGGATTGCCTTCGCTGTCTGTATCAATCGGCTCATTGACAGATATAATGTTAGCATCTTTTTTGCGTGAACGGTAGTGCATAAGAATTTCATTTTCAATGCACCTTGCCGCATAAGTAGCAAGCCTTGCGCCCTTATCAGCATCAAAGCTGTCGATTGCCTTAATAAGTCCGATGGTACCGATAGAAATCAAGTCCTCTTGCTCGTCATAGCCTGCGTAGTATTTCTTGATGATGTGGGAGACAAGGCGCAGATTGTGTTCAATGAGTTCATTTCTTGCGGCAGCATCTTTTTCATGCTTCATTCTACGGAGCAATTCTGCCTCTTGCTTTGCAGAAAGCGGCTTAGGGAATGAGGTGAGGTTTTTCAGGTGTAAGGCAAAGAAGGTCAGATTCTGGATGATAAACTGAAGTAGTTGTAACATTGTATCACTCCTTTTGATAGTGATAAATATATATTATTTCTGCAATAATAAAAATACATTTTATTAAATAAGCAAATTTGAAATGTTATTTATTGCAAGAGATTTTTTATTGGAAAAATTATTTTTCTCAGTTTTTTATCAGGTGTTGATTTTTAAAAATAAATGTAGTATAATCATAAGACGAACATTTGTACGATGAGGAGGGTAATATGGATAAGTTTAAGCTTGTGTCGAAGTTTCAACCTACAGGCGACCAGCCTGAGGCAATCGAAGCTTTGGTTGACGGTCTCAATAAAGGCTACAACGAGCAGACACTTTTAGGTGTTACGGGCTCAGGCAAAACCTTCACAATGGCAAATATCATCGCCAAAGTCAATAGACCCACCCTCGTGCTTGCCCACAATAAAACTCTCGCTTATCAGCTTTGCAGTGAGTTTAAGGAGTTTTTTCCCGAAAATGCCGTTGAGTATTTTGTATCATACTATGACTACTATCAGCCTGAGGCATACATCCCCACAACGGATACTTACATCGAAAAAGACTCCGCTATAAATGATGAAA
>JAZSPF010000198.1:0-14406 GCA_045537315.1 Acutalibacteraceae bacterium
TCCGTTATTTATGAAAAAGCTATAACACTGCCCAACGGTGATGAATGGCCGAGAAACTTCAACGGTGACCACGGCTCAGAGGAATATATAACCGTTGAGGAAGCTCTTGTGCGTTCACTCAATACTATTCCTGCAAGAATCCTTGAGGAAAGTCTCGGCATCAAGCCTGCATTCAGATATTGTAACGAAAACTTCCACCTCAATCTTTCGACTTATGATGCTGACCGAAGCCCTCTTGCCGTTGGTGGTACCAACACAGGTGTCACCACCCTTGAAATGGCGGCGGCATTTGCAACCTTCGGTAACGGCGGCAGATATTTTGTGCCCTACAGCTACTATAAGGTTACAGACAGAAAGGGTAATGTTATTCTTGACAGAACAAGCGAGCAGCCAGAGCAGGCAATCAAGGATTCAACTGCACAGAGCCTACTCGGAATGATGACAAAGGCAGTTACCCAGTCAAACGGTACCGGTTACGGCTCAAAGATAAGCGGCTTCCAGACCTTTGCAAAAACAGGTACAACCTCAGATAACTGCGATAAGTGGTACTGCGGCGGCACACCTCATTATGTGGCCTCTGTATGGTACGGCTTCAACGAGCGTGCCGACCTTCGCACAGGCACATCAAACCCCTCAAAGAATATATTCAGACATATTTTCTCACAGATTCATCAGGGTCTGCCCTCAAAGAGCTTCACTGACACAGAAAATGCAGTTGATGCCATTGTTGCTATGGGTCAGGAGGGATAATTATGGTTATCCTTTCGGTTGACTACGGTGACAAAAGAACAGGCATAGCTGTCTGTGACCGCCTTGAAATGCTGGCTTCGCCCGTGACGGTTATATGGGGCGACTATGCACCTAAGGTTATAGCTGAGATTGAAAAGCTTATGGCAGACTATAAGCCCGAGCAGATAGTTGTGGGTCTGCCTAAGAATATGGACGGCAGTGAAGGGGAGCGTGCTGAGAAGTGCAGAGCCTTCGCAAAAGACCTGAGCGAAAAAACCGGCATAGAAACAGTTATGGTTGATGAGCGACTCACAACTGTTTCAGCCCACAAAGCTCTCAATGTAACCAATGTACGCGGGCAGAAACGCAAGGATGTTATTGATGCAGTTTCCGCCGTTATGATTCTCGAGAGCTATCTTAATAAGAGAAAAAGATAAATTAAAGGAAGTGTCGCCTTTGCGGCACTTTTCTTGTTGTTTCAGCCGGTGTGCAGGTTGGGGCGGCTCCACAAAATCGCTGCGCGATTTTGCCGCGATGCAATCGCGGTAGCCGAACCTTGTTCGGCAGTGGAGCCGCCATGCACGCACTGACTTCAGAAGCCTTCTTTTTCCGACAGTCATTTTTGCATTTTTTATTCTTAAGTTGTTGATTTTTTCTTCACTTGCTGATATAATATTTTATCAATGTTTAAAATAGTATTAAAATACTCTATTACGGAGGGAAATATATATGAAACGTACAGAAATCAAAAAGCTTTATGATAACGCTGAGGCTTATACCGAAGGTACCGTCAAGGTTTGCGGCTGGATAAGAACTAACCGTGACTCAAAGGTGCTCGGCTTTATGGAGCTTAATGACGGCAGCTGCTTCAAGGGCGTGCAGGTCGTTTTTGAAAAAGACAAGATTGATAATTTTGCTGAAGTTGCAAAATATAATGTTGGTGCGGCAGTTATTGTTGAGGGTAATCTTATTCTCACTCCCGAAGCGAAACAGCCTTTTGAAATCAATGCTACAAAGGTCGAGCTTGAAGGCGCAAGTGCCCCCGAGTATCCCTTGCAGAAAAAGAGACACACTCTCGAGTATCTTCGTACCATTGCACATCTTCGTCCCCGCACAAACATCTATTCTGCAGCTTTTCGTGTGCGCTCAGTTGCTGCTCTTGCAATTCACCGCTTCTTTGAGGAGCAGGGCTTTATCTATGCTCACACACCCCTTATTTCCTGCAGTGACTGTGAGGGTGCAGGTGAAATGTTCAGAGTGACAACTCTCGATATGGAAAATCCCCCCAGAGACAGTGAAGGCAACATTGACTACAGTGAAGACTTCTTTGGTAAGAGTGCATTCCTCACCGTTTCAGGTCAGCTTCAGGGCGAAATTATGGCTCAGGCATTCGGCAAGATTTATACCTTCGGCCCCACTTTCAGAGCAGAAAAGAGCTATACGCAGCGCCATGCGGCAGAGTTCTGGATGATTGAGCCTGAAATTGCTTTTGCAGACCTTGCCGATGACATGGAGCTTGCCGAAAGCATGATTAAGTATGTTATCAATTATGTTATGGAGCATTGCAAGCAGGATATCGCGTTCCTTAATCAGTTTGTTGATAAGGGACTTATCGAAAGACTCACAGCCGTTGCTTCCTCAGACTTTGCCAGAGTGACATACACCGATGCAGTTAAAATGCTCGAGGAACACAACGATGAGTTTGAATTTAAAGTGTTCTGGGGCTGTGACCTTCAGACAGAGCATGAGAGATATCTCACAGAGACAATCTTTAAAAAGCCCGTTTTCGTTACAGACTACCCGAAGGAAATCAAGGCTTTCTATATGAGACTCAACGATGACGGCAAAACAGTTGCCGCTTGTGACCTTCTTGTTATGGGCATCGGCGAAATCGTCGGCGGCTCACAGCGTGAAGAAAGATATGATGTTCTCATCGACAGAATTAAGGAGCTTGGCCTTAAGGAAGAAGATTATTGGTGGTACCTTGACCTTCGTAAGTACGGTGGCACAAAGCATGCAGGCTTCGGTCTCGGCTTTGAGAGACTTGTTATGTACCTGACGGGCATTTCAAACATCCGTGACGTGCTTCCCTTCCCGAGAACTACAGGCTCAGCAGATTTCTAATCCAACAAACGGAGGTTACTATGGAATATAAATATTATGATCAGGAAAAGCTCTATTTGCTTAAGTCAAACCTTGTAAAAGAATATAACAAATTCAAGTCACAGGGTCTCAAGCTTGATATGTCAAGAGGTAAGCCCGGCTCAGACCAGCTGGCTGTTTCAAACGGTCTGCTTGATGCCATCACCTCAAGAGACTGGGATGATGATGCAAGCAATCATTCCCTTGAATACAGAAATTACGGACTTCTTACGGGTATTATTGAGTGTAAGGAAATTTTTGCGAAGCTCCTTAAGGTGCCCACAAAGAATGTTATTGTCTGTGGCAACTCAAGCCTTAACTTGATGTTTGACTACATTACTCAGTGTATGCTTACCGGCTCAGGTGCCGAAGCATGGAGAGACCAGGGCGAAATTAAGTTTATCTGCCCTGCACCCGGTTATGACAGACATTTTGCCATATGCGAATACTACGGCATCAAGATGATTCCCGTTGATATGACTGAGAAGGGCCCCGATATGAATGCCGTTGAAGAGCTTATCAAAGACCCCAAGGTTAAGGGTATGTTCTGCGTACCTAAGTATTCCAATCCCACAGGTGTTACCTACAGCCCCGACACAGTTGAAAGAATTGCTAAAATGTGTCCTGCAGCTGAGGATTTCAGAATTATATGGGATAACGCTTATATCATTCACGACCTTTCAGAGCATGGCGACAAAATGGAGTCCATTTTTGATGTGCTTAAAAAATACGGTCATGAGGATATGGTAATTGAATTTACCTCTACATCAAAGATAAGCTTCCCCGGTGCAGGTGTTGCGGCAATTGCGGCATCGGATAAAAACATAGATATGATTGTCAGCCGTATGTCAGTGCAGACTATCGGCTACGATAAGCTCAATCAGTTCCGTCATGTGAAGTTTTACAGAGACGTCAAGGGCATTATGAATCATATGAGACTTCACAGAAGCATCCTTGCACCTAAGTTCAAGGCTGTTGTCAACGAGTTCAACAATCAGCTGGGCGGTCTTGGCATTGCCACATGGACTGATCCTAAGGGCGGCTATTTTATTTCACTTGATGTTATGGAAGGCACGGCGAAGAGAGTTTATGAGCTTTGCAGAGAAGCAGGTGTAACTCTTACAACAGTTGGTGCAACCTTCCCTTACGGTGTTGACCCGAAAGACCAGAACATCAGAATTGCACCCTCATATCCTCCCGTTGATGAGCTTCTTTCAGCAACAAAGCTGCTTTGCACCTGCGTCAAGCTTGCCGCGTGTGAGAAACTCTTGGAAAAGAATCAGTAATTTTAATCAGCAGGTCGTTTTGTTGCGGCCTGCTGAACTTTTATAATCGGGAGAGTCGGTGGTTATACTTTACTGTCCTTGCGGATGAAATCTTACTTATCTGCGAGAAAAAACGCAACCGCTATCACTAATTGATAAATTTATAGGCACCTATGGCAATAAGCAGCATGCCGAAGAGCTTACCTGCAATATCACTCGGTATATGCGAAAGAAGCAGAAAACCTGCAATTGCTCCTGCAATCGACGGCAGGAGTACGGGCAGGATATCCTTTAATTTTATCATTTTTGCCTTGGCATACATGATGATGCTTAGCGCCGCAATAGGTATAAAAAAGACAAGATTTATTCCCTGTGCCTGTTTTTGCTCCATTGAAAGGAAACTTGTCAGATAAATAATTAGCACACTGCCTCCGCCAAAACCCATTGCGCCGAGAATGCCTGAAACAAATGACGAAATAATAACTGCTAAATCCATATTTTACCTCGTGAGCATTTTTATTCCCGTATAAATAAGAAACAGGGCGAATATCTTTTTAAGGGCTTTGTCGGGAATTTTCTTAAGCAGCTTTGCTCCCAGATAAGCACCGAATAGACCGAAGGGCAGATAGGGCAGGGCATCGCTGATGTTATAATAACCCTTTGCTGCGTACACTGCCGAAGATATAAGGCATAGAGGAAAAATGACGGCAATAGCCGATGCCTGAGCTTTTTTCTGCGAAAGTCCCGAGCTTTTAAAGGCAGTGACGGCTACAAGACCGCCGCCCGAGCCGAAAAGTGCATTAACAATTCCTGTGGCGAAGCCGTATAAATAGGTTTTGATTTTGTGCATATAATTCACCTTGAGAAATAAAAATAACTGCTAAATCCAATAAATATGTATAATTTCTTACAATTTCTTCACTTTACCTATTGCAAGTGCAAAAATTTAATGCTATAATTTACCCATAAATCAAAGGAGGAATATTATTATGGTTTGTAAGTTTTGCGGAAACACAATTGAAGACTCATCAGAGTTTTGTTTTATCTGCGGAAACAAGGTTATGAAGGAGGAAGCTCCCGAAGTTTTTGCTGAAGCAAAACCCGCCGAGGTTCCCGTTGTAGCTGCTCCCGCAGAGGCTCAGCAGCCCATCTATGCACAGCAGGCTCCCGTTTATGCTCAGCAGGCACCTGTTTATGCACAGCAGGCTTATGTTCAGCAGGCTCCCGAAGCTCCTGCAGAAAAAGGCAAGAAAAAGAAGGATAAGAGTGTATGCTCAAAGGCTAAGAAGTTCTTTGCTGCTCTTTTTGCTCTGACATTCGTGCTTCAGTTTATCCCCTGGATCTGGTACAAGAATGCTAAGAAGGCAGGCTATGAAGAAAAGGCTGTTGCAATTCTCAACTCACTTATGACAGGTCTTTGCATCTTTATGGCAATCATCTGTGGTGTGCTTATCAAAGTGGGCATGTTTTAATTGAACATAGTTTTATTCTGACCGTTCGGGTTTCCGGGCGGTCTTATTTTTTCGTTTAATAGAATAAAATGCATATTATCGGCATAAGCATTGAGTGTAGAATTTTTGAAAAGAGGACGCAGGATATGACTAATACCGATATTTATTCTTCCATAGCTAACCGAACGGGAGGCGATATTTATGTGGGCGTTGTGGGACCCGTAAGAACAGGTAAATCCACCTTTATAAAGAAGTTTATGAGTGAACTTGTGCTTCCCAATATCAGCGACACCATGAAAAGAGAAAGAGCAAAGGATGAGCTTCCGCAATCATCCTCAGGCAGAACTATTATGACCACTGAGCCTAAATTTATTCCCGAGGATGCCGTCGAACTCTCGCAAGGGGATAATATGCGTTTCAGAGTCAGGCTCATTGACTGTGTGGGATATATTGTGCCGGGAAGTCTTGGCTACATAGAAAACGATAAACCCCGTATGGTAAAGACTCCTTGGTTTGATAAGGAAATTCCGTTTAATATGGCGGCTGAAATCGGCACTAAAAAGGTAATTGACGAACACTCAACCATAGGTCTTGTAGTAACCACCGACGGAACAATAGGGGATATACCTAGAGAGGATTATGTGGAAGCTGAGGAGCGGGTTGTCAGTGAGCTTCGCACGATCGATAAGCCGTTTATTGTGCTTCTCAATTCAAAAACGCCCTCATCCCCCCAGTGCAAATCTCTTTCGGAAAAGCTCAGTGAAAAATACGGTGTTAAGGTTTTGCCTGTTAATTGCCTTGAAATAACTCAGGAAGAAATAAGCGATATACTGAGTCTGCTGCTGTATGAATTCCCAATTAAAGAACTGAAACTTAATTTCCCGAAATGGATAAGCAAGCTTGAAAAAGAGCATCCTCTGAGAAGTGAGCTTTATTCAAAAATTGCTTTATCGGCAAGCACCCTGAGAAAGGTAAAGGACACGGATAAATTTCTCTCACAGATATCTTCTCACGAAAATGTGGGTTCATGCAGAATTGAAGATGTTGATTTGTCCGTAGGCAGTGTGAGAGTTTGTCTTGAAATTTCACCCGACCTGTTTTATAAGGTGCTTAGCGAAAAAACAGGTATGCAGATTGAAGATGAACAGCAGCTTATGAAAGAGCTTATTGAACTCAGCAAAGCCAAAAAAGACTTCGAGCGCTTCAGAGTGGCTCTGGATGAGGTTGAGGCTACGGGGTACGGTATAGTGATGCCCACAATGGAAGAACTCACTCTCGATGACCCTGAAATAATGAAGCAGGGCGGTCGCTACGGAGTACGCCTGAAGGCATCCGCACCGTCAATTCATATGCTAAGGGCGAACATTAACACAGAGGTTGCTCCCATTGTGGGTACGGAAAGTCAGTCGGAGGAATTGATAATGTATCTGCTCAAAGAGTTTGAGGAGGATCCGTCAAAGATATGGCAATCAAATATTTTCGGAAAGACACTCGACAGCCTTGTCAATGAGGGATTGCACAACAAGCTCTATAAAATGCCCACAGATGCGAGAATGAAGCTGCAGGAAACCTTGGAGAGAGTTATAAACGAGGGCTGTAGCGGTCTTATATGCATAATACTTTAACAAAGATAAATCCCATCCCACAAAAAGCGGATGGGATTTGCTTTTTTGCTTGAAATTCCCTACGCTCTGTTATATAATGTTAAAAAGAAAACAAAAGGAGAAAGAATATGGCAAAGAAAATTATTATTGCAGGCGGCGGTCATGGCGGTATTACCTGCGGTGCAATTCTTGCAAAAAACGGATTTGATGTAACAGTTTACGAAAAGAATAAGGCTGACAAAATGGGTCACGACTGGACAGATATTTTTGACCCTAAGGCATTTGCGGCAGTAGGTATGGATATGCCTCCCAGAGAGATGTATAACTTCAAGCACAATATGACCTTCTTCGGTCCCTCACTGACAACACGTCTTGTTCAGGATGTGCCTGAAGATGAGCTTGAAATCCAGATGGAAAGAAGTGACATCTATAAATGCCTTATTTCCTATGCTGAAAAATGCGGAGTCAAATTTGAATACGGCTGTGAAGTTGAAGCACCCCTTATGCTCGGCAACCGTATTGTAGGTATCAAGACAGATAAGGGCGATTTCTTAGGCGACCTTGTTATCGATGCCTGCGGCATCAACTCACCTCTTAGAAGCAAGCTCCCCAAGCACTTAGGCATTCAGAACGAAGCAATTGAATTTGAGCGCTTTTATGTTTACCGTGCATTTTATGAAAAGAATGACGTAGGCGAAATTGAGGACCGTTTCAGAGTGCTTATGTTCTATAAGGGCAAGCTTGGAATTTCATGGGTTGCAGATGACGGTGACTACACTGATGTGCTTATCGGCAGATTCAATAAGATTGATATGGATGAGGTTGAAGCAACACTCAAAGACCTGAGAGCAGAATTCCCCGACCTTGGTGAAAAGAAACTTCGCGGCGGACAGTTTGTTGAAATTCCCGTAAGACAGCCTCTGGGCGTACTCGTTGCAGACGGCTATGCGGCAATAGGTGACAGTGCATTTATGACAGTGCCCATTATCGGCTCAGGTATTGCAAACAGTATGAAGGCTTCGGCAATTCTTGCAAAAACAATTATGGACGATAGAACAGAAAGCTACAGTGCAAAAACACTCTGGAGATATCAGAGAGAATTCTATTCAAAGCTTGGCTCAGGTCTTGCGCCTCTTGCTTCAATCAAGCTTCTTCTCACCCGCCTTGCTCCCGAAGATCTTGACTACATATTCGGCACAGGCATTCTCAACGCCGACGATATGACTATTTCGGCCGACTCCACAAGCCTTTTTGCCATGGTTAAGGATATGATTGATCCCGAGCCTTTGAAGGCAAAAATCAAGGGTCTTGCAGGCAGACCCGACATCTTAAAGAAGGTTCTTCGTATGATTAAGGATATCGGTGCCGTAACAGCTGTCACAGCCGCAATGCCCAAGAGCTATGATGTTGTTGCTGTTCACAAGTGGGCAAAACTGTATAACGCTTGCTTCAAACATTGATAAACTGTACAAAAATATTTTATTTTGTTAAAAACTATTGACAACACCCACAAAAAACTGTATAATAAAGACGAAATAAAAGAAAGGGGTGTTACCAATGTACTGTTTAGTTTAAATCGCAGAGTGTGAGTTATCCCGCTTTGCGGATAAGGAATCCGTAAAGTAAGATTAAATTAAATAGTAAAAGCAAGCTTATTACAAGCGAAAAAAATTAAAGATACTTCATACGATGCGTAATCGATTTATATATAAGCCTTTGTGACAGTGAGATTTTTTTGAGGTGTGATTTGTATGTTTTGCAAACAGCCTGAACTGTTCGTTATGTGAAATTCAGTCGGCGGTCATACTAAAGGCAAATAAAAGTGAATATTTACCTATAACTAAAAAATGAAATTTAATTATAAAGACGAAGCGGCGAAAAGGTTGCTTCGTCTTTTGCATATTCGCAATATTACCCTGCGGCTTTTCATTGACAAATATGTGCTATGGTAGTATAATTAAGAGACAAAATCAGAAAGAAAAGGATTGTTAATATGAATCAGTTTTTTTATGATGAATTGAAATGCTGTACTACAGCACTTAATAAAGCGGGCATAAAGCCTGATCTTTATAAGGATGATGAAATAAATATTGTGGCGGATGAACATTCCCTGAGTGCTTATCTTGCCGGCTTTTTTATGCTTGCTGCGAAAAAATCACCCTGTAAGGTCAACGTCGTTACTGAGGGTGAGCTGAGAAATAAAAAGCTCTTTGACCAGGTTTCAAAGGAATTCGGCGGCGATATGCTCAGCTTTTACGACAGTCTTGACGCGTTCAAAAGCGCAAGAGAAGAGGGCAGAAAGAGCCATGTTTATTATATTGCAAATCTGCAGCTTCCCTGTTATGACAGTGAAGATTTTGTCAGAGCCAAAAAAGAAAATCTTGTGTCATGGCTCAGCTTTTGCCGTGAAAGCTCCTGCAGCTTTGTATTTATTCCCGTTTTCAATTTTGCCAAGCCTTTTGAAGAGGGCATAGTCAGCGTTGCCGAAAGAGAAATTGAGGCAGTTGCAGGTGCCGACCCTGCCTTTGAGCGCGGCAGAATTATGCTGGAAATGGAAGAGCTTTGCAGAGAAAGCCTCAGCGAAAAAAACACACCCATGAATGTGGTGCGTTTTGACAATATTTTCGGCCCCATGGTTGAGGACACCACCAAGACGGGTCTTGGCAAAATTATTGATGAGCTTGCCAAAAACAACAAAGTTCTCTTTAAAAAGTCAGACAGCATAACACATTACACGGGCTGTTACATCCGCGAGGCGGTTACGGCCGTTTATACGGTGAGCATTATCGGCAAAAACGGCAACATCTATAACGCCGCCAATTATAATTTCACACTTCACGATATCAAGGATGCCCTTTACACTCATTTTGCATCAAAGAACCCTGCCGCCGATTTTGACGACGATATGATGGACGGCTGGGTAACACAGAAAAACTATGAATGTCTTTCAAATTTAAAAATACAGTCCCTCGGTTGGACAGAAGAAACACCCTTTGGTGAAGCAATTTACAGAACTGCACTGACAAAGGTTGAGCAGGAATATAAGGGTGATTTCTATGTTGATGTATATCAGGGCAAGATTGAGCGTATCAAGCGCATTGAAATGGACATTATGCGTGAGATTGACCGCATCTGCCGTGAAAATGACATCAATTACTTCCTTGTGGGCGGCTCACTTTTAGGTGCAATAAGACACAAGGGTTTCATTCCCTGGGATGACGATATTGATATCGGTATGCTCCGTGAGGATTTTGAAAAGTTCCGCAGACTTTGTCCCAAGGTGCTGCCCACACACCTGAGCTATCAGTCCTATACCGATGAGCCTACATCTCACTATATCTTTGATAAGGTGCGCCTTAAGGATACCTATTTCAGCACTAAGTTTTCCAACAGATTTATCGATATAGAAAACGGTATCTTCATTGACATTCTTGTCTATGACAGAACCGCAAACTCAAACTTCTTCCAGAAGCTTCACATAAATGCAATACGCTTCTTCCGCCGACTTATCAATATCCGCTGGGTTGGCAAGGCAAGACGCGGCATACACTACACAGCTTCAAAGATAATGCTTCCCATTATGAAGAGGGTGCCATTCCTTACCTATCACTACTTCTTTGAAAAGGCACTGCAGATGTTCGATTTCAAAAAGAACAGCAAATATCTTATTGACGGTGTAGGACAGAACCTTGAAAAAGGCCCCTTCCCCATGGAATGGTTTGAGGAGCTTATAGATGTACCCTATGAAGATATGGTCTTTAAGGCACCCAAAGCCTATGATGCATATCTCAGACACTGGTACGGTGCAAGATATATGGAGCTGCTCCCGCTTTCCTCAAGAAACTCCGGTCACGCCCTTGCAAGACTTGACCTCGGCAAGTACCTCTATGACAGCACTGAAAATATGGGTGTTCGTGAGGTTGACCTGAACGGTGAGCTTTTTGAAAAGCTTGTCTATGAAAACACAGATGAGGGTATGGATGAAAACTTCCTTGACGAAATATCACTTATTGATAAAGAAATCCTCATGGGCAATATGAAGCACGGTGCTCTTAATAAATGTGAGATAAACATTATAGGTGATGAGCACAGTCTTGCCGCCTACCTTGCAGGCTATTATATGTTCCGCAACAAGGCGCAGGGTGAGGGCAGTGTCAATGTCATACTTGAAGGCAAGTGCCGTAATAAAAAGCTTTATGACCAGATAAGCGAAGAATTTGACGGTAACGGTCTGTTCAATGTCTATGAAAGCCTTGACAAGTATTATAGTATGAGCAAACCAAACGCCAAGAAGGTTTATTTCTACCTGGCAAATATTCAGCTTCCCGAATACGCTGATGACGAGTTTGTAAGAGAAAAGAAAAAGAATCTTCGCAAGTGGCTTGCACTGTCAAGAAACTCAAACGGCAGTTTTGTTCTTATTCCCATTTTCAATTTCTCAAAACCCTTTGACGGCGGAGTTGCCGCTATATCGGAGCGTGAAGTCGAGTCCCTCGTGCTTTATGAAAAGAACTTCCGCCAGGGCAGAATACTTCTTGAGCTTGAGGATGTATGCAGAAAATCCTTCTCATACACCAAGAATTCTCTTAATGTGGTGCGTTTTGACAATATTTTCGGTCCCTTTGTTGAGGATACCTCAAAGCTGGGTATCGGCAGGGTACTGAAAGAGCTCAGAGAAAACAACTCAATCACCTTCCGTAGAAGCGACAGTGCTGTCAATTACTCAGCCTGCTATATCCGTCAGGCTGTTACGGCTGTTCACTGTGCAGCTCTCAAGGGCAGGGTAGGTAATATTTACAACGCATCAAACTATAACTTTACTCTACACGATATCAAAACACTGCTTTATGAGGCATTCGCTGAAAGAAATCCTGCAGTTAAACTTATTGACGATATGGAGAAGCTGCCGCAAGAAAAGCTTTATGAGCGCCTCGGCAATCTTAAGCTCAGAGATATCGGCTGGACTGAGGTGACACCTCTTGATGAGGCTCTTGCAAGAACGGTTTATGCTGAGCTTGAAAGCAGCGGCGACGATAAAATCAGCCAGACTCTTTATCAGGGTAAGCTGAAAAAAATCCGTCAGCTTCAGCTTGAAATAATAGCCGATGTTGACCGCATCTGCCGCAACAACAATATCAGATACTTCCTCGTTGGCGGCTCACTTTTAGGTGCCGTGAAATACGGCGGCTACATCCCTTGGGAGGACACAATTGACATCGGCATGTTCCGTGAGGACTATGAAAAATTCAAGGCGGTCTGCCCCAAAGAGCTTTCGGATAAGCTTAAGTATCAGAGCTATGAAAAGGGTAGTGCATCCCATTTCGTACACGATAAAATCCGCCTTAACGATACAGGCTTTTTCACTGCCGTGTCAGAAAATCATAAAACTGTTGACCTGGGTCTGTTTATCAATGTCTATGTTTACGATAAAACAGCAGGCACCACAATCGGCAGACAGATTCACGCCTTCACTGTGCAGAATCTCAGACGACTCATAAACCTTCGTTGGCAGAATAAGGCGGTTCCCGGACCTCACTACAGACTTATGAAGCTTGTGCTTCCCTTTGTCAGAATGGTACCCTTTAACCTTTATCACACAATGCTTGACAAGACACTGCGCCGTTACAGCAAAAAAGAAAACTGTGTCTTCCTCATTGACGGTGAGGGTCTGAGCCTTCACAAGGGTGCATTCCCTGCAAAGTGGTTCTACAACCTCACAGAAATGGAATTTGAGGGTGTGAAGCTTCCCGTACCTGAGTATTATGACGACTATCTCAAGCACTTCTACGGCGAAAATTATATGAAGACTATCCCCGAAAGCAAGCGTCACAGCGGCAGAAAGATACTTCGCATTGACCTTGGTAAATATCTCTATGATGAAACTGCTTCAAAGCAGGCGCACAAGAAAAACGCCAAAGGCGAGCTGTATGAAAAAATTTGAGTTATGGTTCGCGGGTGAGTTACCATATAAAAGCAATCCGCTTCCCGCCGATTTAATCCGGACTTAATATGAAAACATCCACCTGTTCCAAAGTTCAGGTGGATGCGTTTTTATTCTGATTTGAATTGAAACATATTAAAATACGTTAGTCACAAATATCTCAATACCGATGAATATAAGTATTGCGCCGCCTAAAATGCCTGCCTTGCCTGCAAGCTTTGTGCCGAACTTTTTGCCGATGAAAAGTCCGAGCGTACATATAGTGAATGTAACAACGGCAATGACAAGACAGCTGACAAAAGCGTGGAGTGCACCATATTCCGCAATGGTGAAGCCAACGGAAAGCGCATCTATTGATGTGGCAACGCCCTGAAGCATAAGTGCACCGAAGGCTACACGGGTTTGCTGACATTCCTCACCCTTGCAGTCTTTATTCTTTATGCCCTCAATAAGCATTTTGCCACCGATAAAGCAAAGCAGAATAAGGGCAATCCAAGGAATGAACTTCTCAAAAGCCGAGAAGTATTTTGCAAGATTATGTACACAGACCCAGCCAATCATAGGCATCATAAACTGGAAAAAGGCGAAAACCCCTGCCATTGAAAGCAGCCTTCCTTTTTTCATTTGCGGTTCATTCAGACCGTTGGCAAGTGACACGGAAAAAGCATCCATTGCAAGACCTGCACCGAGCAGTGCACTGTTAAAAAAGAACATAAAATCCCAAGTCATGGTGGTTCCTCACTTTGTATATTTTATGATACATAGTTTTAAATGATGAATCGCCTTGCGACGATATGATGTTATGCTTTGCATAATGATGTTTGCCATAACATTAGGCGAAGCCGACATCATTAGCGCAAGCGGCATCATTGGCACAGCCAACATCATTTGCCGAAGGCAAACATCATTGAAAAAAGAGCGACCAAAAGGCGTACGAGTGGGGGTAAAAACGACCAAAAGTAGTGTAATTACTCTTGCTCCATCACATACAAATCAATGTCAATTTCTGTTCTTGTTGCGTGACAAAAATCAATTACCTGTAAAGAAGGAGCAAGACACGGACTTGCATTATCTGCATATACAGTCGGAACAATTTCTAAAGTAAAAACAACATTGAATTTGCTTCTAATTTTATTCAAACGATCAATCTTGTCTATAAGCGGCGCAATCGTTTTATGCATCTGATTTTCTGTTAGCACATCATATTCTTCGCAGTGACCAATCTCCCACGATGCAAAATCATATTCAGTTCCGTTACGGCGCTTATCGCCAAT
>JAZSPF010000031.1:0-2192 GCA_045537315.1 Acutalibacteraceae bacterium
GCTCGGCTTTATCGGCACCTATGAGGAATATATAGCTGCCAGAAAAGAAGATGCTTTCAACACAAGCTATAAAAACATAAACTATATTGTTACTGAAGATGACGGAACCGTTATCACTAATGTGAAAAATTACACAGAGCAGCAAACACCAATATCGCACTATGAATTTTATCTCACAGGCTCAGGCGGTGAATACGTTTCCAATAAAGGATCAGTATATTTTTGTGAAATACCATACGCAGATAATTACATGGGATACTATAACTATATAAGAATTGAGCACAGACCTACCTCAGTCCATGAGATTCATACGGTGGTTCCCACAACTATGCCCGAGACAATGGATGCCACAACCTATAAGGTAACACAGGTCGCTGACTATAACAGGTCTGCAGGTGTAAACGGTGCTGACCTTATAGTCTACTTTAACAGTGATGCTGTTTTTTACGGTGAAAGTCTTGCACAGATGAAAACAAATCTTATGAATGCAGGCTCCTTTTCACGCTCAGCAATAATAAATGTGGTTTTAGGCATAGGTTTTTATCTTGCGGCACTCATTCTGCTTTTGATACTCAGCGGCAGACGAAAGAGCGAAGACGACACCGTTTACCTTCTGCCCACAGATAAAATCTTCATTGAGATTAAACTCCTTATAAGCGGCGGACTCATTTTCCTTGCAGGCATGCTTGCAATTTTAATCTTAGACGAATATCACCACATGAGCTATTCTTTTTCGCAGTTCTGCCTTGGCTGTCTGCCGGTTTTAGTGGCAATTGCCGCAGGCATACTTATGGAGTTTATCCTGAGCCTTGCCAAAATGATAAAGGCGAAGAGATTTATAAAGAGTCTGTTTATTGTGTGGCTTATTAAAAAGCCTGTGAAATTTATAATAAAAATGCTTAAAAAGATTTTTTCACTTATTCTTATGCCCGGTAAAGCTCTTATCAGGCTGTGTAAGGATATAAAAGAAAAGCTTTACTACACAAAGAATATCAAAAAAATAGTTCTTGTGAAAACAGAAATACTCATAGGCATCAATCTTGTTTGCGGAATTATATGTCTGCTTTTCCTTCAGGCGTGGGGCGGAGTAGACCATATAGGTGAATTGCTTCTTCTGTTTGTTTTCAGTGCACCGGCATTTTTCTCAGATGTTTTCGCCATCCTTCGCGGACTCAAATTCGTGGGCGGTGTTGACAGATTGCTGGAAGTTCTCAGCGCGTACCGCAAAGGCAACCTTGACACCTATATTAACCGCGCCGCCGTTCCCGATTATCTCATTCCTGCCGCAGAAGATTTGGAAAGTCTCGGCGACGGCATAAGAATTGCCGTTGAGGAAGCCGTCAGACAGGAAACCACGAAGACGGAGCTTATCACAAACATTTCCCATGACCTGAAAACTCCCCTGACAAGCATCATCAACTATGTTGAGCTTCTCAAGCACTGCGACATTGAGAATGAAACTGCACTGTCTTATCTTGAGGTACTGGGCGAGAAAAGCGACAGACTCAAATATCTCATTTCCGATTTGGTTGAAGCCTCAAAGGCGGCAACGGGTAACATAGATGTGAGCCTCATAGATGTGAGTCTTAAAGAAATGCTGGCACAGATTATCGGCGAACACAGCGATGCCTTTGACAAAAAACAGCTCAGCATTGTCTGCGATATTCCCGAAAACGACATAATAGTCAGAGCGGACAGCAAGCTTCTTTACAGGGTACTCGAAAACCTGATAGTAAATGTCAGAAAGTACGCAATGGCATCAACAAGAGTTTATATCTCTGCAGAAAGCAAAGACGGCAAGGGCATAATCACCCTTAAAAACATTTCAGCCGCACCTCTTAATATTTCTCCCGAGGAGCTTAAACAGCGTTTCGTCAGAGGTGATGCTTCAAGAACAACCGAAGGCAACGGCCTCGGTCTGAGTATTGCTGAAAACCTCTGCCTTCTTCAGAACGGCAAGCTCGACATTGACATTGTGGGCGATTTGTTTATCGCAAAGGTGGAGCTGGAAGCCAAATAAATGCAGAATTGCGGTCGCAGGTTACTTCTCACTGATAAGTAAGATTTCTCCCGCAGAGATAGTTGTAATTAAATAACAACTCTAACAATTATAACAGTTCAGCAGGTCATTGCCGATTTGGTGGTGACCTGCCTTTAATTTAAGACTTCAAGCTTCTGAGTTGACAGATGCT
>JAZSPF010000126.1:0-13679 GCA_045537315.1 Acutalibacteraceae bacterium
AGTATAGCATTATGCCTTTTTCTTGCCGAAAAATTTGATAAGAAGCAGTGCAAGGATGAGGATAACAAACATCAGCGGAAGAACAATATAAACGTTCTGCACAAAACCGGCAATTATGAAGCCGACAAATGAGATAGCCGCAACAAAGATTGCATAGGGAAGCTGAGTGTTAACATGGTTGATGTGGTTGCACTGTGCACCGGCTGAAGCCATGATTGTGGTATCTGAAATGGGTGAGCAGTGGTCGCCGCAAACTGCACCTGCAAGGCAAGCTGACATACCGATGTAAAGAAGCTCGTCTGTGGGTTCAAAGATTGCTGCAACGATGGGGATAAGAATACCGAAGGTACCCCATGATGTGCCTGTTGCAAAAGCAAGCAGACAAGCAACAATAAAGATGATTGCAGGCAGGAAGCTCTGAAGACCCTCAGCTGCACCTTCCATAAGGTCGTGCACATAGGTGTCTGCACCGAGAAGACCAGTCATGTTCTTAAGAGCTGTTGCGAATGTAAGAATAAGGATTGCAGGTACCATTGCGATAAAGCCCTTGGGTACGCATTCCATTGCTTCCTTGAAACCGATAACGCGTCTTGCAACAAGATAAATAACAATGAGAACTGTTGCTATAAATGCACCTAAGGGAAGACCTACGGTTGCGTCTGTGTTTGCGAACGCGTCCTGGAGAGTAACGCCGCCGGCAAAGTAGCCGCCAACATGGAGAAGACCGAGAACGCAAGCAATGATAAGAATTACGATGGGAAGTGCAAGATCAATAAGTTTACCCTTTGCATTAGGTTCATCTTCAACGTTATCTACTCTGTCACCGGTTGTGTAAAGGTCACCCTTTGCAGCGTTAGCTTCGTGGAGCTTCATTGAGCCGAAGTCAACCTTCATAACTGTGCTGATAACAACAAAGCCGATTGTGAGAAGTGAATAGAAGTTGTAGGGAATAGCCTTAACAAAAAGCTCATAGCCGTTGAGACCTGTGCCGCTTGCAAAGTCTGAAACTGCAGCAGCCCATGATGAAATGGGAGCTATCATACAGATAGGAGCAGCAGTTGCGTCAATTATGTAAGCAAGCTTTGCTCTTGAAATACCCTTTGCATCTGTTACGGGGCGCATAACTGAGCCGACTGTAAGACAGTTGAAGTAGTCGTCGATGAAGATAAGGCAGCCAAGCGCGAATGTAGCGAGCATTGCACCAACCTTTGACTTAACGTGCTTCTGAGCCCACTGACCGAAAGCATAGGAGCCGCCACACTTGTTAACAAGTGCAACAACGATGCCAAGCAATACAAGGAATACGAAAATACCTGCTGTGCCTGAAACTGCACCGATAAAACCTTCGTTCACAAGGTTGTCAATGGCAACTGTAAAGTTAAATGATGATGAAAGAAGTGCACCGAAAATGATACCGATAAGAAGTGATGAATAAACTTCCTTGGTGATAAGTGCAAGACCGATAGCGATAATGGGCGGTACAAGTGCCCAGAAGGTGTTTGCATACTTATTGGTTTCTTCTTCAGCTTCCTCTTCGGGAGCTTCTGCATCAACTGCAGGCATTTCGTCCACTGCAGGCATTTCGCCTTCAACAAGGGGCCCTTCGCCGGGAGCTGCAGGAGCAGTAAGATCGTCAGGAGCAATTTCCATTGAGGCAACACCGTCTTCAGCGGCAAATGCAATGCCTGACATGGGAACTGCGAGAGCAAAAATAACCATAATAGCAAGAATTATTTTTGCTATGCTTTTCTTTGATTTTTGCATTTTAATTTCCTCCGTTTTGTTTTTTTTATTAAACAAAAGTAATTATTTAATAAACTTAATTATACATTATTTTTGTCAAAAATCAATAAGTATAAGAAAATTTAACGCTCTAAAGCACAAAAAGTTGCCAATACTCCCACATAAAGTTAAAAGGAAGACCTGCGATTGCGGTCTTCCCTTTAATATATTTTCTCATTTTAAAAGCATCAAATTATGCTCGTTACTTCGTTTCCTGAATGCTTGTATATTCTATCACTTTAATCTTCCTTTTTCAATATCCAAACTAACCAAAGAAATCTTGAACTTTTTGTTGCTATTTACTTTTGATATAGCTTTTTAACCAACCCCTGACCAAATAAACTGTTAAACTTCCACAAAAAGTTCTTTGCTCCAACACATCAACATATTTTTATCTTTATTTTTCCTCAGAAAAACATAATAAAATAACAAAGAAAATTTATAAATATATGGAAAAACTGAAAAAACTGTGCTATAATAAAATGTAATTTTTTGCACTGCCGTAAAAAGCAGTAATACAATAAAAAAATAAGAGGTGTTAACAATGAGTTTCAAAGAGTTAATCATCAACGCAGGCAGCTCATCACTTAAGTATCAGGTGTTCGATATGCCTGAAGCAAAGGTTATTGCTAAAGGTATCTTCGAGCAGATAGGCACAGCCAGCACATTCACACACAAGGTAGATAAAGACGGCGAAGAAGTTAAGGTTTTCGACAAGAAGCCCGTTGAAGCAAAAGACCACAACGACGCTATCTCCATTCTTCTTGACACTCTCACCGATAAGGAAATCGGTATTCTTGAGTCAATGGCTGACATCAATGCAGTCGGTCACAGAGTACTTCACGGCGGTGAAGAGTTCAGCGGCAGTGTACTTGTAACAGAAGATGTTAAGGCTGCAGTAAGAAGATGCATACCCCTTGGCCCTCTTCACAACCCTGCTAACCTTACAGGTATTGAGGTTTGCGAAAAGATTATGGCAGGCATTCCTCAGGTTGCAGTGTTTGACACAGCTTTCCATGCAACTATCCCCGACTATGCATATATGTATGCACTCCCCTACAAATATTATCTCAAGCACGGCATCAGAAAGTACGGCTTCCACGGCACAAGCCACAGATATGTTTCAGCGCGTGCAACTGACTTCCTTATGAAGAAGTACCCCGGCAAGTATAACGCAGACGAGCTTAAGGTTGTAACCTGCCACCTTGGTAACGGTTCATCAATTTCAGCAGTTAAGGGCGGCAAGTGCTTCGACACAACAATGGGTCTCACTCCTCTTGAGGGCATTATGATGGGTACCCGTTCAGGCTCAATCGACCCTGCAATTATCGCTGTTCTTTGCGAAAAGGAAGGTCTCACAGCTAAGGAAGTTGACAACATCCTCAACAAGAAGTCAGGTATGCTCGGTCTCACAGCAGAGTACGACGAGAACTATAACGAAATCGAAGGCACTGCAACAAGCGACAACAGAACTATTGAAGGCCGTTCAAGAGACGGTGACAAGAGAGCTCAGCTTGTTGAATCAATGCTTTGCCATCAGCTCGTTAAATATATCGGCGGTTTTGCTGCTGCAATGGGCGGCGTAGATGCTGTTGTATTCACAGGCGGTATCGGTGAAAATAACCCCCACTACCGCACAAGAGTTGCTGAAAAGCTTGCTTTCCTCGGCACAAAGATTTGCGAAGAAGCTAACTCAGTTCGCGGCAAGGAAATTGAAATTTCAACTGACGACAGCGCACTCAAGCTTCTTGTTCTTCCCACAGACGAAGAGCTCCTCATCGCTCAGGATACATACGAATTAGCAAAATAAGTGCAGAGTGCAGAACGCAGAACGCAGAGTTGCGATAAAGCCACTGCAAACGGGTAGTCCCTACCCGCCAAAACAATGAAGCGTCAGCTTCTTTTCATGGCATCAGCCATTTTATGACTTATAAGTCATTTCATGTCGTCAGGCATTTCATCAAAAATCATATCCACCTGAACCATCGGAACAGGTGGATATTTTTGTTATGCTGTTACATTACCGTTTTTGTCGCAGGTCAGTGTGAGGGTGCCTTCAATTTCTTTAAGGGGTACTCCCAGTTTATACTGCTTGACCACAAAATTGCCCACAGCCGTGTTTTCCTTCTCCGTGCTTGACGAAGACAAAAGCTTCCAATCTGTGTCTTTAACATCATAACTAATCTCACTGCTCACACAGACAGCTTTTCTGTGGTTATATGTAAATTTGCCCACAAGATACACCGACCATAAAAGATTGCCTTCTTTATCGAAATAGTTGCAATATTTAGTTTTTGTGACCGTGGACTGTTTTGCAAAAATTATACTGAATATATTTTTCAGCCAACGGAGAATTTTTGTTATCGCTGTCGGTGATGCTTCTTCAGAGTCCTGAATTTCATCCTCGGGCAAATCTGACGAGCCGGGCTTTTCATAGGTAAAAGTCATATATGACCCATCGTCAAACTTTTCTATATCCGATTCCACCGACACCGCCATCACTGCAGGAGTAAAAGTTGTTAAAACTAAAAGACAACACAAAATAAATGCAGTCAGCTTTTTCATAATATGCCACCGCCTTTAAGAGTGTTTATCATCATTATGCCCTCTTCCATATATCCGTGAGCCTCAGTGTGAACATCTATAAGGCTGATAATAACAAAGGCAAGATATATGACCAAGGCCGTTATAACAACAATAAAAATAAATTTCTTTATATCGAGTTTCTTTCTGATAACCCTTGCATCACTGCTATGCAGAAAACTTTCAGCTATGGTTTCGGGAGTTCCGAATTCTGCTCTGATATTGTTTATATCAGTTTCTCCCTGTGCAGCGATGTATTCCTCAATATCAGCTTTTAGCTCTGCCATAAAGGCAGTCTTCTGCTTACGGTCACAGACTAACATTTTTTCAATTTCGTTGTAATATTCTTTCAGTTCTTTTTTATTCACCCTCATTCACCGCCTCTGTTATGAGATTTACACCTGCAGATATTTTTCTGTATTCCTGCAGAAGCTCCTTAAAAAAGTCTTTCCCTTTTTCTTCAAGGTGATAATATTTGCGAAGTCGCTTGTTTACTATTTCATCACGGTCTGAAAGATATCCGTTTTCTATAAATCGGTAAAGCACGGGATAGAGTGTGCCCAAAGGTATCTCATAATTTCCGCCGCTTTTTTCCTTGACGGTCTTGACTATCTCATAGCCGTACATGTCTTTTTCTGTCAGCACGCTGAGAACCACCAAGTCAACAGTACCGCGTTTGAAGCTTTCTGTGTTAAGCAAAGCTCTATCAATCCTTTCACCTATTTTTCTATATTGTATCACATAACACTTCACAAGTCAAAGGTAATTTGCAAAACTTTATATTTTGCGTTACAAAATATGTATTGACAAAAGATATAATTTATGTTATTATGAAATCAGACAATGGTACCTGTCAGAAAACAATATCAAGGAAAGGAGGAAACATTATGTCATCATCAACAGTTAATTTCAACCCATTAAAAGCCATTCTCGGTTACTTTTTGTCTGCTGTATCGGTGATAATGTCACTGCTTATCATAGGCAACCCTGCAAACTTTCAGCCTTATGTAGTGGAAAACGTAACAACCGAAACCACCAAAATTACAGTTATGGCAGAAAACAAAACCTTCAACAGCGTCGGTGACCCGAGAGTGAGAAGCATTGAAAAACTGAAAAACGGTGAGTGGGTAACAGCCGGTGCATACACGGAGTTTACCGATGACTATTCTACATATTCCGTTTTCAGCACCTTTAAAGAAACTGTCAGCTTTGAGGGCATGGATATGGGCAAAACAATCCCCGAGGGCGAATACAGGGTAGTTATCACCTTCCGTCTCGAAGGCAAGCGAAGCGACAACAAAATGCAGACAGCTTATGCTTATTTCACTGTGACGGCACCCTAAAATTGCATTAAGACAGCAGATTAAAACCTGCTGTCTTTTTTGATAGTTTATATAATTTATTTTGGATATAACAGTTAATCTTTCCACGCTCATGCCGCTGGGGCACTTACTTTGTCCCGAGCGACAAAGTAAGCAAAGCGCTCTTTTTTGATTACGGTAGTCATATTTTTAAGATATAGCCTCAGTCCGCCTTCAACTGCTGACTACGAAGCGGATCAATCCGATATTATTATAGATGACACTCAAATTAGCAACCCTATCCCTTTTTAATAAATCTCTCACCACCTGCGTCAGCAGTTTACGAAGCGGGTTAGTTTTTGATATATATGCCTGGTCTTTCCCGCGTACAAACAAAGCAACTCCCCTGCTGCTGCAGAGGAGTCTGATAAAATCCCATTCGGGATAAATTATCTCTTTGAGAACTGGGGTGCACGACGAGCGCCTTTGAGACCGTACTTCTTTCTTTCCTTCATTCTGGGGTCACGAGTAAGGAATCCTGCCTTCTTAAGTGCACCACGGAGTTCTTCGTCATACTGAAGAAGAGCTCTTGAAAGACCGTGACGGATAGCACCTGCCTGGCCTGTTACGCCACCGCCTGAAACGCGGCAAACGATGTCAAACTTCTCAGTTGTACCTGTAAGATTGAGAGGCTGACGAACGATGAGCTTAAGTGTTTCAAGACCGAAATAATCGTCGATATCTCTGTCGTTGATTGTGATTTTACCTGTACCTGCATATACACGTACTCTTGCTACTGACTTCTTTCTACGGCCTGTACCATAGAAAAACGGTGTTGTTTCGTACATTATTCTATTCCTCCCTTTCTATTAAAGTTCAACTGCAACAGGAGCCTGACCTGCATGAGGATGTTCAGCACCTGCATATACGCGAAGTCTTGTCATTGCTGTGCGACCGATAACTGTGTCGGGGATCATACCCTTAACAGCCTTTGTCATGATGAATTCAGGCTTTGTTCTCATGAGGGTTGAATACTTAACCTTCTTCATGTTACCGATATAGCCTGTGTGATGATAGTACATTTTCTGATCGAGCTTCTTACCTGTGAGAACGATCTTATCAGCGTTGATGATGATAACGTGATCGCCGCAGTCTGCGTGGGGTGTGAATGTAGCCTTGTGCTTGCCTCTGAGGAGCTCAGCAGCCTTAGCAGCTACATGGCCGAGATGCTTGCCTTCAGCGTCAATGATGTGCCACTGACGTGTGATGTCGCCGGCCTTGGGCATGTAAGTTGACATAACTTTTTCCTCCAATAAATTATTTTTAATGCTCGGATATATTACCACAAGACCCGAATAATGTCAAGCACTTTTTGAAACTTTTTTAATTTACATTTTAATTGCTTTGTTTTTCGCTGTTTTTCTTCGATTTTCATATAATTTGCTCATTTATGATTTTTCGTTTTTTGTACGCGGGGAGGTCTGCGGTAAAGGTGGGCGGCGGCTCCACTAAATCGCGAAGCGATTTAAGGCGATCCCCTTTCGGGGTCGCCACACGCCGTACTGCGTACGGCTGTGGAGCCGCCCGCATACTACCCGATTATCACAAAGCTGACCTTGCCCTCGTTATATCTACAGTAGCCTCTGAATGAGTGCAGTTCAAATATCTTTTTACATATAGCAAGTCCCATTCCGATGCTTGTGCCGCTGCGCTGACGGGATTTGTCACCCCTTGAAAATTCACTCCAAGCCTCTTTTGCCATATCAACACTTTCCTTATCGGCGGGGTTGATAACAGATAATGTAAATCCACTCTTGTTTTTGAAAAGATTTACCTGTACCCCTTTGTCGGCAACTGAGTATTTAACTGCGTTTGAGATATAGTTGCCTATTGCCATTTTCATAAGCTGCGGATTGCAGTTTGCATAAATACCGTCAGCTATGTTTTCTTCGATTGTGACACCTGAGTTTTCGGCAAAGTTGCGGTATGCCTTCACCTCTTGCCTTAAAAGCTCACTGAGGTTGCAATTTTCTTTTTCTATATCTGTTGTCTGTTGGAGCTTGTTGTAACTCAGAAGCGATGTGACTATGCTATCCATTCGCAGTGCCTCTTCATAAACGGATCTGAGATATTCTTCATTTTTTTCGGGAGCAATATTTTCCATTATGCATTCACACTGGTTCTGTATTACGGCAAGAGGTGTTTTCAGCTCGTGAGATGCCGCTGAAATAAAGGTGCTTTTGGCTTCGTCAAGTTTTTCGCTTTTGGTTATGACTTTCATGCACATAATATAGAAGATAAGTCCTGCAACAGCGAAGAGGATAGCGAGAGTAATCAGTACGCTCTGATATTCCTCTGAAAAGAATGTAACGAGATAGGAATTGTATCTGAAGGCAAAATACATTCTGTATCCGTCGCCTATTGCAAGGTTAAAGGTACCTACCCAATCACCCGGGCTACCACCGAATCCGGGGGCGCCGAACTCAGCTCCGAAATGTTGATCGATTGCATCTTTAAGTCTTTCATATTCGCTGTTTATATCTTCTTTAAGCTTGGGATAATAAGGTCTGTTATAAAACTTGGTTTCAAGCTCAAATAAACATGTTCCCATAGCATAGGGATTATTTTCTATTATTTTATTAGGCTCATAATCTGTGAATTTAACAGTAATTCTTTTATCTTCGTAAAGATCGGCCTGTGCTCTGAACTTCACTTCAACAGGGATATATTTTTCACCGTCAAAATAGAGTCGTAGTTCTTCAACCAAGGCATTGTATTTGCCTTTTTCCGCAGTTTTAAGTTCTTTTCTTATTTCGTCAGTGAGATATTCATCAAGGCCTACACTCACATCGTCACCTAACGGCCAATAAAAAAAGTTGTCGTGAAGATATGTAATATTACCCTCTCTGTCTTGAATAGCCAAAGAAAAAGGTCGGTTATAAGTGTATACATATTTCCAGATGCTGTTGGCATAATAGTGCATAAACATATATGCAACTTCATCAGATTTTTCTTTGCTGTCTATTTCTATATCGTCAAAATGACTCGCCATACTTCCTACATACTCACTGCTTATAATATCGCTCAAAGTTCTTCTGAATTTATCCTCTTGATTATCCTCTAAAACAAACAATATAAGAGCGCAAGACATAATATAAAACATCAGTATTCCGACAATTATAGTTTTCTTCATTTTCTTCTTTGTCATCTTCACTCCTCCTTTTTAAAAGAGTAGCCTACCCCAACAACGGTACCTATAACCCCCGCCTTATCACCGAGAGCTTTTCTTATGCGCTTTATATGGGTGTCAACTGTTCTGTTATCACCGTCAAAATCCCAACCCCAAATTTTGCTCAGGATAATGTCTCTGCTGAGAACCGTGCCCTTATTCTGCATAAGAAGCAGCAGTAAATTGAAATCCTTGAGGGGAAGCTTTATTTCTCTGCCGCCGCAGAAAGCCTGCATTGTTTTTAAGTTAAGAGTCACTCCCGATTCGCATATGGTGTTATCGGCATTAAGCCCCTTATAGCGTTTTATCATTGCAGTGATTTTTTCACTAAGCACAGAGAGAGGGAAAGGCTTGACTATATAATCATCACCGCCGGATTTATAACCGCTTAAAAGGTTTTCTTCCTGACCCAGAGCAGAAAGGAAAAGTATAGGTATATCCGTAAACTCCCTTATATCCTTGCAGGCTTCGAGCCCGTCTTTGTTTGGCATAAGCACATCTAATATTATTAAATCAAAGCTTTCCTTTTCGGCCGAGTACACTGCCGCCTGACCGTCTTTTGCCAAAGTGACCTCAAATCCCTTTGCCGTAAGATAGTCCCTGAGGGTTTCTCTGATTTTTATTTCATCGTCTGCAATTAAAACCTTGTACATAGGGTATCCCCTCCTTGCAATCATATGATAACTGACTATTATGGACTTTTTGTGTCAAACAACATAAAAAATGCAGAGAAGTTGTTTTTTCTCTGCATTTCATTTTCGCTCGCCGCGGGGCATTCTTTTTCCTAGCGCGGAAAAAGAATCAAAAACGCGCTGATTATTTTGCTGTCACGGTCTGTGATGCATTGCCTGCGGCATCATATGCAACAATTGTGTAAACATCATTAAGTGTGCCGCTTTCGTCTGTGTAACTCACTCTGTGATAACCGTCAAAGGTTTCGGCGCGCCAGAGGAATTTGCCGTTCTTTTCAATGCGGTAGTGTGATATGCCGATATTATCGTCGGCCTGAGACCAGCTCAGTTCAACACCTGTATCGCCCTGAGTCTTTGTGAATTCGCCCATTACAGGTGCTTCGTTTTCGAGTACATATCCGCCTGCAACATAATCACGGTAGGTTTCTATAAAGGCAGGACTTGCCTGATTTTCACTGTAATAATGTGTGTATGAGAAAGTTATAATATTCTCACAGAAGCGTGAGGCAATATCCATCTGACGGGTAAATCTGTCAAGTGTCACAGGTACATAAACAACATTTTCAGTGGCAGGCGGATTGATAATGCCTTCACCGAAAGACGGTGCAATTGCCGAAGTGAAGTTTTCACAGTTTGCCCAGAGCCTCAGGTCTGCTTCACTTTCACAAATTGCAAAATGGTACATCTGCCATATATCTTCAAGGTCATCCTCTTCAATCCATGCAGCACCCACTGCATCCTGAGGTGCAATAATGTCGCCGTCACGCCAATGTGCCTTGCCGAAAATCCTGAGCCACTGCACCGTTGCTGCACCCTTGCCAAGTGCAAGATAATTTGATGTAAAAGGACTCATCATAAGAGGAATTGCAGGGTCAACCTCAGTAGCTCTATCCAGCACAACATTGAGTCCCTTGATAATGTTATTGGTGCTCAGCTGCATAAGCACATTGTTGCTGAATTCCAGAGTAAAGTACCATGCATAGAAATTAGCCTCGTTGCCGGTATAGTATGTATTGTAGATTTCTTCCATCATATCCGCCGTAACGGCGCATACTTCGCCATATTCCTTTGTGAGGGTTCCGCCTGACCATAAATTGTCAAAGGCTGTAAGGCCCACAAAAACCTGAATATCACTACCCTTTACGGCTTCAAGTGCAGCACCTAAAACATCGCCGCCAAAATCGGCATCAGCAAAGGCATCAAGTGATGAATTGAAATATATTCTCCAATTGCCTTCAGTGTCTTTGTTGGCAAGGTCCTGCAAAACGAGATATTTTACGCCGTCTTTTTCCATTGTTTCAACTTCTTCTGCCCAGCGTTCTTCATCCCAGCTGCTGCTGAGCCACGACTGCAAAAAGGTACCGTTAAACTGGGGTGCGCACTTTCTCTCGGGCAGTTCTGCACCAAAGGGATAGACCACAAGACACAGATAAATAACTGAAAACAGGCAAGTAAACCACTTTGCCACACGAATTTGTAAATCACCAAACATAAATAAAATTCCTCCTGTTTGTTATGGTCTTATTTTAGCACAGAGACGGAAATAAAGCAAGAGGTCAGTTTGCGGTTGGGCGGCTCCATTTGCCACTAATGTGGCAGGCGGCATCGCCGCCCAAAATCGCCTGCGATTTTGATGGAGCCGCCGCAAGCTCGCCTTCACCGCTTACACGAAAAAAGCCCCTCGGATTAACCGAGAGGCTTCGTTTTGCTATAGTGTACTATCAAACAAGTTCGATGATGCACATTTCAGCAGCATCGCCACGACGGGGACCTGTTTTGATAATACGGCAGTAACCGCCGTTTACGTCCTTATACTTGGGGCCGATTTCGTCGAAGAGCTTCTTAACAACATCTTCCTTTGTGATGTATGCAAGAGCCTGACGCTTGTTGTGAAGTGTTGCTTCCTTGCCGAGAGTAATCATCTTCTCAGTCATTGAGCGAACTTCCTTTGCCCTTGTAACGGTGGTTTCAATGCTACCCTTCTCAAGAAGGTAAGTAACCATACCTCTGAGCATAGCGTTTCTGTGATCTGTAGGTCTACCGAGTTTTCTGGTGCCTGCCATTAGAAATCACTCCTTTACCGTTAAATAGAATTTGTTTTATTCGTCTTCACTGCGAAGATCAAGACCGAATGAATGAAGCTTGTTGATAACTTCATCAAGAGACTTCTTGCCAAGGTTACGAACCTTCATCATCTCTTCTTCTGTCTTATTGATAAGATCTTCTACAGTGTTGATGCCTGCACGCTTGAGACAGTTGAATGAGCGTACTGACAAGTCAAGTTCCTCAATAGTCATCTCAAGAACTTTTGTCTTGGTGTCTTCACCCTTATCGACCATTATCTCTGTATCGTATGCCTCACCTGAGAGGTCGCCGAACAGAGCGAGATGCTCGTTGAGAAACTTGGCGCCGAGTGAAACAGCTTCTGTAGCTGATATTGTACCATTCGTCCACACTTCAAGTGTGAGCTTGTCAAAACCAATGTCCTGACCAACACGAATGTCGTCAATTGTATAATTTGCCTTGAGAATCGGCGTGTAAATTGAGTCGATTGCAATTACACCGATTACAGGCTGCATGAGCTTTTTATTCTGCTCTGCTGATACATATCCACGACCCTTAGCAACAGTGAGTTCCATGTTGATATGAGCGTCTTTATCGAGTGTGCAGATGTGATGGTCTGCGTTGATGATTTCAACTTCTGAATCGCACTTGATGTCACCGGCTAAAACTTCGCCTTCGCCGCTTGCATCAATGTACACTGTTTTGGGTCCTTCACCGTGGATTTTAAGAATGACACTCTTGAGGTTGAGAATGATCTCTGTAACATCCTCTTTTACACCGGGGATTGTTGAGAACTCATGGAGTACGCCATCAATTTTCACACTGGTGATCGCATAGCCGGGAAGTGACGAGAGAAGAATTCTTCTAAGGCTGTTACCTAATGTCACGCCGTAGCCACGCTCTAACGGTTCAACGACTATTTTTCCGTAGGTACCGTCAGCTGCTAATTCTGCAGTTTCGATTCTGGGCTTTTCAATGCCTATCATGCAAAACCCTCCTTCTAAATTTGTGGATGTGTTTTACGCTGGTTGTCTCAGTCTATTACTTAGAATAGAGCTCGACGATAAGGTGTTCTTCAACGGGAGTTGAAATCTGATCACGCTCGGGAAGAGCGAGCACCTTTGCTTCAAGGTTGTCACTGTTGAGGTCAAGCCACGCGGGGATGGGTCTTGATGCGTTTGCTTCAAGAACTGTCTTGATCTTAACGCTTTCACGGCTCTTAGCTTTGATTGAAACAACATCGCCTACCTTGAGAAGGTATGAGGGGATGTCAACTTTCTTGCCGTTAACTGTGAAATGTCCGTGAACAACAAGCTGTCTTGCTTCTGCACGTGAAGAAGCCCAGCCGAGTGTGTAAACTACGTTATCGAGACGGCTTTCGCAGATGCGAAGAAGGTTGTGACCTGTAACGCCTGTCTTCTTTTCAGCCATGAGGAAGTACTTGTGGAACTGACCTTCCTGGATGCCGTAATAACGTCTGGCCTGCTGCTTAGCACGAAGCTGGAGACCATAATCAGAATTCTTTTTGCGGCTCTGACCATGCTGGCCGGGAGCATAAGAACGACGCTCAATGGCACACTTGCCTGTATAGCATCTGTCACCCTTTAAATAGAGCTTCTTACCCTCACGGCGGCACATCTTACATACCGCACCTGTATATCTTGCCATATGTTTGTACCTCCGTTATACGCGTCTTCTTTTCGGCGGACGGCAGCCATTGTGAGGAATCGGTGTAACGTCTTTGATAAGAGTTACATCAAGACCTGCTGTCTGTAAAGCTCTGATTGCAGCTTCACGACCGGCACCCGGTCCTTTAACATATACTTCAACGGTCTTCATACCGTGTTCAATTGCAGCCTTGGCAGCTGTTTCAGCAGCTGTCTGAGCAGCGAAGGGAGTGGATTTTCTTGAGCCTCTGAAGCCCATTTCACCGGCACTTGCCCATGACACGGCGTTACCCTGTAAATCAGTGATGGTAACGATTGTGTTGTTGAAGGTGGATTGGATATGGGCCGCACCGCGGTCAAT
>JAZSPF010000060.1:0-3556 GCA_045537315.1 Acutalibacteraceae bacterium
ACGCAAACTCGATATGATAAAATCTGCGATTTTATCGAGAAGTTGCAGAAACACTAACCGCACAAAAATATTATTCTTGACAATTCTTTCCTCAAGGAATAAAATATACTTAACAATTTATTTTCGGAGGAAAAAATATGAAAAAATCAAAAAAACTCATCAGCCTTATCCTTTGTCTGATGCTCACTCTCTCATTTTTCACACTGGGCGCATCTGCCGCTGACGAGAAAGCCTACACTATAGTTTCACCCTATGCCGATGTTATCTGGTCAGGCGAAAATGCATGGGGCGCATATAAGGGTACTATTCATTCCCACACAACATACAGCGATGCAGACGAAGACCTGCCCACTATGGTCAAGGAATATTACGAGCAGGACTATGACTTCCTTGCAAATGCCGATCACGGTGTTACGGGTACTCCCTGGAATGTAGTGCCCGATGAGCAGCTCCTTTACGCATATCAGAAGCTGTCAGGCAAAAAGGTTATCCCTCTCACAGACGAGGAATATGAAGGTATCACAACAGGTACATTCCCTCTTTATGACGGTACTGTAAGAAACAAGAAAATGGTCTGCGTTACAGGCGCGAACGAACTCAACAACCTGACTCTCACCAAAGCTCACGTTAACGGTTACTTCCTGCCTTATGATAAAGGCAACGGCTTCGGCGGCACTGAAAACGGATTTGAACAGGCTATAGCCTATGTAGAAAAGAACGGCGGCCTGTCACATATCAACCATCCCGGTGACTGGCTTGAAAGCAATAAGGATATCACCACTGTCAGCGACCCTGAAAACATTGAATTTTTCGCTGAGCTTCTTCTCAAGTACCCCACATGTCTGGGTATGGAGGTTTTCAACGAAACCAACTCAACTACTCCCTATGACCGTATCCTCTGGGATAACATTCTTATGTACACTCTTCCCTACGGCAAAAATGTAATAGGCTTCAGCAACACAGACGCCCATGTAAGAGGAACCGTAGACACCTCATTCAGTGTGTTTATGATGGAAGAAAACGATGTTGAGCATATCAAAGAAACCATGCAGACTGGCGCATTCTTTATGGTGACAAGAATTCTCCGTGCAAATGATATTATCGGCCCTGCAAAGGAAATAGATGTCAGCAACCAGGGCCTTGCATATCCTATGTTCAGCAGCCTCACAACAGAGGGTCATAAGATAACAGTTACAGCCGAAAACGCTTCCTCAATTCAGTGGATTGCTAACGGTAAGATTATCGCTGAAAGCGAAATAGGCACAGCACCTGTTACTCTTGACCTTGATACAATTGACGGCGCAGAGGACTTCCAATATGTAAGAGCTGAGCTTTACGGCGAAGGCGGTGTTTGCATATCACAGGCTCTCGTTATTGATGACGGCAGTGAAAAGCTTGTATATGAAGAAGAGAAAACTCTCTGCTCACTTTTTGATAAAATCCTTTTCGCACTGGAGAGCACAAGACTGTGGACAATAGTTGTAGAGCTTTACAGAATGATTAAGTACGCGTAAGCGACAGCTTCAATTCAGTGACCTGCCGGTCATTTTACGGACTCCCTCAGGGAGGGAGCCAAGACTGACGGTGCATTATAAAAGTTACATCCACCTGAACTTTAACGGAACAGGTGGATGTTTTGTTATTGTGCTGCTGAGTCTGCCGCTTCCTCAAAGCTGTCAACGCTTGACAAGGGGAGTATATATAAGCCGCCGTCGTCACTGTCGGTTATTTGAAAGAAATTGGTGTCTTCTATAGATATTTCTGTTTCCCAACTGAATCCGTTATCTAAATATATGGATAGCGTGAATTTTCCACCCTCCGAATGTTCAGTATATAAATCGTATGAAAACACGGCAAATTTTTCAGGTGACAAAACACTCTGATTTGATACGCTGTCAAAAACTAAAACTTCGTTTATGGTTTTGTCTGAGCCGTTGAGGAAATAGATTTCTTTTTCGACATAAATATCAGTTTCCTCTTCTTCTGTGAAAATAATGTCGTAACCCACACCGTAGGTATCGTAATATTCCCTGAAACGCTCTTTGTTGTCAGCGACATATTTTTTCGCTAATTCTCTGTCTATGGTAGATGTGTAGAAGTTGTTATTAAGAGAAGGATACTTATCGGAAATTCTCACTTTTACGGCTAAACTATATTTAGGATCATTAACCAATTTGTCAAGATTTTTAATGCAGTCATATTCGTTCAAATCGAAATCGAGCAGGTTTATATCAACACTCTCGTGTTTGCCTGAAAGATAAGCCCAAGTGTTATATGAGCCTATAACCGAGTCTGCACCAACAGCCATAAACACAGTGACAACAACTATTGATATAACGCTGATATATCTGAAGTAGGGGAAATCTTTTTTGAAGAGTCTTACAATAATAAATATAAATGCGAGGAACATCAGCACATTAAAAACTGAAACGGCAAGGCGTTTATGGGTAAGGCCCAATTCGCTGATATAAAGCACCATTTTTGACATCGCCGTTGTTATAAGTACCATTGTGAAAATACAAAGGAAAAGAGCAAGAGCTTTATATATCTTTGAGAACTTCTCGCCCTGACGCTTTGAGAAAACTGCGCCTGCACCTATGAGACAAAGGTTGATGGCGGCAACGGTGCTCATCTCAAAGAAGCCCCTTCTCGCGTACTCTGCAAGTGTTATCTCTGTGCCGTCAGGGAGCTTGCCGCCGAAGGCAGAGAAGAAATATGCAGTCTGTGACAGAAGATAGACAACATAGAGAAGGCACACGGAGCCTAAAAATCCGCCGAGGAAGGCATTGCCGGCAAAGCGTAGCTTTTTGATGTTTGCTCTGAGGTTTGTGCCTTTTTCACTGTCGATGCCGTGCTTGAAAGTGAAAAGCACGCTGACGATATAGGGGGTGAAAATAAGGGCGGCAAAGGCAAAAAGGTCAAATTCAAAGCGGGGAAGAGCGTCCTTTAACTTGCTCATTATTCCGTCAGCTAAACTCTCGAAGGCAGCATCACTGTTCATAAGCAGGAAAACCAGAACTGCAAGCAGGGGAACGGCAAGGAGCAGACCTGCCAACAAGCCGAAATTGCGCTTACTCTTTTTAAGGGATTTCAGGCTGAGAAACATTGCTCTCAGCGGCAAAAACATGTTAGCCACGGGTGTGATAAAGGCTCTTTGCAGAAGGTCAAAGGCATAAAGATAGCTGCCTGAAGAGTGGATATTTGCTCTTGTGAGAGTGAGGCAATAAATTGCCGAAAAGGCCATCAGCAAAGGCACTGTGATAAAATTTCCGTGAAATGCGAGAGACGCGTCAAGGGCAATACAGCAGGCACCTGTGAGCAAGGCTTCAGGGTGAAATGCCTTTCTTTTAATGACTATATAGGTAGTTGCTACTATGAAAAAGAGAAGGTAAATAATGGCGGTTTTAATATAATTCCCTTCGTCTATGATTTCTTTTGCCAGAAAGTAAACTGTGAAAAAAGAGATAAAGGGAATGATAAAATCAAAGATATCCGCCTTAAGAGTGGCTTTAAGTGAATTTGTTTTTATGTTGTTGTCATCCATTTTTGTCACCTC
>JAZSPF010000106.1:0-5315 GCA_045537315.1 Acutalibacteraceae bacterium
GGATAATATCGGATAAAGAAAAGAGCCTCACTGTGGAGTGTGTAAAAGAGGGGCTCAGAATATATGAAAATCCCTACGGTGTGCTGACAAACAACCCCACTTTTGACTATCATCTTATGAATATAAACAACTATATGAGTCTGCATGAGGGCTTTGCCGATAACAGATTATCACAAAAAAGAGAGTTTAACAATTACAGTCTCGGCATGGGTGCCTTAGGTCTGCCCGGGGATTATTCTTCGGCTTCACGGTTTGTCAGGGCAGTGTTTATAAAAGAAAAATCACCCTGCTGTGAGAGTGAAAAGGAAAGTGTCAGCCATTTCTTTCATATTCTCGGCGGTGTGGCAATGCCTAAGGGCTGTGTTATGACAAGAGACGGCGAATATGAATATACACGATACAGCTGTTGCTGTAATGCGGATAAGGGCATATATTACTACACAACCTATAATAACAGCAGTGTTACGGCAGTGGATATGCACGGTGTTAATCTTGAGGGGGAAGGAGTTTATAAGTTTCCTGTTAAAGAATAAAAAAGCACCCGAAAAAGATTAACAAGAATTCTTTTTCGGGTGATATTCTTTTGCTGAGGCTTCGCATTGCAAAAGTGGTCACTGTGCTTCAGCACAACTTCACTGCGAAGCAACTTAACTGCTAAAGGCAACTTCACTTGCTCAAAAGAGCAAACTTAGTTTTTATTTAAGTGTTGAGCTTGAATTGACAAGCAGGGTGCTGTAGGTAAACAGTACATCCTGACTGCCGAACTCCATAAACTGTGAAATCATATTCGGGGCGATATATCTTGTGTCAACGAGTGTAACCTTGCTGTAACCGCTGAGAAGCAGAGGCACAAGAGAGCTGCCGAAGGAGTCGCGGAAAACCACAAGCTCCTTGCCTTCTTCGCCCATGGGGTTGGTGATTTCAAGCATTGATACTGCACCTGAAAGGTAAACGTCATAGGGGTCAAGTCCCGTGTATTTTTCTTCGTTATACACTTTGCTTTCGCTGCCGTTTTCAAAGTTTTTCACGGTGCAGGAGCTAAGCTCGTCGTTTGTCAGATAAGTCAGTGTGTCAGGAGGCAGAGGCAGAGCCGACTGTCCGTAATAAACGCCGTAGAAGTCGCCCATTGTCTTTTCGCTATAGTCAGTAACTGCTTCAAGACCCATTGCCTTTCTTATCTCATTTGCAATGTCAACAATGTTTTCCTGTCTCCAGTGAGTGTCTGTGGTGTAATAGTCCTCAGCACTCAGCAGGTGCTTTATTTCTATCTCACTCATATATGAGAGCTCTTCGCTCAGTACGCGGTAAAGCTCATCATAATCAAGGTGGGGGTACCCGCCCTTTTCAGCAAGGAAATAGTTCTTATCGGGGATGATGCTGAAATAAACCTTGCAGTCTGTGTTTTTTAAATATGTGTCATAAAGATAGCCTATTCTTGAGGTGAAGTGGTCAACACTGTTTTTATTTATAACTGCATCTATTTTACTTGCAGAGCCGTCCTGAATATAAATTCCGCCGTTATCCTTCTGCTGATAAAGATTGAAAAGCACCTGTGCCTTTAATCTGCGAAGCTCGTTACGAAGAGGGAACTGGTCTGAAAGATAGGAGACAAATTCTTTCATAAACTTGCCGTCCATAACACTTTCCCATTTCACTTCGGGGAACTGCTGAAGCTTTCGTCTTTCCCAAGCGGAGATTTCGCCGTCCTCTTTGGCAAAAAGCCACAGTGAAGCACCGCCTATGAGAATGCAGAAAACAAGTATAATTGATATAAGTTTTGCTTTTTTCATTTACGGCACCTCCCTTAAAATCTGAAATATAAGAACGGGTTGAATGAACCGTCAACGAGATAAGCTGTGCAGATAATAAGTATAACTGCAACGCTTACAGGTTCGAGAACGGTACTGAGCTTAGTGCCTTCTATCTTCTGACCCAATTTCTTCACAAGGGGAGTAGCACCGATGAATGCCATAACAAGCAGCACTGCATATGAGCGCAGATTGTAAAGGGTATCGGCAGTGTACAGAGGAAGACCTGATGCACCGAACATAACCTTTAAATCTGAGAATGCCATTGTAAAGGTGTCTGCATTGAAAAGCACAAAGGATATGATAACGATGAACACCACATAGAAATGCTGAAGGAATGAGGGTGACTTTTCAAGATATTTCTTAAGGAAAAGCTTCTCGATTATGAGCAGAACGCCGAAATAAAGGCCCCAGCTCATAAACGTCCAGCCTGCGCCGTGCCAGAAACCTGTAAGACACCAGACCACAAGGATGTTGAATATCTGACGAAGAGGCTTTACTCTGTTGCCACCCAGGGGGATATAAACATAGTCTCTGAACCATGAGCCAAGAGAAATATGCCATCTTCTCCAGAATTCTGTAATGCTTTTGGAAATATAGGGATAATCGAAGTTTTCCAGGAAACGGAAGCCTAAAATTTTGCCGATGCCTATTGCCATATCACTGTAAGCAGAGAAGTCGAAATAAATCTGCAGTGAGAATGATATTGCGTACATCCAGCTGAACAGCACTGAGGGGTCACCGCTTTCACGGTAGGCAGTGCACAGTGAACCTAAAAGGTTAGCTATGAGCACTTTTTTGCCAAGACCGTAAACAAAGCGTCTGATACCGAGAGCTACATTTTCCATGCTGTGCTTTCGTGTGGATAAATCTTCCGCAATGGTGGTGTAACGAACAATGGGACCTGCAATAAGCTGAGGGAAAAGCACAACATAGGTTGCAAGGTTAATCCAGCTTTTCTGTGAAGGTGTGTCGCCTCTGTAAACATCAACAACATAGCTCAGTGCCTGGAAAGTGTAAAAGCTGATACCTATAGGCAGAGCTAATTTTAAAAGGGGGATATCTGCACCCGTGAGGGAATTGGCAGTACCTATAAAGAAATCGGCATACTTGAATATAGCAAGAAGCCCGAGGGGCACTGCTACTGACACTGTCAGCATTGCTTTGCCCACCCGGGTACCTTTTTTATTCTCGATGAGCCGACCTGCCACGTAACAGAATGTGATTGTGAAAAGCATAAGTATTGTGTATTTCGGTTCGCCCCACCAATAAAAGAGAAGCGAGAAGAAAAGAAGCACAATATTTTTAGCTTTTATCGGTGCTATGAGATAGCACAGAAGTGTTACGGGCAAAAATACATATAAAAACTCAATCGATGAAAAGACCATATTTTAGCCTCTTGTAAGTGTTTCGCCTGAAAGCTCGCCTACTGTAGTCTTGAATGCTTCAACCATGCCGTCAGCAACGCCGGGAGCGAGTTCTGATGAAACCATGATAAGCATGATGATGTCGCCTGATGAAACAACACGGAGCTGATCAGCTTCAACGCAGATCCACTTTCTTGTGTTGATGCCGTTAAACATAGCGTTCTTGAGTTCTTCAATCTTAGCTGTGTCGCTTACTCTTGCAAGAACAAGT
This sequence comes from Acutalibacteraceae bacterium, assembly GCA_045537315.1. Lineage (GTDB taxonomy): Bacteria > Bacillota > Clostridia > Oscillospirales > Acutalibacteraceae > UBA6857. Next base: position 3,447 of record JAZSPF010000106.1, read on the forward strand.
GAATAAGCCTGAGCACCGATCATTGACTCTGACCATGTAGCTTCCTTGAAGCCTTCTGTTGATTCAACACCAAGGTAAGTACTGGGTGCATATTCGTCTTCAAAATCAACTGCCATTGCGGGACCAACCATGAATTCAACGGGCTGAATCTCGTAGAGCTTTGTTGTGAGGTCTTCAAGTGTGCCTTCATAAGGTGTGATTTCGTTCTGCTTTTCACCGCCGCAAGCTGCGAATACGCCAAGTACCACAACAAGAGCAGCAACAATTGCGATGATTTTTTTCATTTTAAAAATCCTCCTGACAAAATAGTATTCTGTCCTTTCGGACATACCTGATACTTATACCACAGCAATAATGCGAAAGTTAGAACAAACTATTAAATAGAGGTGAACACAGACTCGTTTAGTATTACAGTTTTGTAATATATGAGCGACAGCACCGGGTGTATGTTTAAATATACAAAAAAACTTTACATTTTTCTATATATATGTCAATTGACAGCAGACGGTAAATATTGTATAATATAACGGCATAGGTGAGCGAGCGCTCACCAAACGAAAATATTATATCAGGAGATGTAAAGATGGACACAAGATTTGCTATTTCAAATTACCCTGATGCTCAGGCTGTTACCGAAAAGCTTGATCATCTTATCAGCCTTCCCATGCACTCAATCAAACCTGACGTTCTTGCAAAGTATGAAGAAGAATACTTTGAGAAGAAGTGCAAAAAGTCAAAGGCTATGATCGCTGAAGCTAAGCAGATTATCCCCGGCGGCGTTCAGCACAACCTTGCTTTCAACTATCCGTTCCCCCTTGTTTTCACAAAGGCAGACGGCGCAAAGCTTTATGACATCGACGGCAACGAATACTACGACTTCCTTCAGGCAGGCGGCCCCACAGTTCTCGGTTCAAACCCCCAGATCGTCCGCGATCAGGTTATCGACCTTCTTAACACCTGCGGCCCCTCAACAGGTCTTTTCCACGAGTTCGAATACAAGCTTGCTAAGAAGATTTCAGACTCAGTTCCCACAGTAGATATGTTCCGTATGCTCGGTTCAGGTACTGAGGCTTGTATGGTAGCTTGCCGTGTTGCAAGACTTGCAACAAAGAAAAAGCACATCCTTAAAATGGGCGGCGCTTATCACGGTTGGTCAGATCAGCTCGGTTACGGCAAGCGTGTTCCCGGCTCAAAGTTCACACAGGCAAACGGTGTACCCATCCGTCTTATGAGAGACACACAGGAATTCTTCCCCAACGATCTCAACGATCTTGAAAAGAAGCTCAGAAGAAATCAGCTCAATGGCGGTACTGCTGCCGTATTCATCGAGCCCATCGGTCCCGAAAGCGGTACACGTCCTCTTGATTTTGAGTTCAATAAGGGCGTTGAAAGACTTTGCCGCAAGTACGGCGCACTGCTCGTATTCGATGAGGTTGTTACAGGCTTCCGCGTAGGTATGGCAGGTGCTCAGGGCTACTTCGGCTGCTCACCCGACCTTACAATCTTCGGTAAGGTTATTGCCGGCGGATATCCCGGTGCAGGCGGTGTCGGCGGTAAGAGAGAATACATGAAGTATCTCGGCGCAGGCCTTGACGGTGCAGTAAAGGTCAAGAAGGCATTCTGCGGCGGTACTCTTTCTGCTAATCCCCTTTCCTGCGCAGCAGGCTACTTCACACTTGAGGAAATGGACAGAACAAACGCTTGTCAGAGAGCCGGTGAGCTCGGTGACAGAATCACAAAGGGTCTTCAGGAAATCATCGAAAGACGTCACCTTCCCTTCGTAGCATTCAACCAGGGCTCAATCTGCCATCTTGAAACAGTAGGTGCACTTCAGTCCGCCCTCAACTGGAACAAGCCCTGGACAATCCC
>JAZSPF010000037.1:0-7286 GCA_045537315.1 Acutalibacteraceae bacterium
CTTAGGAATTCCTCAAGCCAGGCTATAGCCGCAACGTCAAGGTGGTTGGTCGGCTCGTCAAGAAGAAGTATGTCGGGATTTCCGAAAAGAGCCTGAGCAAGAAGTACCTTGACCTTCTGTTCACCTGTAAGCTCCTTCATAAGCATATAGTGGAATTCGTTGTGGATGCCAAGAGCATTAAGGAGAATTTCAGCGTCGCTTTCAGCACTCCAGCCGTCCATTTCGGCAAATTCCTCTTCAAGCTCACTTATTCTGATGCCGTCTTCCTCGGTAAATTCCTCTTTTGAGTAGAGCTTTTCTTTTTCATCCATAATCTCAATGAGCTTTTCGTTGCCCATAAGCACTGTTCTTATAACATCGAATTCGTCATAAGCAAAGTGGTCCTGCTTGAGTACGGAAAGTCTCTCACCGGGAGTAATTGTTACATAACCCTTGTTCGGCTCAATTTCACCTGAGAGAATTTTAAGGAAGGTACTTTTACCTGCGCCGTTTGCGCCGATAAGACCGTAGCAGTTACCCTTGGTGAAGTTGATTGATACGCTTTTGAAAAGCTCTCTGCCGCCATACTGAAGAGTTACATTATTTGTGCTTATCATATGATCACTTCCTGTTCTATAATTTTTGGCGTTAACTTTTTAATTATAACATAAAAGCCAAAGTATGGCAACATAAAAATTATGTGCAGGCAAAAGACAGGTTTATGTTGACTTTAATCGGGGATTGGATTATTATAATTTTATAGAAAACAAATAAAAGGGAGAAAAATTATGAATTACATTATATCTTTATTCGACTCGCTTTTCAGAAAAATCGGCAGTGTATTTATGTCAATTTTTGTCGCTCTCGGTCTTGTGGCAGGCACAGTTGTACCATCAGGTAATGCCATAACCTTTAAAAACAGTGATGAAGTGAAGCTTTCGGCAGTGTACCTGTCGGACACACATATAAAAAATGACAGTGTCAGCGTACAGCAGCTAGAGCTGGCTTTAAAGGACATAAAGGCATCTGATGAAAGCTTTGATGTGCTTGCTTTGACAGGTGACATAACTGATGGCGGCGACAGCACATCTTACGGTCTTGCGTGGAACACAGTGGAAAAAGCGGGGCTTTCGGCTGTGGCACTGCCGGTAATGGGCAACCATGATGTATGGACAACCTATGATACAGGTGCAAAGCAGATAGCCAAGAAAGCTTCCGAGTACACGGGAAAGAAAATTGACAAGCCTTACTATTCCTATGATGTGAAAGGATATACCTTTATTATAATGGGCTCTGATGCGCCAAGCGATAAAGCACATATTTCACCCGAGCAGCTCTCTTTCCTCGACAGTGAGCTTGCAAGAGCCACAAAAGATGGCAAGCCTGCCTTTGTTATCTGTCACTTCCCTCTTAAAAACACTCACGGTCTGCCTGATGTGTGGCGTGCAGGTGGCGGAGACATAGGAGAGCAGTCCGATGCTGTAAGAGCAATACTTACAAAATATAAAAATGTCTTTTACATAAACGGACATCTTCACACGGGAATTTACTCCGCTTCACTTGAAACGCTTAATGCAGAAAAGGGTGTTTATTCTCTTAACCTGCCTGCTTACGGTCAGCCTAATGCAACGGGTACTTTCAAAAACACAGGCATAGGTGTTTATATGGAAGTGTATGACAATGAGGTAATTTTCACTGCAAGAAATTTCAAGGATTCTCTGCCTTTGGGCGGATTTGAAAAGACGTTTACCCTTGTGAAATAAAAAAAGACAGGGTGGAACGCCGTCGGCGTATATCCATCCTGTTATTTTTAGTCTGATGAGGAGGGCGGCGGCTCCGCAGCCGAATTTTCAATTCGGCGCGCGGCGTTGCCGCTTAAAATCGCTTCGCGATTTTTGCGGAGCCGCCGAAGCTTCCCTCTTAGCCAATACTCACACTTTCACGCTTATCTCGCCCGCACCTAAAAGCAACTCACCTTCAGCGGTTTTCACTTTCAGTCGGCACATAGGGTCAATATCCGTTGCTACTGCGGTGAAGGTTTCATCCCCTTGCACAACGGTAATCTCTCTTCCGAGGAAAAACAGTCTTTTACGGTACTCGGAAACATAGCTGTTATCGGGCAGCCTACGGTAATAATAAACAAAGCGGTTTATTATTTCGGCAATGAGCTCGTTTTTGTTTTTCTCTGAGCCTAAAGCGCCGGCTATATTTTTTATTTCTTCGGGGAAACCTCCCTCGGGTACAGCGAGATTGATACCTATGCCAACAACAGCGTAGCTTATTTTGTCTTTGTTTATGAATGCGCCCTCGGTGAGGATGCCTGCAACTTTTTTGCCGTCCATATAAATATCATTGACCCACTTGATGCCGGCGGTTTTGTCTGTGACCTTTTCAATGGCTTCGGCAGTGGCAACTGCGGCAATGCTTGTCAGCAGGGTGCATTCTTCGGGTTTGAGATCCGGGCGAAGAAGAAAGCTCATATAGCAGCCTGTGCCGCCCGGTGAAAAGAAGCTTCTGCCCTTTGAGCCTTTGCCTTTGGTTTGCTTTTCGGCAATGAGAACGGAAATTTCTTCTTCGCCTGCGGCAGCTTTTCGTTTCACATCGTCGTTGGTGGATTCAGTTGTATCGACGGTTTCTATTATAATATGTTCATCTTCTGTGAGCAAAGCTCTGATTTTATTAGGGTCTGTTTTCATAAAGGCTCCTTTAAAAAGTAGTAGCATTTATATTAAACAAAAAAACACTTCTTATTGCAAGTGTTTTTCCTCTTTTTCATCAAATTTCTTTAAAAGGCAAAAATAAGAAAGGTTTTCCCTTGACAATACCTCACTTTATATATTATTATAAATAGAAAAGAAAAATATAGTTCATTAACATAAATGAAAGGAGCTAATAACAATGCTCAAGAACACAGAAAAAACAATGGAAAAGCTGGTTGCTCTCTGTAAGGGCAGAGGCTTTGTTTATGCAGGCAGTGAAATTTACGGCGGCCTTGCAAACACCTGGGATTACGGCCCTCTCGGTGCAGAGCTTAAGAGCAACATCAAAAAGGCTTGGCTTAAGAAGTTCGTTCAGGAAAACCCCTACAACGTAGGTCTTGACTCAGCTATTCTTATGAATCCCCAGACATGGGTTGCATCAGGTCATCTGGGCGGCTTCTCAGACCCCCTCATGGACTGTAAGGAATGTAAGACAAGACACAGAGCCGACAATCTTATCGAAGACTTTGACGGTACCAACGTAGCAGGCTGGTCAAATGAAGAAATGACAGCATACATAAAAGAAAAGGCTATTCCCTGCCCCGACTGCGGAAAGCACAACTTCACAGACATCCGTCAGTTCAACCTTATGTTCAAGACCTTCCAGGGTGTAACCGAGGACAGCAAAAACGAGCTTTATCTCAGACCTGAAACGGCACAGGGCATTTTCGTTAACTTCGCAAACATTCAGCGTACCACAAGAAGAAAGATTCCCTTCGGTGTTGCACAGATAGGCAAGTCCTTCCGTAACGAAATCACACCGGGTAACTTCATTTTCCGTGTGCGTGAATTTGAGCAGATGGAGCTTGAATTCTTCTGCAAGCCGGGCACAGACCTTGAGTGGTTTGATTATTGGAGAAGCTACTGCCGTGACTGGCTTTACAGCATCGGTCTTAAGGAAGAAAATGTAAGACTCCGTGACCATGATGCAGAGGAGCTTTGCTTCTATTCAAAGGCTACCACAGACTTCGAGTACCTTTTCCCCTTCGGTTGGGGAGAGCTCTGGGGCGTAGCTGACAGAACAGACTATGACCTTACACAGCACACCAACGTTTCAGGCAAAACACTGGACTATTTTGATCCCACAACAAACGAGAGATATATTCCTTATGTTATTGAGCCCTCGCTTGGTGTTGAGAGACTCTTCCTTGCAGTTATGACAGAGGCTTATGATGAAGAGGTTGTTGATGCAGAAAAGAACGACACAAGAGTTGTGCTTCACTTCCACCCTGCACTCGCTCCCATTAAGGCAGCAGTTCTTCCTCTTTCAAAGAAGCTGAACGACGGTGCCACTGAGGTATTCCATGCACTTCAGAAGAAGTTTATGGTTGAGTACGACGATGCAGGCTCAATCGGCAAGCGTTATCGCCGCCAGGACGAAATCGGCACACCCTTCTGCATCACTTATGACTTTGAGAGCGCAGAGGACGGCTGTGTAACAGTACGTGAGAGAGACACAATGCAGCAGGAAAGAATAAAAATCGAAGATCTTGTTTCATATATCGAAGCGAGAATGGAGTTCTGATTCTAATTAGCAATGAGCAATTGTGGTCGTGGGCCATGAAAATGCAAAATGCAAAGTGCAAAATGCAAAATTGTGGTCGCGATTTTACCGCACACTAACCTTAAGTTCCTACCCGCGGAGCACAAGCTCAGAAACGGTAAGTTTTATCAATTTTAATAGAAGGCAGGTCACTTCCAAATCGGTAGTGACCTGCTGATTTTTTTATCCGTCACGGCAAAATTGCCAAAAATGGGTGCTTCTTTTTGTAATATAAAACGATTTTTAAAAAATATTTAAGGTTTTTACATTTTGCCATTGACTTTATTGATTTTTAAATGATATACTGATACTAACTAATAGTGACTCTTTATACCCTCAAGGGGTCAGTGCGTGCAAAAACGGTCAGGTCAGGGGCTGTGCAGGCGTGGTTTTGCGAGGGAAAAAGGCACGACAAGTTTCGTTTTAACGGCAATGCCGTATTATGAAATAAAAAAGGTTAATTTTTATTAAGGAGGAAATCTTAATGAAAAACAAAATTAAAAAATCATTATCACTTATGATGGCAGTGCTTATGGTACTGTCCTGCTGGGTGTGGATTGCTCCCACTGAGGCAGCGGCTGCTGACTTCCGTGACGGTTATTACTATGTTATGGTAAAGACATATGTAAATGATACCGGTTATGAAGATAGCAGTAACATTACTCTTAAGTATAAAAAGAACAACGGTACAGGTGAAGAAGGAACTCTTTATAAAGAGTATGGCCAGATGGATTGGGATGGTGACTCAACTGTTTGGGAGGGCTATCTTGAAGGCTATCCTACAGCGTTGACCTTTAACATGTATATGGGTTGGGGTCGTAGTGAAAATCACCGTGACATTTCAGTTTATATCGGTAAAGATAAGGCAAACTGTAAGACACTTATTCTTTATAACTCAGGTTACAAGTTCGAGAATACGAAGACAGGTATTGTTGGTAATCTGACAGAATCTTGTGTCCTCTCGATTCCGGAAGGTATGGATAATCCTCGTCCTACAAGTATGATGAATCTCAGTGACGCCGCCAACTATGTTCCCGTATATGAGAACAAAACTGTAAAATTCAGTGGTAAAGATATAACAACTCAGGCACCTAAAGCGGATCAGACATATTCCGGCTCCAAGTTTAATTCATTTGAAAACAATAACGGTATTGTAAATATATCAATTCCCGATATAAACAACCCGGAGGCACTTATTCAAAACACCTTTACTGCTCAGGCAGTTGACCAGTATGGTGTTTATTGGCTTACTCCTCCCGAGTATGCACTTGCCCATACAAACAGAAGCAAATCTGACTTTGGCGATGAGGATTCAGGTTTTTGGTGGGTTTCCACTTCTGATGGCAAGGGTGCAACAGTTAAAGTTAACTCTGTAATGCAGGAAGTTTTTTCAGTGCGTTCAGGTGATACGAAGGATTATTATCTTGTTGCCTATAACGACCAGAACAATGGTCAGGCCATAGCTGCTAAGACACTTCATTTCACATACCCGAAATATGACTGGGTTTTCAACGGTGAGGTTCAGGGTCTTATGGACGGTAAGGTTTCAATTATCATGGAGGATAAGACAGGGGCAGAAACTGTAACTTACCCTTGGGACAGCAATAACGATGGTAAACCCGATGCAATAATTAATGTGCCTGATTATCTTGCATATAATCAGAAATCAGACATTTATCCCATAGGTGCTGAAAAAGACGGCTTCACCTTCTACGGCTTCTGGACAGTTCCTCAGACATCGATTATTGCTCAGAAGGGCGATCCTTTCTCAAAGGAAGCTAACTTTGCAGTGCCTGTAGACAGTGACACTTATTACAATCTCCCTGAGGATGAGAAGGAACTTTACTGTGATGCAGGTGAGCAGTGGAATTACAGAACAAATGCTGTTACGACAAATAATAAGACATACTATGCATGGTGGCTTTCAAATGACGTTTCAGTGAAGTTCTATGATGTTGACGGCAGCTATCTTGATTCATTTGATGTAAAAGCAGGCAACAGACAGGACGCTATCGACAACGGCAACTGGCCCACACCTGCAGAGCAGTATCAGGACAGCTACACAAACGGAGCCTTCACTTACACCAACTGGACAGGTAAGTGGGTTAACATTGACGGTGAGGTTGTAAATCCTGACGCTTATGAATTTAAACACGACCTTATTCTTACTCCCCAGTATGAAAGTGCAACCTTCGACAAAACACACAGAGTTAATTTCTATGATGTAAACGGTAATATTATATCCGCACATACAAAGGAATATAATTACAGAGACGTTGCAACAGTGCCCGCAGAGGATGAGGCAGGTCAGGTTGACCCCTACGGAACTGCTAAAGACTATACATACACATTTGAAGGCTGGTCGTCACAGACTCCCTCAACAGACAAGAGATATCATGTTATGCTTGAGGAAGCAGATTATGATGTAAATATGAACTACATTTCTCTTGCAAGTGACTTTATTGTAAGAAGCGATGTAACATATTATCCCGTATACAGACGCCATGCAATGGGCTATGATGTGACCTTCTCATACAGAAACGAGGCAGGTGCAACAACTAGATTGACAGTGCCTTATAAGTACGGTCAGCTTATCGAAATTCCCGAAGAGATCCCCGATGCATACGCAAGATTCGGCGTGGAATACAGCCTCATCGGTTGGACAAAGGGCGGCGTAGAAGTAACAATCGGTGAAGAAGCATGTAGCGGCACAGCTACCTACACAGCCGTGTATGACACCGGTAAAGAAGTGCCTTATAACATTACTTTTGAATATGCAAATGAGGAAAATGAGATAGTCAGCACAGTTGCTCAGGTTAACCACGGCTTAAAGATAGGTCAGGCAGTTGTTAATGCACTTGTTGTAAATGACATTTATGATGACGGTACACAGGAGTTATACTTCAGAGGTTTATGGAAGTGTTCTGACGGTAACACATACAGCACAGCACAGCTTGCAGGCTACGCTCCCTCAAGTCATGTAACCTTTACCGCTATTTATGAAG
>JAZSPF010000147.1:0-8966 GCA_045537315.1 Acutalibacteraceae bacterium
ACGATTTTATCGCCTTCGCTCTTGTCGATTATATTCTGCTTGCCCAGCATTGTTGCATGAGCAACGGAGCCTCTTATATCCTGCTGTGCCATACGGCAGTCAAAGGGGATTGATGAATTGAAATCGTTTGTTTTTTTATCAAGGGACTTTTTAAAGCGTCCTGTCCAAAGGGGCATGGTTGTTTCCTCCGTTCAAATTATTCATTGTAACAATCGTCCACCCAAAGCATCGGGTTGGAAATAATGTATTGCCATACTTTTTCATACATTTTATCATTTTTTATTATATTATCAAAATAACCGTCTTGCCATACAATGTAGGGACACGGCGTGACGTGTCCGTCAACATCGTCAGCATCACAACTTTTTCTTATCCTGTTAGTTACGGATGATTTATAAGCTCTGACAACGGTCGGTATTGACTGTCTCGTAGGTTTTGCAAATGTTTCATATTGAGGATAAGCATCGAATAAAGGGTCGTGTTGTATTTCGATTAAAAGGTGAATATGATTAGGCATAACAACCCAATTTGTAATTTTGATACTTTTATCGGCTCTGAGTATATTTGTTTTTTTAATTTCTTCTTCAGCTATTTTGCCGTATCGGTTAAGCAACATAATACCGTCTTCTATATGTCCGAAAAGAGGTTTTCTTTCGTTTGTGCATATGGTTATAAAGTATGCACCGTTACTGCTATAGTCATAATTTTTAAGTCGATGACGTTTTCTTTCGGGAAAAGACATAATATCATCTCTTTCAGATACTCGTTTTTTAGGTGGACACGGCACAACCTGTCCCTATGGGAATGATGTTTCTTCTCGGACACGGCACGCCGTGTCCCTACGGTGATATTATTATATATTATATCTTACCATAAATCAAGAAATTGTTTTTTGAAAATCATTTTGCATTTTGCACTTTGCATTTTGCATTTAAAAAGGGGTGTCTTACGACACCCGCTTTTTTATTATTTGTCCCATTCCTTTGAGAGCATTGCTCTGACCTTGAGGGGAAGACCGAAGAGGTTGATGAAGCCCTTTGAATCTGCCTGGTCGTAGCAGTCATCCTCGTCGAAGGTAGCCATATCTTCGCTGTAAAGTGAGTAGGGTGATGTCATACCTGCGCCGATGATGTTGCCCTTATAGAGCTTGAGCTTAACTTCACCTGTAACAGTTTCCTGAGTCTTGTCAACGAAAGCTGAGAGAGCTTCACGGCAGGGAGTGAACCACTGACCGAAGTAAACAAGCTCTGAGAACTTTGTGGAAAGCTGCTGCTTTAAGTGCTGTGTATCTCTGTCGAGAGTAATCTGCTCGAGCATCTCGTGAGCCTTGTAAAGGATTGTTCCGCCCGGTGTTTCATAAACGCCACGGCTCTTCATACCAACAAGACGGTTTTCAACCATGTCAATAATACCGATACCGTTTGCACCGCCGATTTCGTTGAGTGCCTTAACCATTTCAACACCGCCGAGCTTTTCGCCGTTAAGTGTTACGGGGACACCCTTCTCAAATCCGAGAGTGATGTATGTGGGAACATCAGGAGCCTTTTCGGGTGTTACGCCCATTTCAAGGATTTCGTCATACTTAGGCTCGTTTGCGGGATTTTCAAGGTCGAGACCTTCGTGTGAAAGGTGCCAGATGTTCTTGTCCTTTGAGTAGTTTGTTTCTCTGGTAATTTTAAGAGGAATATTCTTTTTGATAGCGTACTCGATTTCGTCCTCACGGCTCGTGAATTCCCATGTTCTCCAGGGAGCGATGATTTCCATTTCGGGAGCGAAAGCCTTGATAGCAAGCTCGAAACGTACCTGGTCGTTACCCTTACCTGTGCAGCCGTGGCAGATAGCGTCTGCGCCTTCAGCCTTAGCGATTTCAACAATTCTCTTAGCGATAAGAGGACGTGCAAAAGCTGTGCCGAGAAGGTACATACCTTCATAGATTGCGCCTGCCTTAAGTGTGGGGTAGATATAGTCTTCAACGAATTCCTTGTTGAGGTCCTCAATGTAAAGCTTGCTTGCGCCTGTTTTGAGTGCCTTTTCTTCAAGGCCTTCAAGCTCTGAAGCCTGTCCTACGTCACCTGAAACTGCAATAACCTCACAGCCTTCGTAGTTTTCCTTAAGCCAAGGGATGATAATTGATGTGTCAAGTCCGCCTGAATAAGCAAGGACAATTTTCTTGATTTCTTTCATTTTTTTATCTCCATTCATGTGATTTTTAAACTATGCTACATTATACGCATTTTTATGCAAAAGTCAATAGTCAAATTGAAGATTTATTGAATTTTTATGCAATAAAAAGTGAATATTGATGTATTATATGCATTCTGCCCAAAGAGAATACTTTTTTATGACTTAAAGAACTCATAGCAAGCTCTGTAGGTGCTGTAAACATCAGTCTTTGCAACAATTTCATAAGGGGCGTGCATTGAAAGCACGGGTACACCAAGGTCAACCACATCAATGCCAAGATTTGCAACATATTTTGCAACGGTACCGCCGCCGCCTTCGTCAACTGCACCCAGTTCGCCTATCTGCCATGAAACATCGGCACCGTCAAGGATACGGCGGATTTTGCCCATAAACTCTGCGCTTGCATCTGATGTGCCGCTCTTGCCTCTTGAGCCTGTATATTTTGTGATTACACAGCCGTGGTTAAGAGTGCAGCAGTTATATTTGTCATGAACTGAGGGGAAGGTAGGGTCAAAGCCTGCGTTAACGTCTGCTGAAAGACACTCTGACATTGTAAGAACATCTCTGCCCTCAAGACCTTCCGTTTTTGCAAGGTCATAAATAAAGTATTTCATAAATGCGCTGTTGAGACCTGTGTTGCCGTCTGAGCCGATTTCTTCCTTGTCGGCAAGAACTGAAATAACTGTGTGCTCGGGTGCATCCACGTTGAAAGCGGCAATTGCGGCAGGGTACGCACAGACTCTGTCGTCGTGGCCGTAAGCGCCGATAAGGCTTCTGTCAAGGCCGATGTCGCTAACTTCGAGGGCGGGTACTAATTCAAGCTCTGCTGAAATAAAGTCTTTCTCTGTTACGCCGTATTTTTCGTTGAGAATTTTAAGCACGTTGAGCTTGACAAGCTCGCTGCCGCTGTCACTTTTAAAGGGTCTTGAGCCGATGAGAATGTTCAGCTCTTCACCTCTGATGCCTTCGTGAAGGAGTCTCTTTGACTGCTCTTTATCAAGGTGGGGCAGAAGGTCAGTGATAACGAATTTGGGCTCGCCTTCCTTTTCGCCGATGCTGATTTTAACGCTCTCGCCGTCTTTCTTTATCATAACACCGTGAAGTGAAAGGGGCATTGCAACCCACTGATATTTTTTGATGCCGCCGTAGTAGTGGGTCTTGAAGTAGGCAAGCTCTGAGCTTTCATAAAGGGGAGTAGGCTTAAGGTCAAGACGGGGGGAGTCAATGTGAGCAGCAACTATTTTCGCACCCTCACTGACACCTTTTTTGCCTATTACTGCAAGGATAATACTCTTGCCTCTGTTGTTAAAGTAAACCTTGTCGCCTGCCTTATATGTCTTTTTATTGTCGAAGGGAACAAAGCCTTTGGCTTGAGCTTTTTCAACAATATAATCAACACATTCTCTTTCGGTTTTGGCTGTAGCTAAAAAATCCTTGTAGCCTTCGCAGAAGTCGTCGGCTTTTTTCAGCTCTTCGTCGCTCATTTGCACACTGAAGTGCTTTTTCTCAAAAAAGAGTTCTTCTCTGAGAAGGTCTGCGGCACTTTTTTCATTTGACATAATTTATGCATCCTTTCTGTCATATAGTTTTTCATATATATTTTTGGTCATAATAACCTTTTTGACATATTTAGCCGTTGTGGGGAAGGGGATAGTATGAAGAGTTTTGCCGTCAGAGGAGTATCTCTCATCCTTCAGCCATTTATCTGCATTGCCCATACCTGCGTGGTACGCGGCAAGGGCGGTTTCTTCACTGCCATATTTATTTATAAGGTACCCGTATAAGTAGCAGCCGTATTTAATGGAAACCTCCGGCACTGTGGCTTTGCTGAAATCGTTTTCCTCGCCGAGTTTCATGCTTATCCACTCATAGGTGTCGGGCATAATCTGCATAAGACCCACTGCACCCACGTGGGACACCGCCTCAGGGTCAAAGCCGCTTTCGCACTCGATAACCGCATAAACAAAGTGCTTGGAAAGATTGTTGGCGGCAGAGTGAGTTTCGACATAATCGGCAAACTTAAGAGGATATAATGTCTTAAGCACTGATACACTGCCGAAATATAAAACTGAAAAGGCAACTGTCAATGCAAGAATGAGGGTGATAAATTTTTTCATTTTCAATCTATCAGCTCCCCGAGTTCTTTATAGTTGTTTTCGTCTTTATCGTATGGCGGATAGTTTCTTATTATTATATCAGCGTGCCTGAAATAATATTCGTCATCTTTCTGTGCATTTATTCTTGTTATTGCCTGCTCATAGGTTATGCCGTCTCTTGCGAGTACTCTCTCAAGGCGGATTTTTTCGGGAGCAGTGACTACAACTATTTTATCGCAGATGTCTTTGCAGCTGCTGTCAAGAAGAGCTGCCGCATCAATAACACAAACAGTGTAGCCCTCTTTAGTGGCTCTTTCAATTTCATCCTCGCAGTGTTTCTTTATTGCGGGGTGAGTGATGCTGTTGAGAAGGTCTGTGCTTTCTCTCGACGAAAAAGCTCTTTCAGCAAGGCGTTTTCTTATAAGCTCGCCATTTTCATCGAGTATATCTTCGCCGAATGCCTTTTGAAGCAGAGGTAAAACATCACTGCCTTTTTCGGTTATCTGCCTTGCTATAACATCGCCGTCGATAATATAGCAGCCTTTTTCTTTAAGATAAAGGGCAACGGTGCTTTTGCCTGCACCTGTTTTACCCGTGAGTCCTATAGTGAGCATATTTTCCACCTCAAAGCTCTATAATGTTGAATCCTGCGGCTCTTACAAGCCTGTTGAATACAGCAAGACCTACGCCGTCATTTTCGGGAAAGCGGGCAAAAACCTTTTCAGCTTTGATTTCGTCAAGCCTGCGAAGGGCGTCAAAAATATGCTTCGCTTGAGATGAGGGGTCATCCTTTTTGCCGTAGGTCACACATTTGATGCCCTTTATTTCTTCACCCTCAAAGCATAAAAGAGCAGTGTTTTCGTCAGCCTTTTCTTGGGCATATTTTATATATTTATCATAGGTGCTTTTTATGAGTATAACTTCGGCACCGGGGGAGTAGTGCTTATATTTCATGCCCGGAGAAGCGGCAACTGCACCGTCCTGAAGCTTGTTGTAAACTGCGTCGTCTATAACAATTTCACCTAAGACATCAGTGAGCATAGAGGGCGTAATTCCGCCGGGACGAAGGAGTCTGGGAATATCAGTAGCAAGGGAGATAACTGTTGACTCAATGCCTACACTGCATTCACCGCCGTCAACGAGAGCATCAATTCTGCCCTCAAGGTCAGCTTTTACGTGCTGTGCTGCGGTGGGACTGGGCTTGCCCGAGGTGTTTGCAGAGGGTGCAGCAAGAGGAAAACCGCAGGCATCTACTATTGCTCTTGCAGTTTTGTCCGAGGGCATTCTCACTGCAACTGTGTCAAGACCGCCGCATATTTCATCGGGGATAATATCCGATTTGGGCAGTATTATTGTAAGAGGTCCCGGCCAGAAATTTTCAGCTAAAGCTAATGCGCTTTCGGGTATAGCCTTAACCAGAGGCGCCCACTGTGAAATATCACTGATGTGGACTATGAGGGGGTTATCCGAGGGCCTGCCCTTTGCCTCGAATATCTTTTTTACGCAACTGCCTTTAAGGGCGTTGCCCGCAAGACCGTAAACCGTTTCTGTGGGTATTGCCACTATGCCGTCATTTCTGAGAATGTGGGCGGCTCTTAAAATATCCTCTTGTTTATCACTTAAATAAAGAGTTGTCATTTTATCACTTAGCTTTCACTTTTGAGCTTTTCGGCTGTGTCATAGGTTATGAGCGCATCAATAACCTCGTCAAGGTCGCCGTTTAAAAACTGCTCAAGTTTATATATAGTCAGACCTATTCTGTGGTCAGATATTCTTCCCTGGGGGTAATTATATGTTCTTATTCTTTCGCTTCTGTCGCCCGTACCTACCTGAGATTTTCTCTCGTCGGCAATTGAGGACATCTGTTTTTCTCTTTCAGCCTCAAGAATTCTCGAACGAAGGATTTTCATAGCCTTATCTTTGTTTTTGTGCTGGCTTCTTTCGTCCTGACACTCAACGATTGTGCCTGTGGGAATATGGATGATACGGATAGCGGATTCGGTCTTGTTAACGTGCTGACCTCCTGCACCGCTGGCACGGTATGTGTCTATCTGCAAATCGGAAGGGTTGATTTCAACGTCAACATCCTGAGCCTCGGGCAGTACTGCAACGGTTGCTGTTGAGGTGTGAATTCTGCCCTGTGTTTCCGTTTCGGGCACCCTTTGCACACGGTGAACACCGCTTTCAAACTTAAAGCGTGAATATGCACCCTCACCGCTTACCATAAAGCTGACTTCCTTGAAGCCGCCAAGCTCTGTGGGGTTTGAGGAAAGCACTTCTGTTTTCCAGCGTCTTGCTTCGGCGTACATAGAGTACATTCTGTAAAGTACTCCTGCAAAAAGTGCAGATTCTTCACCGCCTGCACCGCCGCGGATTTCAACAATAACATTTTTATCGTCGTTGGGGTCTTTGGGCAAAAGCAGAATTTTAAGCTCTTCATAAATTCTTGCCGTGTCTTCTTTGGCTTTTTCAAATTCTTCCTGCACCATTTCGCGGAAGTCTCTGTCAAGACCGCCCTCGTCAAGAAGAGACTTTGATTCGTTTAAGGTGTCTTCTGCGGCTTTGTATTCTCTGTATTTGTCCACTATAGGCTGCAGATTTTTATGCTCCTTCAAAAGGGCACTGTAATTGTCTAAGTCTGCTATGACAGCAGGGTCATAAAGCATCTGACTTATTGTCTCGAAGCGTTCTTCAACCAAAACTAATTTATTAAGCATAATATTCTCCCTGTCAGTCAATTATTATTAAAGTGGCAGCGGCTTACACCTGTTCGCCGTCTCGGATTACTTTTTTTATGTTTTTTTCGGCTTTGAGCCTGGGAACCATAACAACATGACCGCATTTTTTGCACTCCAGCTTAAAATCCATGCCTGAGCGCAGAACGGTAAATTCATTATTTCCGCAAGGATGATTTTTTTTCATAATCAAGGCGTCGCCTACTCTTATATCCATTGTTTCACCTCAAGATGCAAAGCGCATATTATCAATATATTATAGCACATCGCACTTAGGAATATCAACCTAAAATGAACATAACTTCACAAAATTGCCGATGAAAAATAATTCACGGCTCAGATGCATATAAATCTAATTGCAATTAAAAACAGAAAGGGTTTTAAAAATGAAAAAGTATTTTCCTGAAAACTATCTTATCGCAACACTTGAGAATAAAAACATTCTCTCCTCAAGAGCCGCAATAAAAGAGGCTTACTACAGCGGCAGGGTACTTGAAGCAAGAGCCACCGTCTGCGACAAGGACCACAATCTCCACGTGGATTTAGGCGTGATGAAGGGGATTATCCCGAGAGATGAGGGCGCAATAGGCATAGATGACGGCTCAGTGAGGGACATTGCCATAATTTCGAGAGTCAATAAGCCTGTTGTGTGCCGCATAATCGACTTTAAGACTGACGAAAAGGGTGAGGTCTATGCCGTGCTCAGCAGAAAAAGTGTTCAGCAGGACTGTATGAGAGATTATATTTCTCAGCTCGTACCCGGCTGTGTTATTGATGCCACCGTCACTCATATGGAGTCCTTCGGTGTTTTTGCAGATATAGGTGCAGGCATATCGGCGCTTATGCCCATTGACAGCATTTCAGTGTCACGCATACCCCACCCCTCGGCAAGATTTACTCCCGGTCAGAAAATAAAGGCTGTTGTCAAGGCTATTGACGAAAACGGCAGAATTACTCTGAGCTATAAAGAGCTTCTGGGCACATGGGAAGAAAATGCCGCCGATTTTGCACCGGGTGAAACGGTACCCGGCATAGTGCGCTCTGTTGAGAGATACGGCATATTTGTGGAGCTTCGGCCAAATCTTGCAGGTCTTGCCGAGTACGTGCCGGGAGTGGTGCCCGGTCAGCACGCAAGTGTATATATAAAAAATCTCATTCCCGAAAGAATGAAAATCAAGCTTATTATTGTTGACTCCTTCGATGCTCAGTATCCCAACGAACCCGTAAAATATTATAATGAAACGGACTTTATAGACCACTGGGTTTATTCGCCTGAGAGCTGCAGCAAAAAGATTGAGACAGTTTTTTCGCCTTATCAGTTGACGGAAGACGCAATTTGATATACAATATATAAGATAGTTAAAATTTACAGGAGGAAACCAATATGAAAATCAAGGAAACAATCAGAAAGCGTAATAATTCCCTTAAATTTGTTGCAACAAAAAAGGTTGCCGAGGCTGCAACTGCTGCCGCTGACCTTCTTTGTGCTCCCCCCGATCTGAGCAAGTGTAAGAGAGTGCTTTTCGTTCAGCCTCATCCCGACGATAATGAAATCGCCGCAGGCGGCACAATGGCATGGCTTCGCTCAATAGGCGTTGAGGTTTATGAGCTTACAGTTACAGACGACAGATATGCTGACCCCAAATATATCGGCAAGGAAAACAATGTTCAGACTACCCGTCAGAAGGAAGCACTTGCTTCACAGCGCTGTCTTGATGTCAAGAATGCAGGCTTTTTGGGCTTTGCCGATAAGAATGACAACTCCGTAAGAGAAATCTCACTGAAGATTATGGAGGTTATCAGAAGAATAAAGCCTGACTTTGTTATCACTGCAGACCCCAATCTTGCAACTGAATGCCACAGCGACCACATCAAGGTTGGTATGGCTGTAAAATATGCATGCATGGATGCTGAGTGCAACTTCTATCCCGAGTTTATCGACGGCAAATTC
>JAZSPF010000167.1:0-10001 GCA_045537315.1 Acutalibacteraceae bacterium
ACATATAAGCGACAAACAGTCGGGTGATGAAATAACCTTTTATATAAACGGGGATAAAATGCACTTTTTTGATGCAGACAGCGGAGAAAACCTGATTTGAAAAAATGCAGAATGCAGAGTGCTGAATGCAGAATTGTGGTCGCGAAGTCATTAGCGGTAACAGAAAGTCTTTCTCCGCGGAGGTAAAGCTCAAAAGCGGTAATTTCATCAATCTTAAATTAAACGGCAGGTCACTACTTAAAACTTGTAGTAACCTGCTGAGCTTTTATAATTTACAGAGTCGGCATCTTATCCGGGCTCCCTTTGCGGGTAAAGATTATTTATTGTTAGAAACTTCCCCGCGACCACAATTCTGCATTCAGCACTCTGCATTCTGCATTTTTATAGCGACCACAATTCTGCACTCTGCACTCTGCATTTTTTCAAATCAGGTTTTCTCCGCTGTCTGCATCAAAAAAGTGCATTTTATCCCCGTTTATATAAAAGGTTATTTCATCACCCGACTGTTTGTCGCTTATATGTGGTATTTTTGCCGTGAGCAGTGTATTCTGATATTCAATATAGATGTAAGCCTCACTGCCTAAATTTTCCTGCACTTTAAGTATACCTTTAAGGGGGGCGGTTGTGCCGTCAAGGGATATATCCTCAGGGCGTATACCTATTTTTACATTCTGTCCCTGTCTGCTTCTGAGAGCTTCACTGTCCTTAGCTGTGGGTATGACATCACCGCCTATGAGGGCAACAAGTGAAGTTCTGCCTTTTTCAACGGTACCCTCAAGAAAATTCATGCTCGGTGAGCCGATAAATGATGCCACAAAGGTGTTTTTCGGATGGTTATACAGGTTTTCGGGAGTGTCTGCCTGCTGTACCACACCGCCGTCCATAACCACAATTTTGTCGCCCATAGTCATAGCCTCTGTCTGGTCGTGGGTAACATAAATAAATGTTGTGCCCAGGCGCTTGTGCAAGAGTGCAATTTCCGTTCTCATCTGTGTGCGAAGCTTTGCATCAAGGTTAGACAGTGGCTCGTCAAAAAGAAAGACGGCAGGATTTCTCACAATTGCTCTGCCCAGGGCAACTCTCTGCCTCTGACCGCCTGAAAGTGCCTTGGGCTTTCTGTCAAGAAGATGCTCAATGTGGAGTATTTTTGCTGCTTCACGGACTCTTTCTTCGATTTCCTTTTTAGGCATCTTTCGTCTTTCAAGAGAGAATGCAATGTTTTTATAAACGGTTTTATCGGGATACAGAGCATAGGACTGAAAGACCATGGCGATATCCCTATCTTTAGGCTGAATGTTGTTGACGAGTCTGTCACCGATATATATTTCGCCCTCGCTGACTGTTTCGAGACCTGCTATCATGCGAAGCGTGGTGCTCTTGCCGCAACCGGACGGCCCTACAAGCACAATAAACTCCTTATCGGGAATATTCATGGAAAAGCTGTCCACAGCCTTATAGCCGTCTTCAAAAATTTTTGACACGGCATTTAATGTAATGGAAGACATAGAAAAACCTCGCTTTTTAAATGCAGAATGCAAAATTGTGGTCGCGGGTTTGCTTTTAACAAACCTTATATTTCCTACCCGCAGAGGAAATATTTATAAAACGGAAAGTCCGTCGATTATATGTTTACGGTCAGTTTGTGCAGACGGGCGGCTCCATTAAATCGCACTTGTGCGATTTACGGCTGCTGTTTCAGCCGAACCGAACTCGTTCGGTTATGGAGCCGCTTTACCGCTGACCTGCCAGGCGGAATATTATTTCTGTTTTGCACAAAATTCAAAACGGATAAAATCGGAGCGAAGCGACCCCATATAATGCACCGTCAGGTGCCACTATGCCTTGTCTCTCCTGAAAGGAGAGATGTCACGCAGTGACAGAGAGGTCATTCTGCATTTTGCACTTTGAATTTTGCATTATCCTTTCACTGCTCCTGCCACAACGCCTTTTATAATGTGCTTCTGGCAAAGCAGATAAAAAATTACAACGGGTACTATAGAAAGCACGAGCATTGCCATCATGGCTCCCATATCAATTGAGCCGTAACCGCCTCTGAGGTACTGTATGGCGATGGGGATTGTTTTATAGTCACTGCCTATTACGAGATAGGGGAGAAGATAGTCATTCCATATCCACATGGTGTTGATTATGGCAACGGTTATGGTGGTGGGCTTCATCAAAGGGAAGACTACAAGGAAAAAAGTCCTTATAGGTCCGCAACCGTCAATCATGGCGGCTTCTTCTATTTCAATGGGTATGCCCTTGACAAAGCCGCTGAACATAAACACACTTAGTCCTGCTCCGAAGCCGAGATAAATTATTATGAGTCCCCAAGGATTATCGAGCCTTAAAACGTTGGCGGTTTTCACCATAGTGAACATTACCATCTGGAAAGGCACCACCATGGAAAAAACGAAGGCGTAGTAAGTGAATCTGGTGAAAGCATTTTTCACCCTTGTGATGTACCATGCCGTCATGGATGTAAAAAGCACTATTGCACCCACTGAACAGACCGTTATAAACAGTGAGGTTATGAAGGCTGAGAAAAAGCCTGTTTTAGAAAGCCCGTCAATATAGTTTGTCAGCCCTGCAAAGGTTTCCTCTGTGGGGAATTTAAAAGGCTCGGCGCTGATATAAAACTTGCTTTTAAAGGAGTTCATCAGCACTATAAAAACGGGGAAAAGGAAGAGTGCGCATATGACAAGCAACAGGGCGAAAATGAGTTTGTTACCGTGTTTTTTCACGCTTCAACCTCCCTTTCCCGTGTGAATTTAAGCTGAATGAGTGACAGTGCCGCAAGAAGCAGGAAGAATATAACGGCTTTTGCCTGACCTATACCCTGAGAGCCTACGGTACCGTAGAAGGTTTTGTATATATCCAGAGCCAGCATTGCCGTCTGCCGTGAAGGTGCACCGTCTGTCAGGGCAAGGTTTGCGTCAAAAAGCTTGAAGGAGTTGGTTATAGTCAGGAAAAGACATATTGTAATTGAAGGCATAACCATAGGTATAATCACATGGCGCAGTATCTCAAATCCCGTTGCGCCGTCAACCTTTGCCGCATCAATCAGGTCTGAGGGAATGTTGCCTATGCCTGCTATATAAATAATCATCATGTAACCTATCATCTGCCAGTTCATCAGTACCACAAGACCCCAGAAGCCGTATTTCGGGTCAAAGGTTATGGTTACACCCATTCTTTCAAGCACACCGTTTATAATAAGCTGCCATATATAGCCAAGGACTATGCCGCCTATAAGGTTGGGCATAAAAAAGACGGTGCGGAAAAAGTTTCGTCCCCTTATTTTTCTTGTCAGCAGCATAGCAAGAGTGAAGGCTATAAGGTTAACGGATATAACACTGACAACGGTGAATTTAAGTGTGAACCATAATGCATTTAAAAAATCACTGTTTGTAAAAGCCGCAATATAGTTTGAAAATCCCGTAAACTCTGCATCGCTTATTGTTGTAAAGCGAGTGAAGGACAGATATATGCCCATGACAAACGGAAACAGAAAGGCTACCGTAAATGCCGCCGTAGTAGGCAGAGCGAATATGCCGTAGTATTTTTTCAGGTTATTTCTCACTTGATATCCGCCCTTTCATAAGGTTTATTTTGCTTTGGCATCCTGCCATGCCTGCTTTATGGTGTTTGCTGTTTCTTCCCACGGCTTCGTACCCTGAGCGTACTCTAAAAGTGCGTTTCCGACTGTATCCTTGAATGTGGTACCTGGGAAGGAAATAAATGCCCACGGTACGGAGTCAATGTCATCTTTGTTTGACCAGTAAAGCACCTCGTTGGCAAGGGGGTCGGAAAGACGGGCATCCTTCATGGTTTCAAAGGGAGTTACAAAGCCCAGCTCCTCGCTTACATAGCGTTTGCCTGTCTCTGAGGAGAAAAGCCAGTAAAGGAAATCTGCCGATGCTTTCTGTTTCTCTTCGGATGCCTTTGAGTTTATGGCGAAATAGTTTTCCGTACCTATGCAAAGGCCCTGCTCTTCTTCGCCTTCCACGCCTACATAAATGGGAAGCATTTTTACCTTGTCGCTTTTAACTTTATTGCCGTCAACCTGACTGATTTCAGCATAAGCCCACGAGCCGTTCTGCACCATTGCTGCCTTGCCCAATGCGAACTCAGCCATTGAGTCGTTGACGCTTTTTGAGCCGATAAGCTTTTTATCCACAGTTGAATTGTTAAGATAAAGGTCAAATATATTTCTGAAATTGTTGCCGTGCATAAAGACAAATTCATCACTGCCAAGACCTGCAAGGGTGCTGTTTTCAAACTCCTCGTTTTCGTCCATTTCATAGTGGAAGGGTACATTTAAAAGGTGAGTATTCCAGCGCCACTGATTGCCGGGTGAAAATGAGGTTGAGGCGAAAACACCGTCAATGCCGAGGGCCTCTTTGTTTTTCTGCATATCTTCGCAAAGTGCCTTCAGCTCGTCAAAAGAGTTGATTTCCTCCATAGACTTAAAGTCCGTCGCCTTAGTGTCAAGGGCGAAGTATTTGTCGGTTATTTCTTCGTTATATATAATTCCGTAGCCTTCAATAACATAGGGGATACCCCATACACCGCCGTCGGAGGCGATGGCAAGACTCTTATCGCTTAAGATTGAATAAAGCTTTGTACCCTTTAAGTCAGCACAGTAATTTTTCCAGCTTTCATAGCCGATGGGACCGTTAATCTGAAAAATTGTGGGGGGATTGCTTTTTGCAATTTCCGATGTGAGAGTCTGCTCGTAGGTGTCGCTTGCGGCTGTTACAACCTTGACGGTAACGCCTGTTTCTTTTTTGTAATCTTCTGCTATGGCTTTGTAAATCTCGCCTACCTCAGGCTTGAAGTTTAGAAAGTATATTTCCGTGCCTGACGCCTGTGCGCCGCCCTGGGACTGATTGTCAGCCGAGGTGCCGTTTTCGTTTGTGGCATCATAATTGCCGTCATTGTCACCGCAGGCGGCAAGAGTGAAAATAAGACTCAGTGCAAGAAAAATACAAAACAGTTTTTTCATAAGGTTACTCCTTTGCTCTTTTATATAGTTTTGTGTAATAAAGAATTTTTTGTGATAGATTATGGGAAAGGTCATCCCTTTTTATTCGGTACTGCCAATTATTTCCTGTTGTGCCGGGGGTGTTTATTCTGCCGCTACAACCGAGACAGAGCCAATCCTGAAGCGGTATAATTGCGGTACCGCTTACAGATGCGAGTACCCCTCGGATAAACCCGTCACAAAGATAGGTCACTGAGGGCGCACCGAGATAGTCCAAAGCATTTATCAGCTCAGCTTTTGAGGCTTTGCATATCCACTGCACCGTTGTGGGGTTGTCGTGGGTACCCGTGTATGCAACAGAGTTTACTGTGTAATTGTGAGGCAGATATTCACTGTCATCACCGCTAAAGGCAAACTGCAACACTTTCATGCCGGGAAAACCGCTTTCTCTGAAAAAATCCCTTGCGTTCTGTGTCAGAAAGCCTAAATCTTCGGCTATGATATTAAGGTGGGGGAAGGTGTCCCTTATCATTTTAACAAAGCTCATTCCAGGTCCCTTCTGCCACTTGCCTTCAATGGCAGTAGGGGAGTTTTCTTTAACACGGTAGTATTGGTATATGCCTCTGAAGTGATCGATTCTCACCGTATCGTAAATTTTGGCTGCTTGCTTCATACGCTGCCTCCACCAAGAAAAGCTCTCGCTTTCCATTTTATCCCAGTCATATATGGGGTTGCCCCAAAGCTGACCGTTGGGACTGAAAGAGTCAGGCGGACAAGCGGCAACCACACCCGAAAGAAAGTTATCTTTGCCGAAGTAATAGTCACTGCTGTCTTGGGAAGGGTATATAGGCAGGTCACCTATAATATGAACGCCTTTATCATTGGCATATTTTTTTAAGGCTAACCACTGTCTGAAAAACAAAAACTGAATTTTGCAGTGAATTATTCCCTTGTTTCCTGCTTCGACAATATCTGTTATTTTTTTAGTCCATTTTTGGTGAGGGAGCATATTATTTTCTTCTTTAAGTGTCATAAATGCACCGTAATCACCCAGCCAGAAGCTGTTTTCTTTTGTGAAGTCAAGATACTGTGTGTCTTTGTCGCAAATGTTTTCTGCCGCTTTTTTCAGCAGTGTAAGTCTTGAAGAGTAAAGCTCGCCGTAGTCAATTTTCCCGCTGTTTTCACTTTTTAACGGCTCTACATCCCTTTGGGATAAAAGTCCGTCACGCACTAAAAAATCAGGGTCTATAAAATAAGGGTTGCCTGCAAAAACCGAGGGACTTTGATATGGGCTGTTACCGTAAGAGGTAGGATTTAAGGGAAGTATCTGCCAATAATGCTGACCCGAGCGGCTGAGAAAATCCGTAAATTCATATGCGGCACTTCCCAGCGTACCTATGCCGTAATCACCGTAGAGGGAAAATATGGGCAGAAGTATGCCGCTTCGTCTCACTTAAATCACCTGCCTTCATAGTTCTTTTCTATCTTTCCACCTACATTTTGTTTTATGCAGGCATAAAATAAAGTCAGGAGTTAGGAGTGAGGAGTTGCGGTCGCGCCTTTTACCATTTGCTAACCTTGAATTGCTTGCCGCGGTGTCAAAGCTCAGAAACTTAGAGCTTTATCAATCTTAAAACAAAAACAGGCCACTACCAAAAGGTAATGACCTGCTGATTTAGCGGGATAGCGGGATGTTATTTTAGTTTTGCGCAAACTTTAAAGGATATAACTCTGCGTTCTGCACTCTGCATTCTGCATTTAATTTTGCGCTTGCGCAAAATTACAGGTGTCTGTCAACAAAGTCGTTGACAACCTGCCAATATTCCTCATGGAACCAGTGAGAGGAAACTGCGTGCTCAGCTCCTTTGATTATGTATTTTTCTTTTTCGGCGGCACAGGCGTTATAAACGGGTTCGAGATTTTCAAGAAGAACGAAATTGTCTCTGTCGCCGTGTAAAAACAGTGTGGGAGTCTTTGATTTTTTGAGTTGCTTGATACAAGATGCTTCACCCAAGAAGAAGCCGTTTATGAGCTTGCACACAAGGGAAGCCTGAGGCATAACCAGCTTCGGGGGGAGATGATATTTTCTGATGCACTGGTCGGTGAAAATTTCCTTGACGCCCATAAAGCCGCAATCTTCAATAGCCATCACAACATTTTCGGGGAGCTTTTCGCCGGTGGTCATCATTGTTGTGGCACCGCCCATGGAAACACCGTGGAGGATGATTTTAGCCTTGGGGTTTTCTTTTGCGATACTCTCGATCCAGTCAACAACATCGAGTCTGTCAAGCCAGCCCATTGAAACAAATTTGCTTTCGCTGTTGCCGTGACCTCTGAGATCGGGTATAAGCACATTGAAGCCTCTTTTGTAATGCTCCATGGCATAGGACGAAACCTCACGCTTGACGTTAGTCCAGCCGTGAAGAACGATAACCCACACATTGGTGTTTTCCGGGTTGCGGAACTCCATGCCGTGAAGAGTAATGCCCTTGCGGTTTTTGATGGTGACTTCCTGCTTATAGGTGCTGTCATACCACTTATAGCCTGTTTTAAGGTTGATGTTATCTGCATTTCTCTCAAAAAGTGAGTTTTTGCAGGGGATAGTTTCGTCCTCTCGTCTCTTGCTGCCAAGAGCAATAAAAAAGAAAACAAAGCCTAAAGCCACATAAGCAAGCAGAAGTAAAGCGGCAATTACGCCGAGAACGATTAAAGCGATTTTAAGCTGATATGTCATAATAAACACCCTTCCTTGTTATTAGAGTTTAATTATACATAATTTTCCTGCTGATTTCAAGGGTGAAAGGGCTGTGAAGAAAAATTTAATATTTTTTGTACGCGGGGGAGTGAAGTCAAAAAGGCGAGCCGAAGCCCGCCCATTGAGTTGTGATGCTTATTTTACCGTTACTTCCACTATTTCACTTGTTTTCACTCCGTCAACGGTGTCAAGAAAATTACGGCTGCTAAAATCATCAATGCTTACCCAAAAGTAATATGTATGCCCGCTTAAGAGATGATCTATCGTTTCTGTTTCTTCTATGCCGGAATGGTATGAGAGATGATATTTACCGTTGGCAGCATTTTCTTTTGAGTCACTGACTTTTACAATATAAGAAACACTGTTTCCGCTGGATTCCCAGGTGAGAGTTGCACTGCCTGCTTCCTCAGAAACACCTGCAAGATTTTTCGGCGCTGTTGCAAGTGTGTGTACCCAAATGTTTGTTTTTTCTCCAAATACCACATTGCCCTTACTGTCTTTATTGTAGGGTTGAATTGCAAAGCAATACTCGGTGCCTTTTTCAAGGCTTTTAACTGTATATGTTGTTTTGTCTTTTATTGATGCAAGCCTGACATATTCGCCTAATACGCCGTTTTTATATTCTCTTCTATATACTCTGTAACCTGTTGCACCCCTTGTGGCATCCCATGACAGAGTGATTTTATCAAGAGAGCTTTCATATGTTATTTCACTGACTACTCCAAGCTTAAGCATATAATAAGTTTTCTTTTCTGTTTTGCCGCAGACTGAGCAGGTTCTCTGCTTTGTGCCGGTGGCGGTGTAGGTTGCTTTTTTAGTTACCTTCCAAGAACTGTATTTGTGCTTGACCTGAGCTTTGCTGGCACTGTGCTTGTAGCTGTCACCGCATTCACAGGTGTAGGTATATGTGCCACCGTTTTTGCAGGTAGCTTTTCCGCTTTGCGTGAAGCTGTGGCTGTGTCTGTAATAAAACTCAACCTCAATGCCTCTGAGTTCAAGCTCTTTTCTCACTGTTTCACTTGTCAGCTCATTCCACTTTTCTTCTGAGCCGGCGAAATAGATTTTTTCGAGATTTGGAAGATTATCCAAATCGCTCTTTCCAAATAAAAGGCTTTCTGTAGGAATGGTTTTTATATATAAGCCTTTTACAGCGGGTGTTCTGTCTAAGCACATGAATTCTAAGTATTTGGCTTTATCACTGCTTGTGTCTTCAAAAACTATTTTTTCAAGTTTACTACAGCCTTGTGTTATACCGCCGCCGTCTCCGTGAAGTTTGACATTTTCAGGGATGATTATTTTTTTCAAAGCAGTGTTGTAAAAGGCTCCCTCACCGAATTGCTTGATTGAATTTGGGAAATTCAGTGAAACAAGATTTTTGCAATTATAAAATGCCAATTCACCTATACTGGTAACATCTCCTGTAAGTTCAACTTTTTCAAGGCTTTCACAGTTACTAAAAGTCTCATAAGAGATATAAGTTACTTTTGGTGGTATTATGATACTTTTCAGAGATTTCATACCGTAAAAAGCACCACCGTCTATTTCTTCAAGTTCTGTAGGAAGATAAAGTTTTTCTATGCCTGTGAAATTATAAAAAGCGTAAGCGCAGATATATTTTACTGTTCCCGGAATTGAGATGCTCTTTACGCTGGAATTTGAATATTTATTTCCCGGATAATGTATATCACCATCAAGCCAAACATCATAGTTTGTGTTTATTGCAACAACCTCA
This sequence comes from Acutalibacteraceae bacterium, assembly GCA_045537315.1. Taxonomy (GTDB): domain Bacteria; phylum Bacillota; class Clostridia; order Oscillospirales; family Acutalibacteraceae; genus UBA6857. Next base: position 9,475 of record JAZSPF010000167.1, read on the forward strand.
ATTCCGTTAATTTCATCAACTATATTAATCTTGGTTGTTGTATCTGCAAGAGACTCATCATAGAAAAAATCCGTAACGGCATAATGCTCACCGTAATCATACTTGCCGTATTTCTGAGTTGTCAGTTCATAAACTACATTATCAATTACTACCGTTCCGTCGTCTGCACTTGCACTGAAAGACAAACAGGCAATTACTGCAACAGCAAAAACTGAAATTAAAACGAATAGCTTTTTCATATTCTCAAATCCTTTCTTGGTAAATTTTACCATAAGCAATATAACACCCTTATGTGAAATCTGTGTGAAAAAAGTCCTGTTATTACAAAACTGTAATTTTTTTCAAGTTTTCTCGGCGGGATTGAACCGTCAGGGATGCCGCTCCACCTGTTCGCGTACAAAAAAACACTTTAAATTGCGAAAACATCTTTACTTTTTTGGTTTAGTGTGCTAAAATGTAAAAACAATATGCCATTTAAAGGAGAAAATAATTATCATGGCGGAAAGAAACAAAACATTAGAGAATAT
>JAZSPF010000002.1:0-17007 GCA_045537315.1 Acutalibacteraceae bacterium
GCTCTCGCACCAGAAATGATATATACCTTTTTCACCCACACTGCAAGGAAAGTCAGCGTCAGGCACAAGGGAAACATCAGGCATTTTTTGCTCTTTAAGATATGCTTTCAAATCTTCCATTCCGCATTCTTCATCTGAGCCGATGAAGGTTTCAATCTTAGATTTAAGAGGAATATCACAGTCTCTCAAAATTTCATATAGGCAAAGCGCCGCAATTATACCGGATTTATTATCCTCTGCTCCCCTGCCGATAAGTGAACCGTCTCTGATTATAGGACTGAAAGGCTCAGTAAACAACCAGTCTCCGCCAACGGGCACAACGTCGCTGTGAGAAAAAATGCCGATTTTCTTCTCTGCTGCACCATAATGTGCAATTGTATATCCGCTATCTGCATAGAGGTTGCTGTTGAAGCCTTCCCTAAGGAAAATGTCATTAGCAAGACTGAGTGCCCTTGCACAATTCACACCGAAAGGCGCCTTATCTTTTGGCACAGATTTAATTGACGGTACTTTTATCAGATCACACCAATAAGATATGATTCTGTCTTTGTTCATTTCTATCCAGTGCGTTATTTTTTCGTCGTACGCCTTATTTATCATAAATACACAACTCCAATTTCTGTTTCTAAAAAAAACTTTCCTCGCAGTATTATTTGATTATCTGTCACTGCACTTTAATATTCTACCACACCAAGTGAATTGTGGCAATATTTCTTGACAACAAATTTCTTTGGTAATATAATAAATCTATATCAAATTAAGGAGCTATTTATATGAAAATAGGTTTTATCGGTCTTGGAATTATGGGCGAGTCAATGTGCGAAAACATTGTTAAAAAGCATAACGACGAGGTTTTTGTCAATGACCACAAACAAAGTCAGATAGATAAATTGGTTTCACTCGGAGCAACAGGCTGTGTTGACAATATTGAAGTTGCAAAAAATGCTGATATCATTATCACAATGATACCCACCTCAAAGCATGTTTCGGATTGCTATAATGTGCTGCTTCCATACCTTTCAGAAGGAAAAATCTGCATTGACATGAGCACAATTGACCCCGATGTTTCCGTTGCCATAAGCGAAAAAGTCAAGGCAACAGGTGCGCAGTTTGCAGACTGCCCCGTGGTACGCTCAAAAGCTGATGCCATAGCAGGCACCTTAGGGGTACTTGTAGGCTGTGATGAGGATTTATTCCCTGAGATCGAACCAATACTCACATATATGGGACAAAAGGTAATTTACATGGGCAAAAACGGTATGGGTCTGACAGCAAAAATCTGCCATAACACCCTTGTTGCTCAGATACAAAACGCAGTTAACGAAACTCTTTTGCTTGCTCAGAAATACGGTGTATCAATCGATAATTTCGCAGATGCTGTTGCTGCAGGCGGTGCGCAAAATTTCTATATGCAGGCTCAGCGCGAAAAGCTTAAAAACGAAGACTGGTCAACTGCCTTTTCCCTGGAAAATGTCTGCAAGGATATTAACATCTGCGCTAAAATGAGCGAAGAAATAGGTTTTGACATGCCCGGTATGCGTGTGGCCAAAGCCGCAATCGAAAAAGGTGTTGAAAGAGGCTGGGGCAAGCAGGATTTCAGACAGACTTACAGAATAGTCCGCGGCGACTAAAAGGAAGTGACAAGATGAAAAAATCAAAGGCGGCTAAGACTGCAATAATAATATTTCTTGTAATATTTATTGGCGGCATGTCGTTTTTCGGATATATGTTTATGAACGGTCTGTCCGGCATAAGAATCAACCCGAAATATAATGAGGGGCAGATTAAAGTTGCTCTCGTCGGTGACAGTGTAACCTACGGTCACAGCATCAAAAACTGGCCGAAAAACAACTACCCTGCTCTGCTGAGCAAAATGCTCGGAGAAAAATATTGCGTAAAATCGTACGGTGTCAGTGGCAGTACAGTTCAACCTGACGGCGACCAGCCATATAATATCACTAAGGCGTACACATGGTCACATGATTTTGATTGTGACATACTGGTGTTTATGCTTGGAAGTAATGATTCAAAGCCTGAAAACTGGAAGGGTGCAGAGCAGTTCAAGACCGAATATCTCAAACTGCTCAATTCCTATCTTAATACAGAAGAGCCACCCGCGGTTTTAATATGTACTCCCCCTACGGCATACTTCCCTGACGGTAAAACTCAAGGACTTACAAATTATGATGTTCAGCCGCAGATAATCGAGGAAATCGCTGATATTATTAGAGGAGTTGCTCTCGAAAGCGGATACACACTTATAGATACTAACAATCTCACTGAAAACAGAAGAGACCTTTTCGGCAAGGATAATGTACATCCAAACAATGAGGGTGCCAAAACTATAGCTGAAAATGTGCATAAATTTATTCGTGATTATTACGGTGATTGATATGAATACTAAAAAAATTGAAACTAAAAACTTGATTAAAATAGCAGCAGTCGGATTTGCACTGTTTTTATGTATACACTACTGGACTGGTATGGCTAACATATTAAAGGCTGCTTTTGTGGCGGTATTGCCCCTTATAATCGGTGCTGTTATGGCGTACCCTTTGAACATATTGATGAGCTTTTTTGAAAGGCATCTTCTCTCCAAATCAAACAATAAATTTATAACAAAAACAAGGCGAGGTTTTTCTCTTTTGCTCGCTTTTGCTACCTTGATTTCCATTTTGACACTCATAATTGCTCTCGTTGTTCCTCAGCTGACAAAGTGCGTTAAAATGCTTATTGATTTGATTCCCGGCGCACTTGATTTTGTGGTTGCAAAGCTGAGTGAATTTGACTTTGTGCCTGAGGATATAATTGCAACGCTTTCTAAAATTGACTGGCAATCTAAAATTACAAGCATAATTTCAACTGTAACCTCAGGTGTAGGCAGTGTGATGAGTGTTGTTGTTTCAACTGTGTCATCTGTAGTTTCGGGTGTAACAACGGCTGTGCTTGCAATAATTTTCGCTGTATATGTGCTTCTCAGCAAAGATAAGCTTGCTTCACAGCTCAAGACCCTTATGAAGCATTACCTCCCCGAAAAAATTACAGACAAAATCAATTATGTTTCATCTGTTGCAAACGACTCTTTCCATAAGTTTATTGTTGCACAGTGCACCGAAGCGCTCATTCTCGGTCTGCTTTGCACAGTGGGTATGTTTATTCTGCGACTCCCCTATGCGGCTATGATTGGTGCCGTAACTGTTGTCACTGCTTTTATTCCTGTTGTGGGCGCACTTTTAGGCGGTGCTATCGGTGCTTTCCTTATCCTGATGGAATCACCCGTAAAAGCACTTATTTTCCTTGTATTTATCATTCTTCTTCAGCAGATTGAAGGCGACCTTATCTATCCCAAGGTTGTTGGCAACTCCATGGGACTTCCCAGCATCTGGGTGCTTGCCGCTGTAACCGTTGGCGGCGGAATGTTCGGCGTGCTCGGTATGCTTCTTAGCGTTCCTGCAGCTTCAACACTTTACAGACTCATTAAAAACGATGTAAAAGAAAAGGATGAAGTCGAAAGACAAAAGCAGATAACCGAGTCACAACCTCAGGAAGTGCCCGAGCAGTAATTTTCCATAAGAAAGGAGCCTTTTATGAAACTTGTTTTACTCACAGCCTTAGGAGTGGGCGGCGCAACTCTTATAGGCTCACTTATAGGCTTCGTATTCAAAAATATTTCAAGACGCTTTTCTGATATTGTGCTGTCCTTTGCTGCAGGTGTTATGCTTGCCGCAGCGGTACTCGGCTTGATTCTGCCTTCGCTTGAATATGGCGGTAAATTCGCTCTTTTAATCACTGTTGCAGGTATATTTGCCGGTGCTTTGTGCCTTAATTTAATCGACAAGTTAGTTCCTCACCTTCACAGACTTGTTGGCTCAGACACAGAGCCGCACCGCAATGAGGGACTTAGCAAGGTGCTTTTATTTGTCACTGCTATTGCAATTCACAATCTGCCCGAGGGCATAGCTGCAGGTGTGGGATTTGGCTCAGGTGACACATCGCAGGCTCTCATTATTGCAGGCGGCATAGCTCTGCAGAACATTCCCGAAGGTATGGTAATTATCGGACCAATGCTTTCAGCAGGAGTCAACCCGAGAAAAACTTTTATTTGTGCTATGATAACGGGCTTGGTTGAGGTTATAGGTACACTTATCGGTTATTTTGCAGTCAGCATTGCGTCTGCCGTACTCCCCTTTGCTTTGGCTTTTGCAGGGGGCACAATGCTTTATGTTATAAGTGATGAGATGATTCCCGAGACACATTCACACGGCAATGAAAGAGGTGCAACTTATGCACTGCTTGTCGGCTTTTGCGTGATGCTTGTGACTGATGTACTTTTAGGATAATATAAAATTAAGCTCCCGAAGAGGGAGCTCTTAGTTTATATAATTATATTCAAATTTAAATTAAGCGGTTGGCTGTTCCTTTGATGAATAGTCAATAACTACTTTTTTACATTCAGCACATTTGAAGGCATAAACAGTGTTTGGATTGTCAGCAGCACCGTTTGCGAGTGACAAGCTTCCTTTGCCCAAAACAGAGAGTGCGGGTATAAGTTGCTTTTTAGGTGTCCAGGTTACACCGTCACGGCACTGTATGAATCCTGATTCCATTTCTTTGTTACAATACGGACATTTCATGTAAGCACGCTCCTTCAAAAATAAATTTTGTATCTTGATTATAGCACACGTAAAAATAATTTACAAGAGTCAAGAATACTTCTCAATCCTCCGAAATGCACCTCCTTTTGAGGTTAGGGGGTGCAAAGTCATTTTAGGGGGTGAATTTAGATCCATCTGTCCTTTGGATGTGTCTTGTACCAATCCTTCAACCACATTTTTTCTCCAAAACCATTTGCCGTTTTATCAGCTTTGGCGGCATAGCGGATTTCTCGTAAAGCCGCTTTTCTGCTGGACTTGTCGCAGTTCATAACCTCAAGAACATGGTGTGCGACCCAAAGTCGAACGCCAGTGTTTTCGTGAGAAAGCATTTTGCAAAACTCATTTTTAAGTTCCGGATAATTCTGCTCAATTACAGTAGCAATCTTACGCATCCTGGTTGCTTTGCGATTGTGTTCTTTCGAAAAGTCTGCAAAATATACCTTTTCACTAAATTCTTTAGGAGACACAACATCTACCACTAATGCAAGATATTCTTGAATCAACTCCACATAATCACCGCCTTTTTCTTCATTATACCGCAAAAAGGAAATAACCGCAACTTATATCAAAGTTACGTTATTCTTTAATAATTTACACAGGCTTTCAATTTCAACAGCTAACTGTTCAGAGTATTTTATCAACGGATTATCTTTCATATGATCACCTCTGAAAGCATTATATCAACTTAACCTGAAAAAATCAAGGCGACAGCCTTGCATGTAATCCGTCTCAAGACGGAATGTTATCATCACAAAGAGATGTATGTAATCCTTTCGCGGAAAGGTATGTAATCCATCCGAAGGAGGAATGCACCTACGGTGATGCCATACGCCTACGGCAATTACATGCACTCTGATGCGTGATTACATACCAATCCTTCGGATTGGATAAAAAAATCTCGTTCCAAAGAACGAGATTTTTTTGGCGGAGAGTTAGGGATTCGAACCCTAGGTGAGTTTCCCCACACAGCATTTCGAGTGCTGCACCTTCGACCACTCGGACAACTCTCCTGATATAAACTGTCATCTAAGAGACAGCTTAGATATTTTATCAAAAAGATATGACTTTGTCAATATAAAGTCAATTATAAACTATATTTTTTCCTGCCGTCACTTGTCAGATAATAAGCCTCGCTGAAGCCGCAGTCTTTGCAATAATCTATCATCTTATCAAAAGCAAAGTCAAGTGCTTCGCAGCAATGGGCATCACTTGTTACTGTGATGAGTCCTCCCCTTTTTGCTATGTGCCTCATAATAAATTCGGCAGGGTACGGCTTAGTGTTGCCTTTGCGGTACATTGCTCCTGTATTGACTTCAAAGAGAATGTCAGGCTTACTGTCGAGTATTCTGTCGAGTGCTTTAACAGCAGATGCTTTATATTCTTCGTTATCTTCGTCAAAAAGGGGCGTTTTGCCGTTGAATTTAGTTATCAGGTCAAAGTGTCCGACCACATCAAAATCGCCTGAAAGAACGAAATTGGCAAGATTATTGAAATATGTTTCAGCCATCTTGATCCAGTTGCCGCCGAAAACATTATTTACACATTCCGACAGTTCCTCAGGTGACAGATCAACTGAATAAATTTTATCTTTGCCGTGAAGCTGATGTACGCTTGCAATTGTGTAATCAAAATCATAAGGGTTAACATCACTGTAATCACTGTCGAGTTCTATACCGCAAAGAACATCAATTTTATCGGCATACTTCTCTTTAACACTTCCGATATCTCTGATATAGTCTCTGACCTCCTCTTTCATCATGGTCCAGTCAGCGTCATAATACATAGGACTGTGGCCTGAAAAACCGAGAGAAACAAAGCCTTTTTCAATTGCCGCTAAAGTCATTTCTTCGGCAGAGTTCTTGCCATCACAATAGGTTGTATGGGTGTGACAGTTTGACTTAATCATAATTTTCACCTTGCTTAAAACTATCCCCACTTAAAAGCAGGGATAGTCCTTAATTTATGACTTGTTGGGAGTTTTCTTCCATCTTCTCTTGAGACGCTTATATCTTCTCTTTTCCTTACCTGACATCTTATAGTCAAAGGGACGCTCTGTAATTCTGTCATAAAGAGCTGTCTCAAGAGTGGTTGTTGTGTTTTCAGCCGTCTTTGTTGCGGCAAGAATGATAAGGCCGTTATCTTCGGGAAGAGTGATAACACCTGCTTCGCCTACAGGCACTTCATACATAAAGAAGTAAAGCTGCTGTGCGGCTACATCGCCTTTGATTGAATGGGTGTGAGTGCATTCCCAAGCGAGCTTGTCAGTCTTTATGTTCGCAGTTTCGGCAAGATCGTAAAGATCCCACTTACCGATTCTTTCATTGATTGACTGCACTTTTATGGGATAGAGCTTGCCGTCAACCTTGAAGTTGTAAACCTTATCACCGTAAAGGCTTGCACCGATAAAGTAGAATTTCTTACCGCTTACTTTAAGTTCCTGACCACCACAAATGAGTGCGTTATTGCCGTCACCCCATATGTCGCCTGTTTTGAAGGTCACGCCGGCACATTCAATCTCTTTGGGGAAGATTTCACCGGGTACGGTAACATTGATAGTGGGGATATTAGCTGACTCTCTGTTGTGGTTAAATGTAACGATGTCGGTGTTATAGGGAAGCTCAACTGCTGACTGTGAAGCCTTTACACTTACAGCACAATCTCTGAGTTTAACAGCAAAAGTCTTAACTTCGTAAGGTTTAAGATCAAAGACAAGGCTGCCGTTTTCTACAGTAGCTTCACCGATTTCATCCTCAACTGCATTGAGTTCGCGTGCCGATACAATGCCTCTGCCCAGAATAATCTTGACATCCTTAGCCAGTCTGTCTGCGCCTTCGTTAACACGAACGACAATTTCATCAGAGTTTTCAGCTTTCTTTATTGCACGCACAATAACTGATTCATGGCTGATTGAGCCAAAGGAATATTCACTGCCGAGAGTTCCCTCGTGCTTATCAGTTATAAATGCGGCACAAGGCTGATTGAAGAAACGTGCATTGAGCTGAGTGCCGTTTGTATAATCGCCCTGATGTGAGTAGATAGCATAGCCGTATCTGTTAAGGCCGAATTCAAGCATGCCCTGCACACTGTCATCACGGTAGAAATTCTTAGGTGAATGAAGAACTGTGAGACGAAGGCTCTTTTCATCCTTCATCATCCAACCGTATTTACTGTCACTGAAAACAGAAACACCGTAGGACATATTTTTATCTGTAAGGTCTGCCCATTTCTGTGCAGGTACTTCATAGAGCTTCTTGTTAGCCTTAGGTCTTCTTATCGCACCGAGACCCAGGTCAAAGGTGGAATGGTTATTCTTAACATTGAAATAGAAACCATTGTGAAGCGCTCTTCTGAATTCTCTCCACTCCACTTCATTATATACACTGACCCAGGGACAGCCTGCTGAAAGTGAAACATAATATGTGAAGGTTGATTTGCCGGCTTTCTGAACGACTTTGAGGGTAACTCTGACGGCACCTGATTCAACTACAGTGCAAACACCTTTTTCGGCAAACTCCCAAGGGTACTTGTCAAGCTCTTTATATGTAAGCTCCCAAGCTACATATTCCTTTGTGCCTTTATATTTATTGATTTCAAAGCGGATAGGCTTTCTGAGAATCTGTGTGTTACCAAGTGTCTTGTCAATAACGGAGGCTATATCACCGTTTTTATCAACAGAAACAATGTATTTATAGTTTTCAATGACGTTTTTGTCAATTCGAAGCCCTGTGTTGATACTGCAGGGTACCTCGCTGTAAAGCACGTCAACAACCTTGTATCCCAAGGCGGGTACATAAGCGGCAATTGAAATATTCATCTTGTCGCCTTCAATGGAGTTGACCTGTGAAGGTACTTCAGCACCGTTTTTCTCAAATACACGCACATGGTTGTAACCGTAGAAAGGTACCTGAACATCAACAGTAGCCATTCTGGGCTGTTCTATAGTGTTGCTGATTACAACAGCAGTACCCTTTACCCATGATGTGTCAAGATTTTTGATTACTTCCTTAGATGAGCCTTCGAAAGCGTTTGTAAGCTGATTAGCTGAAAGTACATAGTCATTCCATGAACGCTGATAAACACGCTGAACAGATGTGCCAGTAATATCATCGTGGAAGGTGTGTGCTATAGTTCTCTTCCAACCCTTTTCGATTTCACTCTTGGGATAAGATGCGTCAGCAACAGACATAGCCATAACGCCTGCACGCTCTGCCATATCAGCAATTTCTTCGTTTCTTCTGTTCATTCTCTTTGAGAATGCTCTTGAAACATATGAGCCTACACCGTGTGTGGACATAAGAAGCTCGCTGTTAAAGGTGGGAAGCTTTCTGAGAATGTCTTCGTCGAGGTTTGAAACATCATCAAAGAATTCAGTTGGAGAAGAGGCGAGAACTTTGATTTGGTTGCTGTAATTTGTAGCAATTTCATCAGAAACAGTCTTGACGGATGTCTCTTTGGGTGCACCGCCAACATCACCAACACCGTGATAAGCAAAGGTCATGGGAAGGTCATACTTTTTGACATTGTTATTGAGCTTGTCTGTCAGGTCTTTTTTTGTTCTTACTCTTCTGAAAGTTGTGCAATAAGACTTAGCATCAAGAGAAGCGAAAATAGGTTTGCCGTTTACGCCGTACCAATAGCCAATGTCAAAGGGAATGCCGTTTGCGCTGCCCCATGTGAGCTTCTGTGTTGAGAAGCCTTTAAGTCCTGCATGTTCAGCAATTGAAGGAAGCGCCCAACCGAAGCCGAAGCAGTCAGGCAGGAAGATATCGTTGCTTCTCTTGCCGAATTTTCTTTCAAAGTAGAGATTTCCGTAAATAACATTTCTGAACATACTTTCAGGAGAAGGAATGTTAACATCACCGTTTTCAAAGCAGCTTCCTGTTACATTCCACTTGCCCTGCTCTATGTACTTTTTAAGCTGTTCAAATTTTTCAGGATAGTATTCCTCAAAAAGCTCGTATCTGTAAGCACCTTCAAAGTTGAAGCGGTAATCGGGATACTGCTCAAAATATCTGAAATTCTGCTCAAGTGTGTCTCTGAGACATACATTGATAACATGCTCAAAATCCCAGTTCCAGACTGTGTCAAGATGAGCTGTGGCTATTGTATAGATTTTCTTGTCCATAATGCACCTCTGTAGTGTATTAAATTTTAGGCTTAAGCCAATAATTTATATGTTAATTTTCTTTTGTTGCCGAAACAGCAGTTAAAACTGAGAGGAAAAACTGGTGGAATACACCAACTGCCGCAACAATTGCAAGATTTTCATAAACTGTGCCGTTAAACGGGGCAACAAAACCAAGAGAAAACTGTTCTATTGTGTATGCGAGGAAAACGGCTGTATTAAAAACAGCGATAGCGGCATAAAGTACACCTACGCTGCAAGCTATGGATTTCGTAAGTGTAAATGACCATGCTTTGAAATTTCTTATAAATACGCCTAAAATAAGTGCAGAACCTATAAGTGATAAAACAGGGGAAATTGCAAAAACATAAAGAGCGTCTTTTGCCGGACGATAAACACTGTTGGCAAACTCAGATGAAGGCAATAATATAAAAATAAGCAAAGCCACAAGAGAAAGAAGTGCGCCAACGAATGAAAGTATTACAGTCGCCTTTCTGTTAGTTTTAAGCATAATAAATTCTCCTTTGGATTTATTCATACCTAATTATGATATCATAATACATTATGTATTTCAACAAAATTATTGTAACTTTTTGTTTTTTTAAATTATATTTTATGATACGTAATTAAAAATACCGGACAAATAACTGTCCGGTATCAAAACAATTATTCAACAATGAATTTTACAAATACCTTTTTGCCTTTTTTAACAATTACATATCCTTTTTCAAAAGCGCTGTGAGGAACTGTATCGGTGAAACTCTTGGCTTTTTCATCATCAACAGAAACGCCGCCTTGTTCAATAAGACGTCTGCCTTCACCGCGTGACTTAATAATGCCTGCCTTAAGCATCATATCAATAAGAGAAACGGCACCGTCTGTAAAATCGTCAGCAGTAAGTATTGTAGTAGGCATATTGTCAGTGTTGGCACCGCCGCCGAAAAGTGCTTTAGCGGCTTCATCGGCCTTTTTTGCTTCCTCTTCACCGTGTACAAGCTTAGTGAGCTCGTAGGCAAGGATTTCTTTTGCAGTATTGAGCTGACTGCCTTCCCAATCGTTCATTTTTTCAATTTCTTCGAGAGGAAGGAAGGTGAGCATTCTTATACACTTAAGAACATCGGCATCAGCAACATTTCTCCAATACTGATAGAACTCGTAGGGGCTTGTCTTGTTGGGGTCAAGCCAGACAGCACCGCTCTGTGTCTTGCCCATCTTCTTGCCTTCTGAGTTAAGCAGAAGCGTGATTGTCATAGCAGCAGCATCCTCGCCCAGCTTACGTCTTATGAGCTCAGTACCGCCGAGCATATTGCTCCACTGATCGTCACCGCCAAACTGCAGATTGCAGCCGTACTTCTGGAAAAGCATATAGAAGTCGTAGCTCTGCATAATCATATAGTTGAATTCAAGGAAAGAAAGACCTTTTTCCATTCTCTGCTTGTAGCACTCTGCCGCAAGCATACGGTTAACCGAGAAGCAGGCGCCGACTTCACGGAGTACCTGAACATAATTAAGGTCGAGAAGCCAATCAGCGTTGTTGACCATAATAGCCTTGCCTTCGGAGAAGTCAATAAACTTGCTCATCTGCTCCTTGAAGCAGTCGCAATTATGCTGAATTGTTTCGGTTGTCATCATCTGACGCATATCACTTCTGCCTGAGGGGTCACCAATCATGGCAGTGCCGCCACCGATAAGTGCGATGGGCTTATTGCCTGCCATCTGGAGTCTCTTCATAAGGCAAAGTGCCATGAAGTGACCGACATGAAGTGAGTCTGCAGTGGGGTCAAAGCCGATATAGAAAACAGCCTTACCGTTGTTGATAAGATCTTTAATTCTTTCTTCATCAGTTACCTGTGCAATAAGTCCTCTTGCCACAAGTTCTTCGTAAATTTTCATTATATTTCTTTCCTTTCCGGTTTACATACTTTGTTTATTCTACTGATTCAACCCTTTAAAGTCAAGAGTTAATCATAAGTTTCTGTCTTCTTTTGCAAAATCAATAAGCTCTCTGGCTGAATTAAGGGTTGTTTGCGTAATTACATCACCGCCGATAATTCTGGCAATCTCCGTGACTCTCGCTTCATCGCTGAGTGTTGTAACCTGTGTGTAGGTGCTACCCTGCTCGGAAATTTTTTCAATATAAAGGTGATTATCGGCACAGGCGGCAATCTGAGCAAGATGCGTAACACACAAAATCTGTTTTGTACGCGATAACTCGTGGAGCTTGCGGGCAATTTTATGCGCCGCCCTTCCGCTGACACCTGTATCAATTTCATCAAAAATAAGTGAGGGGATTTCGTCACTGTCGCTGAGGACACAGCGAATAGCAAGCATAACTCGTGAAAGCTCACCGCCTGAAGCAATTTTTGCAAGTGGCTTCGGCTCCTGACCTGCATTGGCAGTGAAAAGAAACTCGGCATCATCAATACCTGTCTGTGTTGCAGGGGCATCTCTGAAATCAACGGTGAAAATTGCACCGGGCATGTCGAGATATTTAAGCTCGGAAGTTACATCGTTTTCAAAGGTAATTGCTGTCTGCTTTCTGCAATCTGAAAGGTAACATCCTCTCTTGAAAAGCTCTTCGCTAAGCTCGTCGTACTCGCTTTGGAGCTTTTCTATAAGCTCATCGCTCATAGCAATACCTTCGTATTCCTCGGATATGTTTTCAAGATACGACAGCATTTCCTCCTCCGTCTCACCGTACTTCTTTGACAAGCGGTAAAGAGCATCCAGTCTCTCTTCAACAGAGTTTATATCCACTTCATTTTCACTTAAATCCGTGAGCGAAGCTGAAACCTCAGACGAGCAATCTTCAAGTATATATTTGAAGTCATTGACAGTCTCAGATAAAGAGCGAAATTTGCTGTCAAATTCCGACAGCTCACCGAGAGCATCCGCCAAATCGTAAAGCTCTGTGATTATTCCCGGAACATCATCAATTCCGTGGAGTATTTTATCTGAGAGGTTAAGCGCGCTGAGTATTTTTTCTCTGTTGCGGATTATCTTTTTCTGTTCGAGGAGCTTTTCTTTTTCGCCGGGAGTTATATTCGCCGTAGTCAGCTCATCAATCTGAAACTTGAGGAACTCCATTCTGCGCTCTTTATCTACATCGGCACTAAGAAGTTTTTTCAGTTTTCGTCTTACAGTTTTAATCTGCCCAAAAACCTCAAGATAACTGTCAAGAAATTCACCGCAATCAGCAAGTGAATCGATAAAGCCCATATGTCTTTCTTTTAAGAGAAGATATTGGCTGTCATGCTGTCCGCATATTGTAATCAAATCTCTGCCTATGCTTTTGAGCATTGAAACAGTAACAATATGACCGTTGATTTTGCAGTTATTTCTGCCGTCAGCTGTTATGATTCTCGATATAAGCAAACTGCCGTCGTCCTCACAGTCAACATCAAATTCAGCAAGCTTTTCTTTAACTGTTTCGCTCACATCTTCGAAGTACGCCGTTACCTTTGCCTTATCTGCGCCATTTCTTATGATTTCACGGGATGTGCGTTCACCTAACACTGCGTTAATGGCGTCAATTACAATTGACTTACCGGCACCTGTTTCACCTGTGAGTATATTGAGTCCACCGCTGAAAAGAATTTCCGCTTTTTCTATTACGGCCACATTTTCAATTTTGAGACTTATTAGCATAAGCGTAATTCCTTTCCTGAGGTTTAACTTTTACTGATATTTAGTAGTAACTTTATCAATCTTTTTCTTAAATTCACTTGCAGCAGCTTCGTCCTTGCAGAGAACGAATATGGTGTCATCACCTGCAAGAGTGCCGACAACCTTATCACTGATAAGATTGTCAACTGCTGCGCAGGCAGCCTGAGCCATGCCCGAATAGCATTTAACCACTGCCATATTGCCTGCGTAGTTTACGTTTGTAACAGCATGAGCAATAATCGAATGATATTTCTGAGTGCGGTCCTCATTATCGTTGCTTACATAAACATACTTATACTGACCGCCGCTGACAGGTGACTTGATAAGCTTAAGAGCTTTTATGTCACGTGATATAGTTGCCTGAGTTACAGCGTACCCCATATCGTTGAGTCTTTGCATAAGTAAGTCCTGAGTGCCGATTTCCTCCTTATCCAGAAGGTCGAGTATAGCCTCATGTCTTGCTTTCTTCATAATTATCCCCCTTAATGTTTGAGTATCTTTCCATAAGCTTTTGCGAAAAAATATCAGTAAAGGCGTCAGATTTAATCCGTATTATTTTAGTGCATCTTTGAGCCTTTTCAATTTCAATTCTTGTATTTTGTGTCATCGTGATGCCGATTTCGCCGTCGCAGCTGTAAATCGGCAAGCACACTTCAGGATTTTTGACCGAAACACTTATTTTACTGTCAGGCTTAAAAATCATTGAGCGTGAAAACAGCGAATGAGTGCAGATAGGTGTAAGTATTAAACTTTCAATTGCCGTATCCACAACAGGACCGCCTGCCGAAAGTGAATAAGCCGTCGAGCCTGTGGGAGTGGCAACAATAAGGCCGTCGGCAAAATAATCGTTGATTTTTCTTCCGTCACACTTGGCTACGATTTCACACAGCCTGAGAGAAACACCTCTGCCTATTGTGCAGTCATTAAGACAGTAATGCTCGGACACAAGTTCATCACCTTCATAACGTCTGACTTTAAGCATCATACGCTTGTCGGTGGTAAACTTGCCCGTAAAGAGATTTTCAAGCAGAGATAACTCTTCTTTTTCAAGACCGGCAAGAAAACCGAGCCTACCGGCATTTATGCCGAGTATGGGCTTGTCATGCTCTGCCGCAAAATGAGCAGCATGGATTATTGTGCCGTCACCGCCTATTGCGATCATTATGTCGCACATGGCAACGGCAGTGTTCTCGTCAAGAAAGCTGACATCAAGGTCTGAGAAATATTCTTTCAGCTCAAATGACATCAGAACAGATGCGCCAAGCTTTTTCAGCTCACGGTATACGTCTAAAGTAACCTTGTAGGCGTTTTTTCTTGTCATATTGGAATGAATTTCAACTATCATATCAATCACCTAAGGTTTTATGTGACTCTGCCACAATTTCCTCTGTAGTTCTTGTGAGAAGAGACTCCCCTTCTTCGGCTTTTTCTATATAAATAAGATATTCGATATTTCCTTGCGGACCTTTAATGGGTGAATAATCGAGATTAAGCACTTTAAAGCCGTTTTCGAGAACAAAATCAAAGATACTGTTAACAACCTCGATGTGTGTTTCAAGCTCTCTTACAACGCCTTTTTTACCGACTTTATCCTTGCCGGCCTCAAACTGCGGCTTTATAAGACAAACAGCCTGTCCGCCATTTTTAAGAAGAGCTTTCATTGGCGGAATGATATGCCTCAGAGAAATAAACGAAACGTCAACACTTGCAAAGTCTATTTCTTCAGGTATTTCCTCGTGAGTTACATATCTGAAATTGGTTCTTTCCATATTAACGACTCTGTTGTCACTTCTGAGTTTCCAGGCAAGCTGACCGTAGCCAACATCTATTGAATAAACCTTGTCTGCACCGTTCATGAGCATACAGTCTGTAAATCCGCCGGTTGAAGCACCTATATCCATGCAGATACATCCGTCAAGCTTCAGCCCGAATTCATCAACCGCCTTTGCAAGCTTATATCCGCCACGGCTGACATATGGCATCTTTTCACCGCGAAGCTCGATGCAATCTTCACTTTTAACGCTTGTGCCTGCTTTTGTCTCTTTCTGTCCGTTGACATATACAAGTCCCGCCATAATAAGGGCCTTGCCCTTTTCGCGGCTGTCAACAAAACCTCTCTCAAACAAAGCAACATCCAATCTTACTTTTTCTGTCATGTTATTTCTCCGTTATTTTCTGTATCATTGCATCCCTGTCAAGGCCGTAGTTGCTGAGTAATTCACTGACGCTGGCCTGCTCGGCAAATCTGTCTTCAACAGCTGTAATGCTGTAACTGCCCTTAAAGGCATTTTCCATAAGTACACTGCCGAGTTTTTCGCCGATGCCGCCGCTTTTCTGCCCTTCTTCAAAGAAATATACCTGTTTCTTACGGGCGATTATATCAATTGCACCGTCAGGTAGCGGCTTTATCTGATTGAGCGAAATAAGCTGTAAGCTTTGTCCCTGATTTTTTAACTCATTTATAGCATCAACCGCAAAGGATGTAAGTCTGCCGTAAGTAACAATTGCTGTCGGTGCATCGCTGTCACCGTAAGTGCCGTAAAGTGACTTAGAGAAGTCAATTACTGAGATGTTTTCATTTTCTGAGCCTCTGGGATATCTTACGGCAACACAGCCATCGTCAATATATAAGGCGCTACTTAAATCTTCACAAAGCTGTGAAAAACAGCAAGGCGAATAAATTTTTATGTTTGGTATTGTGCTGAGAAATGCAACATCAAACAAACCGTGATGTGTCTCGCCGTCCTCACCAACGAAGCCTGCTCTGTCTATCGCCAAGATAACTTTCTGTTTCTGAAGTGATATATCGTGGACTATCTGGTCATAGCATCTTTGAAGGAATGTTGAATAAACTGCATAAACAGGTTTCATACCGTTTTTTGCAAGTCCCGATGCGAAAGTTACAGCGTGTTCTTCTGCAATTCCCACATCAAAAAATCTGTCGGGGTATCTCTCGCTGAAGCTTTTAAGTCCTGTACCAAGTCCCATAGCGGCGGTTACAGCACAGATACTGCTGTCTTTTTCCGCGTAGGAGCAAAGGCACTCACCGAAAACGTCTGAGTAGCTTTTAGACGAGGATTTATATTCGCCGCTGTCAATGTCGAATTTTGATATACCGTGGAAAATACTGGGGTCTTTTTCGGCGTACTCGTAGCCTTTGCCCTTGACCGTGATAACATGCAGCAAAACAGGACCGTTAACAGTCTTAGCCGCTTCAAAGGCATCGCACAAGTTCTCAATATTATGACCGTCAACGGGACCCATATAGCGGTAACCGAGGTCTTCAAAAAAGGTGCTCTGTGAATATAATCTGTTTTTTATATCAGTTTTAACTTTGTAAATTGTGCCCGCAATTTTATTGCCGAAAGGCACTTTATTGAGGGCGCTCTCTGTCTTAGCCTTGAAAGTATAATACTTGGGACGTGAGCGAATTACAGCGAGATACTTTGCAAAAGCTCCGACATTTTCTGATATTGACATTTTATTGTCGTTGAGAACGATAATATGTTTTGCACCGCTTCTGCCGCCGTTATTGAGTGCCTCATAGACCATTCCGCCCGT
>JAZSPF010000103.1:0-7304 GCA_045537315.1 Acutalibacteraceae bacterium
GTTACACCGTTGCCGAGAAGAGTGAGAAGAGGCAGGCTGATTATGTAGGAAATTGCAACGCCAACTGAAGTTACAATATATTGAGCTGACATTGTTGATGAGCGAAGATTTGTAGGTGAGGATTCGCCTATCATCATAATGATTACGTCGTTGGTTGAATAGTAGCTGCCGATGAATGCGCCGCAATAGAAGCCAACAATATAGGGGTTAAGTGCCAATGATGAGCCTAAGGAGAAGAGTATGAAGAAGAGAAGACAATTGAATGCTGTTGTAATGGCGGCGGCTTTTCTGCCCTTTGAGTCGCAGATAAAGCCCATAATTACCTGTGACACCGCACAGCCTACGGGGAACATAAACAGAGCTGTTGTAACATCGCCGATGCTCACTGCCTCGAGAGCTGCATCAAGTGTTTCGAAAAGACCCTTTGAAAGGAAGTTTTCAGCATAGCCGTAGGACATAATTACCTGATAGTTGATAGTGCCTATAAAGCCTAAGTTTGCAATTGACGATGTGATATAAAGCCACTTGAGCTGACGGTGCTTCATTGCAAATTTAAGCGCGGGAATAAGACCGCCCTGAGCGTCTTCAGCTTTTTTCTGTTTTTCCTGAGCAAGTCTTTCCCCATCGCTCATTCTGAGATAACGAAGTCGGGAATCAATAAAGGTGTCAGGCTCCCTTGCAAACAGCAGAGCTATAAGGCTGGTGATGATACCTACAATTGCGGGAATGAGATAGACATTTCTCCACTGAGAAGCCTCAGCCATAAGCATACGTCTGAGCAGGGGTACGAGCATAACTGCCATATTAGCAAAGAACTTGATGGAGGAATATACTCTTGCCCTGTGCTTGGAGGGGGAGGATTCCATAATATAAACAACATGCATATCGTGAGGAATAAAGAACTGCACCATACACGCACCGATGAAATACATAAACAGGTTGCCCGAAAGGAAAATTACGAACATGGCAAAGCTCATGCCGAAGGTGTTGATAATGAGAAATCTCTTTCTGCCCCATTTATCAGCAAGAGGACGGTAGAGAAGACCTAATGCCTGAAAGGGTACAACAAGAATAGACAGTATGTCTAAAAGTCCCACGGAGCTTTCGCCAAACTTTGAGAAAAGGTCGTTGGCAATTTCTGTTTTCATAAGTGTGCCAATCTGGGAAGCGATTTCGTCAGTGGCATAGATTATGCAGATAATCAGCACAAGATAGGCAAAATAGTAATTTTTCTTTGGTCTTGCCTTTTCTCTTTCCCATTTCGCGATTTCTTTTTCACGCCTGAGAGCTGCTTTTTGCAGTTTCTCGGGTGTCATTTCTTTTGTTTTCATAATGTATTCACTCCTTTTGAAACAGTATAGCACAAAAAACTGAAAAAGCAAAGATAAAAAACAAAATCGATTGCTGTACGCGGGAAAGAAGGCAGTTTGAGGTTAATCTCCTACCGCCTAATAAAATTTTATATTTATTGTGAAAAAAGCGTTAATGTGCTATAATGCCCTTGACACTTATTTTATGAGGAGAAATGCCATGCTTGAGCTTGCAAAGAAAATAGAGCTTTCACCCAATGTAATTACAGAGCTTGAAAAACTGCTTTCAAAAAGCAGTGACAGAATTGACCGTCTTGCAGAAAAATGTATGAAACAGGGCTTTCACTGTCTTAAGGGAAAGCCGTTGATGGTTAATCTTGCAGTTATATTAAATCTTGCAGTTAAAGTCAAAGAAAGATACATAGAGGCGGGCATTGACGAAAAGATATATTATGACACTATGAGCGATATAAAAATATGGTGCGAGAAAACGGACAACAAAGGCTTGAAGGAATGCGGCTGGCTCAGAAATCACGTTAAGTTTGAGCTTTTCAGGCTGGGCAGACTTCAGTTTCAGTTATACGAATGTAATAATAAAACCCTCCTTTATGACAAACTTCCTTTCGGTTACGGAGAAAAGCTTATATATGTTCACATACCCGAAGGGGAAAGCCTCAGTGAGGAAAAATGCCTACACTCTTTTGAAGCGGCGGAGGAGTTTTTCAGGCAGTTTTTCCCCGAGTACAAATATAAGTGGCTCTTTTGCGAAAGCTGGCTTCTTTTTGAGGGCAACAGAGAGTTTATGGATAAGGAAAGTAACATCATCAAGTTTATGTCTTTTTTCGAGCATTGTTACAGTATGAAAATTGATGTTCAGGCAATTGAACGTATTTACGGAAAAAGAAAGCTTCGAAAAAGTGCCTACAGCGAAAAAACAAGCCTGCAGAAAAGAGCAAAGAAATATATGCTTGATGGCAACAGATTGGGCATTGGTGTCGGTGTGATAAAAAGGTGAGTAATAGGTTATACAAATTACTCTCGCTTTCCTACCTTCACAAAATCTCAACCTAAGTAAGGCAGTATGAAGAGTGTGAGAAAAACCAAAGGAATAATAGGTGAGTACTCTAAAAGATGAGTATACACAATAACTGAAAATAATGTCATTCTTTGTAGTTTCAGTATTGTATTTTTATTAAAACTATGGTAAAATAACTTGTCTGTCAAAATCTACATATCGACAGTAAAAAAATCGGGAGGATACTTATATGAAAAAAATAGTGACGCTTTTTTTGACAATTGTTATGGTTTTATCTCTCTGCATTCCGGCGTTTGCTGCAGAGGATGCTACAACAAGAAGCGCTGTTCCCACAATTCTTATTGCAGGTGACGGTGACCCACTTTATGACGTAAACGGTAAACGCCTTTTCAGACCCAGCGAAATACTGACCTATTTTGAAAACCAGGGCTTCGGCGAAGACAAATCGAGCCTCTATAAATCTATTGCAAACATTCTCTTACCTTTAGTTCTTGAAGGCATCGCCCTTGATAATTGGGATAACTTCTATGAAAATCTTCAAAAAGAAATCAGTAAGCTTTTTGCTGAGGTAAGACTGGATAACAACGGTGAAGTTGCTAACGGAACAGGTATCTCCAAGACCAGAAAGACTTATATGGAAAATTGCACAAAGACCGATAAGGCAGATAAAAACAGCACATACGGTCTTTATGATTACCGTTTCTGGTACGACTGGAGACTTGACCCCATGGCCGTTGCTGATGATTTCAATGATTATGTTGAGGCTGTAAAGAAGGTTACAAAAAAAGATAAGGTTGCCATAGTCGGCAGATGTCTGGGAACCTCCGTTGTTATGGCTTATGTTGCAAAATACGGAACTGACAGCATTCACGGTATTGCACTTTACGGAAGCGTTGCTGCCGGTGCTGAAACTCTCAGTGAGCCCGTCAACGGAAAGTTCGATATCGACGGTAATGCAATCAGCAGAACAGCAGCTGAGCTTGAGCTTAACCCCCTCATCGGTGCTACTCTTGAACTGCTTGAAAAGAGCGGTGCTTTCGACGCTATCGGAGACGTTATAAAGGAACAGATATATCATAAGATAATTGGCGGAGTTACATCTGCACTTGCTCTTTCAACTTTCTTTACATGGCCTAACTATTGGGCAGCAGCCTGCGCTGAGGATTATGATGATGCGATGTTACATGTTTTCGGTGAAGAAGGCAGTGCAAAGAGGACAGAATATGCAGGCCTGATTGAAAAGATTGAAAATTATCACAATACTGTGGCTGTCAATATGACTGAGCTTATGAAGAGCTTTGGCGAAAAGGGTATCAACGTTGGTATTCTTTCAAAATACGGCTTCCAGCTCCTTCCCATTTGTCAATCAGTTGATGCTGTTGCAGATGAATTTGCTTCTGTCACCAGATCGTCTTTTGGTGCAACAACATCAACAATCTACACCACTCTTTCCGATGAATACATTGCATCATTAGGTGAAAAGAGCAAATATGTTTCTCCCGATAAGCGTGTAGATGCCTCTACTTGCCTTTATCCTGATTCAACTTGGTTTGTAAAGGGCTCAAGCCATACCCTCTGGACCAAATATGAAGATGAAATCGTACACACTGTTGCAACAGCCGACAGACAGCTTACCGTCAACGATCTCGAATACACACAGTACATGGTCTACGATGCCGAGACAGATACCATGACCGCTATGAATGAGGACAATTGCAACACAGAAAGTTGGATAGTAAGAGAAGAACTTGATAAACCTGTAACAAAAGAAAACAGACTTGTAGCTTTCCTTTGGTCGCTTATGAAATGGTTTACAAACCTGTTCAATCTTATAAGAGAAGCTTTCCTGTGATAACAGTCTCATATTTTCAGGCAAAGATAACGCTCTTGACCATAAAGGATGAGAGAGGGTTCTCCAACATTTATTGAAACTAAGCAATCAGCACTCCTTTGGGGTGCTGATTGTTGTATACGAAAAAGACTGTTCTTTCAGATAATAGACAAGAGATGTCAGAAAAAAGCTCTTTTTTACTATTTTGCTTCTAAGCTATTGAAAAAAAATTTAGTTTTTGTTAAACTGACGACAGTGAGGTGATAGCAGTGTTAAAAGCCAATTGGATACTTCCTGCCTATAATATGGGTAAGGTCTGTCCTCTTTTCAGAAAAGATTTCTATATTGAAAGAAAAGTGGACTCCGCTTTCCTTTATGTGACAGCAAGGGGAGTGTACGAAGCGACTCTTAACGGTCAGCGTGTAGGTGATTTCATTATGGCACCCGGGTGGACCTCCTATCACAACCGCCTGCAGGTACAGTCCTATGATGTAACATCACTTCTGCAAGAAGAGAATACTCTGATTTTACAGCTTGCTGAAGGTTGGTTCTGGCGATTGAAAAAACCTGCTCCAAAGGCAATTATCGCGCAGCTGCATATTGTCTTCACTGACGGTACTGCCCAAGATATCGGCACCGATGACAGTTGGCTTGTTGCAGAAAGTAATCTGCGTTTTTGCCACTTGTATAACGGTATCGTATACGATGCGACTCACACTCCTGTTTTTGATACTCAGGCGGCAATAGCAGCAGACAACACCCAAGATCTGCTGATAGTGCAGGAAGGTGAAACCGTAAAAGAGCAGGAGAGGCTCAGCGTAAAAGAAGTTATCCTTACGCCTAAGGGAGAAACTGTATTGGATTTCGGTCAGAATATGACAGGCTATCTCGAAATTTCCATAGATGCCAAAGAAGGTGACGAGCTCTCTTTTTCCTTCGGTGAAATTCTCGATAAAGACGGTAATTTCTATAACGCAAACTATCGCAGTGCAAAAGCACTCTATAAATATATCTGCAAAGACGGCAAACAAACCTACAAGCCTACCCTTACCTTCTACGGCTTTCGCTATGTACGGGTAGATTCATACCCCACTGCCATTGACCCGAAAAATTTCACCGCCATTGAAGTGCACAGCGAACTGAAACGCACCGGATACATTGAGAGCTCTGACCCTTTGCTCAATCAATTATTCAGCAACATCATCTGGTCACAAAAGGATAATTTTCTGGATATCCCCACCGATTGTCCTCAACGTGACGAGAGATTGGGATGGACAGGAGACGCGCAGGTGTTTATACGCACTGCAAGCTATAACTATGATGTGTTGAAATTTTTTAAAAAGTGGCTGAATGATGTCAAAGCCGAGCAGTATAAAAACGGTGCGATACCCGATTTGATACCTTCTATATATCCACGCAAGCCGAGAATAAGCACAGCCTGGGGCGATGCTGTGGCTATTTGCCCGTGGCAATGCTATCTGACTTATGGTGATACTGAAATTTTAGAAAACCTCTTTGAGCCGATTTGTAAGTGGGTAGATCATATCACAAAAACTTCCACTAAACCCAATTTGTGGTTTGGCGGTAAGCATTATGCCGACTGGTTGGAGCTAGGTGGCGTATACGGAAAATTCAAAGGCCCTACCCGTGACAATCTTGTTGCGTCTGCTTATTATGCCAACACGGTCAATTTGCTCATAAAAATCGGTAAGGTTCTCGGACGGGATATTTCACGTTATGAAACGCTGTATAAAAATATACGCGCTGCATTTATAACTGAATTCCGTGACGACTTCAGAACCCAGACTGAGCATGTAATGGCACTTCATTTTGAACTCACAGATAATCCGCAGGCTGTTGCAGATTCTCTTGCCGCACTAATTCATAAACAAGGTGATATGTTGCAAACCGGTTTTGTCGGAACACCTTATATTCTGCACGTATTATCCCGCTACGGCTATGCAGAGCTTGCCTACACACTGCTTCTCAGAAAGGAATATCCGTCGTGGCTGTATCCCATCAGTAAAGGTGCCACCACTATCTGGGAGCATTGGGACGGCATTAAACCAAACGGCGATATCTGGCCTGTATCCATGAATTCCTATAACCACTATGCATACGGTGCAGTAGGCGATTGGATGTACGGCGTTATGGCAGGTATCAATACAGTGGAAGATGCCCCCGGCTTTGCTAAGATTCATTTCGCGCCAATCCCTGATAACCGCATCGATTGGTTCAAAGCAGAAATCGACACCGGGGAGGGCAAAGTGTCTTCACGCTGGTGGCACGAAAACGGAAAAGTGCATTATGAAATCACCACACCCGTTATTTCTTCCGCCGTAATTGAAGGCAAATCTTACTCCCTTTCTCCGGGCAAGCATATTTTCTGACAGACTGGTGCTGCTCAAGGGTATTTATTATAATTTGTAAAAAAGACTTAATAAATGAAAACACTACCACTGTTGATACAATAGTATCGATGATGGTAGTGTTATTTTACTAAAGGGAATCGTTAATGTTTTATAAGTATGCTATTTCCTGTTATCCATATATTCGTGAGCAAGGATATCCTTCAGCACAAGCATTGCGTCAAGCTCACTGTAACCGTAGTCATTCTGCAAAGAGGTAAACATTTTTCTGATTCCTTCTGCATACTTGCTAATGTCCACCTCTGACTGATACCTTTTGAGGATAGGATACTTTGTACTCCAGGCTTTTGTCCAGTCTGTTTTTGCCTGATTTTCTTCGGTTGTGTTTTTTATTATCTCAGTTATGTTGTCCATGTTCTTACTCCTTTTGGTTGCAATACGACAAAATTTAATTCGTAATCGATGTTTTAAGAAAATTAGCGTTTTTCATACCACTTTTTCAAATCCTCATACTTGCCTTTAAAGTGATACGAATGACCATTCTTATTGATCCCTATGTTTGAAAGTCCGAATTTTTCTAATATGCCAATAGACTTGACGTTATTTATGTTTGCATAAGCTTCAACAAATTTAATATCTGTTTTTATATTCGAGAAAAGAAAACCATACAACTCCCTGAAAAGGTCTTTGCCCTGATACGCGGGTTTAAATTGAATCTCTTCCATCATAAAAGTATCTGCATTTGTGTAGTACTGAAA
>JAZSPF010000148.1:0-3106 GCA_045537315.1 Acutalibacteraceae bacterium
TTGCCGTGTACAACCTCATCGTGTGAAATGGGAAGAATGAAGTTTTCAGAGAAGGCATAGAAGAAGGAGAAGGTGAGAAGATTATGGTTATACTTTCTCGAAAGGCCGTCCATTGAGAAGTAGCGCAGAGCATCGTTCATCCAGCCCATATTCCACTTGAAGTTAAATCCGAGACCGCCTATATCTGCAGGCTTTGAAACAAGAGGCCATGCAGTGCTTTCCTCTGCTATCATAAGAGCCTGTGGGAATTCCCTGAAAATATTTGTGTTGAGCTTGCGAAGGAAGTCAACAGCTTCAAGGTTTTCGTTGCCGCCGTACATATTGGCTATCCACTGACCGTCATCTCTGTCATAGTCAAGATAGAGCATTGAAGCAACAGCGTCAACACGCAGACCGTCAATGTGATATTTGTCGAGCCAGAACACTGCCGAGCTCATAAGGAAGGAGACAACTTCGTTTCTGCCGAAGTCAAAGACCTTGGTACCCCATGATTTATGTTCGCCCTTTTTCGGGTCAGCGTATTCATAGCAGGCTTCGCCGTCAAAGTCGCTAAGGCCGTGTTCGTCTTTTGGGAAGTGAGCAGGCACCCAGTCGAGAATAACAGCTATACCGTTCTGGTGGCACATATCTACAAAGTACATAAAATCGTGGGGAGTGCCGTATCTTGATGTAGCGGCGAAATATCCTGTTACCTGATAGCCCCATGAGCCGTCAAAGGGATATTCAGACATTGGCATAAGCTCAATGTGGGTGTAGCCCATATCTTTGACATAGGGAACAAGCTCATTTGCAAGGTCTCTGTAGGAATAGGGATTGCCGTCCTCGTGAGTTTTCCATGAGCCTGCGTGAACCTCATATATGTTCATGGGTGACTCGTAAATATTTTTCTTTTTAGCATCTCTCAGCCACTTGCTGTCTTTCCATTTATAACCTGAAAGCTCGTAATATTTTGAAGCTGTCTGCGGTCTTGTTTCGCTGTGGAATGCATAGGGGTCAGCCTTAGCAGTTTTTTTGCCGTCTGCGGCAGTGACAAGGAATTTATAGTTGTCATAAACCTTGACGCCGGGAATATAACATTCCCACATACCCGCATCGTTAATGAGTGTCATCTCGCCGCGTGCTTCGTCCCACTCGTTAAAGTCACCTATAACGCTGACGCTTTTTGCGTGAGGAGCCCAGACACGGAAAGAAAAAAGGTTATCCTGACCCTCCACTTTATGGGCACCCATATACTCATAAGCTTTTATGTTGTTGCCCTGATGAAACAGGTATAAGGCAACATCATCGCCTAAGATTTTTTTATCCGCCATTATAACACCTCTTTTGCTTTATTGTAATAGGGCAATACGCTGATTGTGCACAATAAACCCATTCTTATATTACCTCATATACCATAATAGCACTATAAAAAGAAAATTTCAATAGCATTTGTGATTTTGTTACAACATTATCTAAAACCATATATTGGATTTGTGCAGTTTGTTAGAAGGATTCGTGGCATTTAACCTGAATTTGTTGATTTTTCTTTTATAAAGGGCTGTGAAGCGAATATAACACAGATAATAGCACAGATTTGAAGGCATTTTTTGTCGTAAGAAACAACATAAAAAGCAGTATCACTTTGAAGTAACACTGCTTTTCGCGCTTATGAGTTTTGTTCTTTTTTCATTTGCTGTTCAGTTTCAATTCTGCGTTTTCTGCTTCTTATAGAATTGTAACGGTCATAGAGAAAATCGCTTGTTTTATCAAAGCGGTAAGGATTGTCATCCTTGAAGCTGTTTTCTTTTTTATCCATAAAAAATCACCCTCATTATCTTGCCGCAAAGAGCAGGAATTATGAGGGTGGTAAGTTGTTATTTTCAGCCGACAAAAGAAATCTTTTCCACAATTTTTCTTTTGAGCGTCAAAAACTCGTCACTCATTAAAAGAGAGTTGCTTCTGGGTTTTGGCAGGTCAATGATTATCTCATCGCTTATTCTGCCCGGCTTGCCCGAGAGAATGTAGATTCTGTCAGAGAGCAAGATAGCTTCGTCAATGTCGTGGGTGACAATGAGTGATGAAAGCTTTATCTCTTTCATAATGTCAAGGTACCACTGATGAACAGCGGATTTTGTAATGGTGTCCAGGGCGCTGAAAGGCTCATCTAAAAGCGCAACACCGTCAGAGGCGAGATAGGTGCGTAAAAATGCCGCACGCTGTCTCATACCGCCTGAGAGCTGATGGGGATATTTTTTCTCGGTGCCCTCAAGACCGAAGAATGAGAAATGCTCTGCCGCCTTTTCTCTTGCGATTTTTTTCTTTTCGCCTTTGATAATCAGAGGCAGCGCCACATTGTCAAGGACTGTGTAGTAAGGAAGAAGCAAATCCTTTTGCAGCATATAGCTCATTTTGCCCGACTTGCTCGTTACATCCTCACCGTCTAAAAGTACCCTGCCGCTTTGGGGCACAGTGAGACCTGACAGCACATTAAACAGAGTTGTTTTGCCGCTGCCGCTGACACCTAAGAGAGAGACCACTTCGCCCTCATTAAGATAAACACTTACATCTTCAATTATGTTTGCACCGTCAAAAGATACGGTTATTTTATTCGCTTTGAGTTTTTCCATATTAAACCAACTTATGAAAGATATTCGTTTGTGAAGCCTGTACCTGCAGGAATTGCTCTTTCCACAAGACCCTCGTCACTGAGCCATTTATAGAAAGCATCCCAACGCTCTGCATCAATAATGCCCCAGCTTTCAGCGTCGGAGACATATTGCTTGTTTATCCACTTCTGGCTTGCAAGCACAAGCTCTTCTGAGCCGTTAAGTGAGCCTGTTGTGTCGCCTGCAACAAGAATTGAAGCAGCTTCTTCGGGGTTTGCGATGGCGTACTCATAGCCCTTTGCCGTGGCGGCAAGGAATGCCCTTGCAGTGTCGGGGTCATTTTCTAAGAAGTCCTTATTGGCAATGATAACAGGTGTATAGAAGTCAAAGACACTGTCAAGCTCACCAAAATCGAAATATTCAAAATCGAGATCTGTCAGCTCTGCGTTAATGCCTGACCATGCATAATAAATCCACACTGCGTCTGTATCATTGTTTTTAAGTGCTTCGGCTTCGTTGGT
>JAZSPF010000202.1:0-4207 GCA_045537315.1 Acutalibacteraceae bacterium
AAAGTTCCATGAATAGTCGGAAACAACGAAGCCCTTGAAGCCCCACTCTTTTCTGAGAAGGTCATTGAGGAGCGCAGAGCTGCTTCCGCACCACTTTGTACCGATACGGTTGAAGGCTGACATAACGCCCATGCAGTTTGATTCCTTAAGAGGAATTTCAAATGCCTTGAGGTAAAGCTCACGCATTGTCTGCTCGTCCGCCCAGGTGAATACGCCTTCACGGTGTGATTCCTGGTCATTGAGAACGAAGTGCTTGATAGTAACTACAAGACCTTCTGAATCGCAGCCTCTGATAACGGCTGCAGCCATCTTACCTGAAATAACGGGGTCTTCTGAATAGTATTCATAGTTTCTGCCGCCTGCAGGGTTTCTGTGAAGGTTAACACCGGGAGCATACCATATGTCTGTATGAAGGTCTCTTGCTTCGATACCAACGCATTTACCCATAAGCTCAGCAAGGTCTGTGTTCCATGTGCATGCAATAGCAACCTCACAGGGATATGCAGTACCGCTGTCTGTGAAAGCGATACCCTTGGGGCCCTTTACGCTTGAGGGAGCATCGTTATCCCATGTCTGAGGAATGCCGAGACGCTCAACGCCTCTTGTACCGTAACCGCCGTCGATAACCATCATAACCATTTCGTTAAGGGTGAGCTGATCAAGGAATTTATCCATAAGGCTCATATCGTTATAAACGTCCTGAAGCATAATGGTTTCATCGTAAACTGCGCCGATTGTGGGAGCTGTGCCCTCTGCCTTTTCGTTGGGTATCTTATCAACGTTTTTAATTTCATCAGTTGCTTTAAGCTCTCTGAAGGTGGGGAATGCATCTGCACCGTCTGCTCTTGAGAGTACAGGGAAGTCATTATATACATCGTCAAACTTATTTGAAATTTCAGTGCCTGTTACATCGTCATACTTGATAACCTTATCTTCAGCCAGAACATAGTCAAATGTTGCAATGTGTTCTCTTACATTCTTACCGAGGATAATTTTGTATGTACCCTTTTCGAGAATCCAGGCTTCGAGATTTTTATGGTCATAGGAAGCCATATCGTCAATTTCAAATTCAACTGTGAGAGTCTGGCTCTGACCGGGTGAAAGAAGCATAGTTTTATCAAATGCACCCAGACAGATAGCACTCTTTTCAATGCCGCCCTCATAATAAGGAGCACTGTAATAAAGCTGAACTACTTCTTTACCTGCAACATCACCGGTATTAGTTACCTTAACTTCTGCACGGATTTTGCCGTTCTCAGTGCTGTAGGAAACGAGTTCCTGAGTAAAGTTTGTGTATGAAAGTCCGTAACCGAAGGGATACTGAACCTTATCTTTTGCGAAGGTTTCAAAGTAGCGGTAGCCCATATAGATGCCTTCGAGATATTCTACATAGTAGTCGCCGCCCTTATATTTGTTTGTTCCGAAGCATACGCTTGAAGGATGGTCGGCAACACTGTAAGCAACTGTGTCAGCCAGCTTACCCGAGGGATTATATATACCCTTGAGCATTCTTGCAACTGCAAGCATACCGAATTCACCGGGAATCCATATTGAAGCGGCAGCCTTGATGCTATCATATTTTTCAATGAAGCCCATTTCGATAATGTTGGAAATATTGAAAAGCACAATAACATTTTCAAATGTGGTTGCAACCTTATCAACAAGTTTTTCCTCTTCTTTACTCAGACGAAGCACTTCGTCAGTAAGGTCAGAGCCTTCTTCACTTGTTCTGCTGATAACAATAAGAGCAGTGTCTGAATATGCAACTGCATTGTCCATAATCTTATTTGTCAGCTTTTTGACGGGCATTTCGTCAAGTGAGCTTGTGGTAAGAATAAGACCCAGAGCATTATTGACAACAGGATGCTTTGTTGTGGGAATAGCTTCAGTGCCGCAATTCTTTTCATAAAGCTTGCGAAGCTCCGTGTTATATTCGATACCTTCAATATCAAGTGCATCATAGAAGCTGATGGGGTCTTCTGATGTTATACAGCCTGAGCCTGCACCGCCGAAGAAGGGGCGTACAGAGCCGACACCGAAAATATTCAGCTTTTTGCCGTCAAGAGGAAGCATATTCTCTTCATTCTTGAGAAGTACAATACCTTCACCCTCAATGTCAATTGCCACCTTTGAGGTTTCGGCAACAATAGCAGGGTCAATTCTGCCACTGTATGCAGATGCGCTCATTGTGCAAGAGAACATCATAACGACAACCAGCACAAGTGAAACAACTTTGATAAATCGCTTTTTCATATAAAATCCTCCTTTTAGCGGAATAATCCCCTCCGCTAACCATTTAGGTATATAATATACAAAATATCTGAGTTTGTCAATATTATTTTATTCAAAATATACGCATAGGATAAATAAAAACGGCAGAGCAACAAAGCCCTGCCGTAAATATCTGATTAAATTACAGACCCATCTTTTCAAGAAGCATCTTTGCACAATCAATCTGATTGGGGATGTTGCCGTTTTCGTCACGGACTCTCCAGATGTCGGGTGTGATTTCGTCTGCAACATACATCTTGCCTGTCTCGTCATAGCCGATTTCAATCTTGAAGTCGATAAGAGTGAGATCTAAAGCAGCAAGCTCCTTCTTGAGAACTTCACCGACACGTACAAGAATGTCAAGTGCTTCATCATACTGACCTGCCTTAAGAAGACCCTTCATGATGCAGATACGCTCGCTGATGAGGGGGTCGCCCTGAATGTCATCTTTAAGTGTAACTTCTGTGTAAACGGGATCGAACACGATGCCTTCATCAAGTGTAAAACGACGGCACATGCTGCCTGCTGTGAAATAACGAAGCACAAATTCGAGCTTCGGAACAGTGAGGTTGCGAACCTGCATCAGACCCTTTTCAATATCTGAATCGATATAGTGGGTAGGAATACCGTTCTTTTCCATGAGTTCGAAGAAGTATTTTGAAATTGCAAGACCGATTTTGCCCTTGCCTTCAACGCTGCCGCCAACTGTGTTTGAGCCGGGGTCAAATACGCCGTTTTCACCTGTTGCGCTATCCTTGAAGAAAAGACTAACGATGTTTTTTTCTTCGTCAAGAAGAACGTCCTTTGTTTTGCCTGTGTAGAGTACTTTCATTTTTAACAGCTCCTTATGCTATAAATTAACTACCATTCCACTCGCTCAGCTGTTATATGTCAAACGAGCATAGAGTAATTATAATTCATTTAAGTTGATAATTCAAGAGTTTTTTGAATATATGACAAGTTTTTTTAAGGCACAGTTTATGATTACTCCCACTCGATTGTGCCTGTTGGCTTGGGTGTGATGTCGAAGAGTACACGATTGATGCCCTCAACTTCATTTGTAATACGATTTGTAATGTGGTGAAGAATGTCATAGGGGATTTCTTCGATAGTTGCTGTCATAGCGTCTTTTGTATTGACTGCACGGATGATTGCAGGCCAACCCTCATAACGGCTGTCGTCCTTAACACCAACGCTCTTCATATCGGGTACTACTACAAAGTACTGCCAGACCTTTTCAGCAAGACCGTTTTTGTCAAATTCTTCACGGAGGATTGCATCAGCTTCTCTCAGAGCGTGGAGTCTGTCTCTTGTGATTGCACCGAGGCATCTTACACCGAGACCGGGACCCGGGAAGGGCTGACGGTAAACCATACCGTGAGAAAGACCGAGTGCCTCACCAACAACTCTTACTTCATCTTTAAAGAGGAGCTTAATGGGTTCAACAAGGTCAAACTGGAGGTCTTCGGGAAGTCCGCCAACATTGTGGTGTGACTTAACAGCCTTCTTGCCCTCTGCCTGCTTAACGCTTTCGAGAATGTCGGGGTAAATAGTACCCTGAGCGAGGAAGGAAACACCGTCAAGCTTTCTTGCTTCGTCTGCAAAAACATTGATGAATTCTTTACCGATAATCTTACGCTTCGTTTCGGGGTCGCTCACATCCTTAAGAAGGTCGAGGAAACGGTCAGTTGCATCAACATAAATAAGGTTTGCATCAAGTCCGTTTTTGAAAACTTCAATTACATTTTCGCTTTCCCCCTTACGCATAAGGCCGTGGTTAACGTGTACGCAGACGAGCTGCTTGCCGATAGCCTTGATAAGAAGTGCAGCAACAACCGATGAGTCAACACCGCCTGAAAGTGCAAGAAGCACCTTTTTGTCGCCTACCTGAGCGCGTACTGCTTCCACCTGCTCTGCAATAAAAGCATCTGCAAGC
>JAZSPF010000079.1:0-8882 GCA_045537315.1 Acutalibacteraceae bacterium
CTGTCTGTCTTTTTATAGGCTCTGACCTTGAAATAATAGGTCTTGCCTTTTGTAAGTGAGCCTACCGTGTAGCTGACAGATGTGTTTTTAGTCACGGATTTTATCTTTTTATATGTGCCGTCCTTTGAGCTTGCCATATAAATCTGATATCCGTCGGCGGTCTCCTTGCCCCATTTAAGTGTAGCCTTACCCGCGTTCGCAAAGGTGGCACTTGTCAGCTCAACAGTCTGAGGCTTGATGGTGAGATAAAGGGTTTTGCTGCCCGTGTATCTGCTGCCCGTGAAGGTAACTTTGATATAGTATTTGCCCGGGAGCTTTCTTCCGCTTTCATATTTGAGGGTGTAGTGCTTACCCTCTGTAAGAGTGGTGCCGGCAGAGTTTTTGATTGTAACCTTTGGCGTTCTCGTCTTTCCGTTATAGACCACCGATGTGCTTGAGAGCTTGATGCTCGAAGCCTTATAAATCTTTGTGGTTTTCACAGTTTCCTTGCAGACGGTGCACTTATAAACGATTTTGCCGTCTTTGGAAGCCGTTGCTTTTGTCACGGTACTCTTTTGAGTGTGCTCACCCTTAAAGAGCTCATCATAACTGTCGCCACAGCTGCAAGTGTGAGTGTAAGCACCGTCGCGAAGACAGGTAGCCGAGCGTGTTAGCGCCTTTTTATATTTGTGCTTGTGTTCATAAGTGAAAACGGGAACAGTAAGCATCTCATTGCCGTCAGACACTGCAACATCTTGCCACTGAGCCTGGGTACCCATACAATAAACCGTTCTCAGGTTATAGCAGTCTCTGAAAGCATTGATGCCGATGCTCTTGACATTTTTGCCCATTATAACAGTCTGCAGATTTCCGCAACCGCTGAAAGCACCGTCACCTATTGAAGTCACCGTGTCGGGTATTGCCACAACTGAGAGATAGTCACAATAGCCGAAAGCATTATTGCCTATAACCGTCACATTGGTCTGACCGAGATTGATTTTAGTCAGATTAAAGCACATATAAAAGGTCTGCGGCTTAATCTCTGTGAGCTTTTCGGGCAAAACAACCTCGTATAAGGCTCCGCAAAGGTTGAATGCGTTTGCGCCTATACTCTCAATGTTGTCACCCATTGTTACACTTGTTATGCCGCCGCAATAGTAGAAAGCGTTATCCCCTATTGCCGTTACGGGTATGCCGCCGAGGGTCTCGGGTATAACAATGTCACCCTCAAGGCTCATATCACAGTCGGTGATAGTTACCTTGCCTTGGTTAATGGCATAAGTGTAAGGACCTTCGTTCTCTGCCGCCGCACTGAAAACACCTAAAGCTGCTATCAGCACAACAAACAGAGCCGTTAAGGAAAGTTTTCTGAGTTTTTCTTTCATCCGGTTCTCTCCTTTCGCATCCCGAAAGTTATATTTCATCATAAGGGAAAGCCTTGTTATAAAGTGTGACCTTGCCCTCATTATAAACTGCCGCTTTCTGACCTGAAAGCTCAGTTAAATTACAGTACATACCGCCGTCAAGCACACCGTCAAGATAAAGCTTGATAACACCTGTTTTTTCTCTGACAGCCACTGCCTGCACCTTATCGTGTACCGTAGAGCGTGAGACAACATGAGAGTAACCAACTTTAAGGTGTACCCTGCCGTCGTCACCCACGTAGAAGCTGACTTCATCGCCCTGACGCATAAGCATATGAGGCTCTTCGCCGTCGAGTGTTGCCTTGACTGTGAAAGCACCCTTGCCGTAGAGACCTTCCGTTACAATGAAGCTGTCATAATAATCAAAGGCTATATCGGCATCAAAAGTATTACCCATAATATCACCCACACCGGATATTGTCAAGTGATTGAGTCTTTGGAAGCTCTCTTCAAAGGTGATGACTGCAGTCATATAGTCCTCGAGAAGCTCAACAGCCGCAATCTTTTTATCACAGCTTATGCTTTCTATGTTAACAAACTGATTGAATGTAATTTCAACCTTATTTTGTGAAAGCGGTGTCACATAAACAGCTTCCATATCCTTCTTTCGTCTGCCGAAGTGAAGAATCTTAGTTTCATAGGGAGCAAGTGAGATATTCAGCGTATCACCGTAGCTGTAGGCATCACCAAGAGCATTTCCTTTATAGGGAAGAATCTGTGTAAGTGAAGCGTAAAGCAGGTCTTTTGTTGCACCTATTGTTTCATTGAGACAAAGGGTGTAGCTTTTGCTTTCTGCACTGCTGTTACGAAGAGCAACTATGCCCTCAAACTTATCGAAGCAGCTATAGCCGTAAACCTGACCCTTGGATGGTCTGCCGCCGAAAATAATTGAGTTTGACAGCACATCGAGATTATCCTCAATAAAGCGAAGCACGCTGTAGTTGATGCGCCACTTGGCTTCGTTCATCATGTTATAACTGTAATAAAGCTCCCAGAAAGCCGTGCCGCGCATTGCCATTGTGAAAAGGTATTCTCTGAACTCTTCATCGCTCATATTGACCTTTGCCTCGTTACCGTAAACCGGGTCGTGGTTATAAAGGCATCTTTGCGGGAACTGGAACTGTCTGTCTTTATAAAACTCGAAATATCTTTCATCACGGTATGAAAGCATTCTGTCTTTATCTGAAGAAACGCCCTTCTTACCCTCGAAGCCAACGTCGGTGCTGACCTGCATCCATACTGAGTTGCTGTATTGCAGGAACCATGGACTGGGAGGCAAATAGCTTGTGTTATTGAGCCAGTAATCACTGCCGCCATTTTCATAAAGCTTATTGAAAATAACAATCCACTTTTCCCACAGATCGGAATAATAATACATATTCTTATGGCCGCCTGTCATATGGCCGTGATGTCTGCTTTTGCAGGGGCGCTGAGCAAATCCGTCTATTTTCCAATAGTTAAGATTAAACTTTTCCTGATATGAAAGCATCAGGTCGGTAAGATTGGCAAGGTACTTATCACTTGCAACACAGATGTCATTTGCCTGAGCATTGACGTGTCCGTTGCCTGCACGCTGAATATGCTTTGCGAACTTTATCGTATCGTTGGTGTAACCGCCTCTGGGGCCGATCCACAAACCGAACTTTGAGCCTAAGTTTTCAGCAAGCGCCGTAAAGGGATAAAGCTCATCAGGGAATTTTTCGTTAAAGCCCCAGAAGCCCTTGCTATAGTCATTCCAGCCGTCATCTGCAACATAGCTGTCAAGAGGCTTTTCGCCTGTTTTTGTCATTGCCTTTTCAATTTCAAGGAAAGAGCCGTAAACATTTTCACGGGTAATATTGAGCATATGGTCATACCATGAATTATACTGTCTTCTGAGCTTGACGGGTTTGCTTATGGTCTTTATGTAATCAAAGAATGCTCTTTGCACCTGCTCAAAAACATTACCCTTGGCAGAGCCGATAACAGCATCGTAGCTGTGGTAAACCTTACCCTGAAAAATATCTCTTAAATCCTTACCGCTGTAACATATTATTGAAGTGGTGAAATCTGAAATCTTATTAAGTGCAGCAGGGAATTCACAACCCATAAACACGCTGTCAATATATAAAGGCTGACCCATTTCAAGACCATAACCCGGTACATGTGAGTTTTTCTGGTCGGGGATACACCAACATTTAAGTGAACCGTCAAATTTCATTGCTTCAAGGTCAATATAATCGAGAATCAGCGGCTTGCTTCCCATTTTTTCAAAGCGGATTTCTATAAATTTTCTGAAAAGTCCCTGATGCTTCATAGCTTCATAGACAAGAGCGATTTTCAGCTTACTGTCTTTTATACGAACACCTTTGAAAGATATAACAAAGGTTTTGTAAGCGGCAGAGTCTCTCTCATCGGTGCTTTCTATCCTCAACTCAGAGCTTCTGATAGTACTTCTGCCGAAAAGGAAATTCTTGAAGCAGATGATAAACTCCTCACTGCCTTCGAGTGCCTTCACGGTTTTGCCGCTTTCTTTGTTAAGAAGCTCCCAGGAGGTTATTTTATCCCCTTTGAGATTGAAGGTCTTTTTCAGATAATCGTTTTCAATAATATAAGTGTTATTTTTCATCGGAATACTCCTTTAATACCCTTACTGTCATATAATGCTGTCAATCCATTCAACAACATCCTTACATACTGTGTCGAAACAAGCACTTTCGTTGAGAATTTCGTGACGTGCATCGGGATAAAGTATCTTTTTGATATTTGTCTTACCCTCTGCTTTAAGCATATCGCAGACCTGGTCAACTCCCTTTGAATAATTGCCTACGGGGTCCATGGCACCTGAGATAAGGAGCACGGGAAGCTCTTTTGAAAGACCTGCAAACCACTCCTTTGAGGAGACGAAGCCGAGAAGTGCGAATAAATCGCCGTAGCCCGGTGCAGTGAAAAGGAAGCCGCAATATTTATCGGCAATATATTTATCGACCTCAAAGTTGTCTCTTGAAAGCCAGTCAAAGGGTGTTCTGCCCTCGAACTTTGAGTTGTATGAGCCGAAGCCTATTTTATCAATGAGCTTGCTTCTATAGTGGTCGCCCTTGAGCTTTGTGATAAGCTTTGTAATAAGTATACCGGCACCTGCTGCAGGGTTAGGACCTGATGTGCCGCAATAAACGGCGCCGTCAATCTCGGCAGAGTACTTAATAGAGTAAGCTCTTGCAACAAATGAGCCCATTGAGTGACCGAAGAATATGTAGGGCTTGCCGGGGTTTTCACTCTTGGCGATTTTTGTCAGCTCGTGACAATCCTCAACAAAGTGCTTCCAACCGTCTTTTTCACCGAAATAGCCAAGCTCATTATCGTTTTTAACACTGCCGCCGTGACCGAGGTGATCATTGATATAAACAGCAATGCCGTTTTCACAAAGTACGCGGGCAAAGCTTTCGTATCTTTCAAGATGCTCCGCCATGCCGTGTGCTATTTGAAGAACAGCTTTTATTTCTCCGTTTTCAGGCAGATATGATGCACAGTGTATGTCAGCAAGACCTGACACAGAAGGGAATGTAAACTCTTTCTTTAAATATGACATATTATCTCCTCCGATAAAATATATTTATACAGTATAATTATAACACAATGAAAAAAACATTTCATTAGTTTTACAAAAATTACACCATGTCAAACTGAACAAAAAAATGTCGCATTTTTTGCCATAAAAAAGCAAGAAAATGGAAGAATTTTAGGTTAACTCCCTTTATTTGGACTCTGTTTTGAAAATAAACGAACATTTGTCTTGACAAATCAATTTTATCGTGTATAATTGAAGCATAGATACAGAACGAATGTTCGATTTGGAGGTAAACATTATGGTAGCAACATTCTCAAGCTTTACAACAACATTTTTCTTTCTCGTTACACTTATTATTATAGGTATAATTTTCGAGAAACAATTTATCGCACTTGAGGACAAGTTCGATGCATGGGTTGCTTCAAAAGCAAAATCAAACCACAAAAAGACTAAGCCCGCTAAAATGAGTGCAGCAAAAGCTCCTGCAAAGATAAAGAAGCCTGCTTCCCCGGATGACAGCAAATACCGCGGTTTCGCCGCATAACTCCCTGACTAAACACTATATCTTGACTTTTACAGAGTTTTCAGATAAAATAAAGCGAAAGAATGTTAAAAGTCAGGAGGCTTTATCCAATGACTGAAAGTAAAAATTACTGTATGGGTTGCATGAAAGAAATGCCCGCAGACGAAACCGTCTGTCCGCACTGCTCTTATAATGCTCTTTCCCTGCAAAAAGACCCCTTCCTTCATAAGCGCAGTGTTATAGCAGACAGATATCTTGTAGGCAAGGTTGAATCGTTTTCCGCAGATTCAATAACCTATATCGGTCTTGATATGCAAAATGACAGCGTGGTCAGCATTACGGAATTCTTCCCCGAAAAGATAGCTTCCCGTACCCCTGCCTCATCTGCAATTGCAATTAAAATAGGCTATGAGGAAATGTTCAGGGTGACTCTGCGAAGCTTCATTGACCTCTGGAATGAGCTTAAAGAATTCAGCAGAATAATTTGTCTTCCCACAGTAACAGATGTGCTTCTTTATAACGGTACAGCTTATTCTGTCAGCGAATATAAAGACTGCATCACACTTGAGTCATATTTTAAAGAGAAGTCTGCCCTGACACCTAAAAAGGCACTTGCCTCATTAAAACCAATAATCAGTGCCGTTAAAAAACTCCACGGCGCAGGTATAATACATGGTGGAATTTCACCTAAAAGCGTTTGCGTCGGCTCTGACGGTAAACTACACCTTACACGATTCTCAATCAAGCAGTGCTACAGCACCGTGGGTGAACTCAGAGCGCGTCCTGTCTCAGGTTTCACTCCTTTTGAGCTTTACGGCGATGCTCCTGTACTCAGCGAATGTTCCGATGTATATTCAATAACAGCTCTTATATATTATGCTATCACAGGAAAGGTACCTGCCGATGCAACTAAAAGAGCTGTCAAAGATGAAATGGTACTCCCCTCTGCGGTTGCAGAAAAGATGACAAAGAGCGAAATTACAGCTATAGTGAAAGGTATGGCGGTGCAGTCACATAACAGACTTGCCGCAACAGACGAGCTTCTCAGACTGCTGTACTCAGAGCAGAAAGCAGCTGTAACACCCACTGCAAACCGCACTCCCTCCAAAGTTAAAGCCTCCCCTGCCCCCAAGCAGACAAAAGCAGTAAAAGAAAAAACCGTAAAGGAAAAAACTGACAAATTTGCCGGCAACGATTTAGTGCCTCTGATGATAAAAACATTTGTAGGTGCGATAGTTGCTTTCAGCCTTGTCTTTTCACTTCTTTATACAACGGTACTTTACAAGAGTGTAGATATTCCTCTTATAAATTCTATGTTCTCATGGGCATCTTTCCTGCCGATGAACAAAGAGGACACTCAGGATGTTTATAACGACAGCACTGACGCTACAACCACTGAGCCAACCTCAAACTATGACCGCTCCTATGTCACTGTGCCTGATTTCACGGTACATACCTATGACAGAATAAAGAGCAACGAAATATTTAACCGCAATTTTGTTATTAAATATAAGATGCAGGCAAGCAAAACTCACGAAAAGAACACTGTTATTTCACAAAGTCTTGCAGCAGGTGAAAGCGTTCTCAGTGGCGCGGAGATTACACTTGTAATAAGTGAAGGCATAGCACAGATTGAGCTTCCCGACGTAATTGGTATGCCCTATCAGGCAGCAAAGGAAAAGCTTGAACACGCAGGCTTCACTGTTAAGAAAGAGACAACAAAGAACACAGGTGATGAAACTCCTGATGAAGTTTATCTTATGAGCAAGGTTGCAGGCCTCGAATTTGACGAAGGCACCGAAATTGTCCTTTCAGTATGGGATGAGGTTGAGGAAACAACAACTCAGAAAGAAACCACGACCAAGAAAGAAACTACCACCAAAAAACCGACAACAACCAAAGCATCAGACGAAGAATAAATAAAACAACGAAGACCGCTGTCCGAATGGATAGCGATCTTTTTGCGTCAATGTCAATTTTGATATTTATCGAAAAATATTATATAAGATTACCTACTGTGTATCCGTCATAAACCGCATTAGGTATAATGCCGCCACCGTTGGAATCTCCGATATTGTAAATTTCTTTCACTTCATCCTTGAGCGAATCATAAAGGTCTGTGTCAGGTCTGTTTCCGATAGCCAATACTACACTATCAGCCTTAAGAGCAGTGACATTACCATCTTTATCCTTATAGAATACCTCTTTTTCAGTGATCTTCTCTACTTTACATTCAGTAAGCAGCTTGACACCGTGGCCCTTGAGATGTCCGAGAAGAATTGTCTGTGCTGTCTTGCCGGTATTGGCTGCCATTTTATCCTGCATTTCAATAACAGCCACCTTTTTGCCTTGCTTTCCGAGAAGCTCAGCAGTTTCACAGCCGATGGAACCGCCACCTATAACTACAACGTTTTTGCCGGTTGGCTTGCCTTCAAGTACCTCAATTGCGTTGATGACTCTTTGTGCACCTTCAATGTTCAAAACAGCAGGTTTTACTCCTGTAGCGCAAACCACTGCATCGGCATTCATATTAAGAATATCCTGTTTTGTTACTTTACAGCCGAGATGAACATTGACACCCGTAATTTCCAACTGTCTCTCTAAATATGGCTTCATCAGGGCTAAATGCTGCTTGAAGGGTGGTTTACAGGCAAGATTCATCTGTCCGCCCACTTCATTCGCCATATCATAAATATCCACAGTATGACCGCGCATAGCAGCTATTCTTGCAGCTTCAACACCCGCAACGCCTGCGCCGATTACTACGACATTCTTTTTTACCTCTGCAGGTTTAATACTGTAATCATTCTCACCCCTTGCGAGTACGGCATTACCTGAGCATATAGCCCTGCCCCCGTGCTGCAACTGATGGTCGATGCAATGTCCGCAACCGATGCAGGGTCTGATTTCGTCTTCTCTGCCTTCGTCTATAAGATTAACAAGATCAGGCTGAGCGAGCAGACCGTGACCAATGAAAATCAAATCGCACTGTCCTGATGCCAAAGCTTTTTCTGCTGCTTCAGGATTTTGTGCACGTCCTCCTCCAATATACGGAATAGTTTTCTTCTTTCCTGTTTTTAACAAAACGCCCAGCTTCATAACCTGACACAATGCAACTGCCATACAGTCAGGATAAGCTGATTCCGGCTTTTCGTTTTTGCCTGCTTCGCTTGACCATTTGCCTGCAAGAACCTCAATTGCATCAACGCCTTCTTCCTGGAATCGCTTGCAGTAGTGTATACCGTCCAATATAGAAATACCGCCGTCTGTACCTTGCTCCACAACTGAAAGTTTTACAATAATAGCAAAATCGGGACCGCACAGTTCTTTGATTCTTCTTACTATATTAAGATGAAAACGCATGCGGTTCTCACGGTTGCCACCGTATTCATCAGTACGGATATTTGCA
>JAZSPF010000197.1:0-4437 GCA_045537315.1 Acutalibacteraceae bacterium
GTGATACCCATACCAACACCGATGTCGGCACTCTTGATTGATGGAGCATCGTTAACACCGTCACCTGTCATAGCAGTAACGTAGCCCTTATTTCTCCATGCGTTAACAATTCTTGTTTTATGTTCAGGCTGAACACGGGCATATACACAGATATTTTCAACGATTTTCTCAAATTCTTCGTCCGAATATTTATCTATATCAGCACCCATCATAGCTTGACTGTCATCTGTAAGAATACCAAGCTCACGAGCAATCGCCTTTGCCGTATTGATATGGTCACCTGTAATCATAATTGGCTTGATACCTGCGCTACGACACTCAACAATAGCATCCTTAACTTCGGGACGAACCGGGTCAATCATACCTGTAAGACCGATGAAGGTCATATCGTATTCAAGTGACTCTGAGTCGAAAGTGATGGGAGCTGCGCTGTATTTCTTATATGCAACTGCAAATACACGAAGAGCCTTATTGCCCATTCTTGTGTTTTCGGCCGAGATTTTTTCACGGTACTCGTCATTCATTTCAAAGACCTGACCGTTTATATCAATGTGACTGCACTTCTTGAGAATTTCGTCGGGAGCGCCCTTTGTGAACTGAACAAAGCCGTTTTCACTGCTGTGAACGGTTGACATCATCTTTCTGCCTGAGTCGAAGGGTACTTCGCCGATTCTCGGATACTTTTCAGTGAGAGCTGCCTTGGGAAGTCCCAGAGTGCCTGCATAGTTGATAAGCGCAACCTCATCAGGCTCACCTGTACTCTTGCCGTCCTCTGCAACCTCTGCATTGGTGCAAAGAGCCATAGCCGTCGCCAACTGTTTTTCATCGGGAGCATAGTGGTCAACAACAGTCATTACATTCTGTGTAAGTGTACCTGTCTTGTCTGAGCAGATTATCTGTGTACAGCCGAGAGTTTCAACAGCAGTCATCTTGCGGATGATTGCGTTTTTCTTTGACATATTGGTAACACCGATTGAAAGAACAATGGTCATAACCGCAACAAGACCCTCGGGAATTGCGGCAACAGCCAGAGCAATAGCGGTGATGAATGAGTCAAGTGCCACATGGAAAAATTCGGGTTTAACCTCGGGAAGAATAAACTGAGTGAGAATATTGTAGCCGAAAATGATAACGCAAACACCGATAACAAGCTTTGTGAGTACCTTTGAAAGCTGTTCAAGCTTGATTTCAAGGGGAGTTTTGCCTTCTTCGGCAAGAGTGATGGCATTGGCAATTTTACCCATTTCAGTGTCCATACCTGTTGCGGTAACAACCGCCTTACCACGGCCGTAAACGAGAGTTGAGCCCATATATGCCATATTTTTGCGGTCACCCAGAGCAACCTCATCGTCACCCTTTTTGCCCATAAGAGCATTCACAAGCTTTGTGACGGGAACGGACTCACCTGTAAGAGCTGCCTCCTCAATTTTCATGCTTGCGCACTCA
The DNA here is from genome assembly GCA_045537315.1 of Acutalibacteraceae bacterium. Taxonomy (GTDB): domain Bacteria; phylum Bacillota; class Clostridia; order Oscillospirales; family Acutalibacteraceae; genus UBA6857. The sequence goes on from JAZSPF010000197.1 coordinate 1,447, forward strand.
AATATACGGCAGTCGGCAGGGATAGCGTCGCCGGCATCAAGCAGAATAACGTCACCAACAACAAGATCTTCGCTCTTAACGGTTACAATTTGACCGTCACGGAGAGTTTTTGTTGTTGCCGCAGACATTTTCTGCAGTGCTTCAACCGCCTTTTCAGCCTTGCTTTCCTGCACAACACCTAAAACTGCGTTGATAAGCACAACCACGAGAATGATTATTGAGTCTGTGGGAGTTACAAAACCGCCGTGTTCAATCATTTCAGTTGCGGCAGAAATAACTGCTGCAACAAGCAGAATGATAATCATGGGGTCCTTGAGCTGGTCAACAAAGCGTGAGAACATTGACACTTTCTTTGCTTCTGCCAGCTTGTTTTTGCCGTTAGCTTCAAGTCGCTTCTGGGCTTCGGCACTTGTCAGACCTCCAGCCGAGGACTTTACTTCAGCAAAAACTTCATCTGTAGTGTGGAGATAATGTTTCATACATTTTTTCCTTTCTTTTAATCAGTGCTACTGATTTTATATTATTGGATTAACTGTGAGAATATATCTTCTTTATAAGGAGTTTAACAAAAAAACCTTTAACAGAACCTCGTTCCGTTAAAGGTCTTGCTACCTGTTTAAAGGCCTGTAAACCAGCCTTGCGGCGGATGTTGATTTACAGCTGAGAGCTACTCCCCTTTTTTAAAAAGGACATTCTCTTAACAGTAAATATGTTAACACAATTTACCTGTTTTGTCAACAGGTGACTTTCTCTTTTTCGGTTACAGTTTTGCTATACTGTCCTGATTTTTCTTTATTCTTTCTCTTTTTTTCCAATGAGACAAAAAGAGCAATAAAGGATATTACGCTTGAGGTGGAGGCAAGGGTCATATCGTACACCGTATCGTACATACGAATGAGCAGTTCGTTGCCTACACCGTGACCGAAGAGTCTGTAAATAAGCACATTATCGCTCGGCTCCCACATAAATCCCTGGTTGGTGGTACCCCAGATATAGTCACCGATAAACTCCGTCATTTCGTGTATGGGAATAATTGCAAGTGCAAAGCCCAAAGCAAAAAGACTGATGACAAGGTTTTCTCTTTGTGAACGCGGTTTAACCAGAGTCAGTGCGATATAATATCCCGCCGCCGCACCTATGAAGCCTGAAACAAAATGAAGCAAAGTGTCAAATCTGCTTGCATAGGCATAAATACCTACATAGTTACCGCAATATGAGCCAAGGAAAGCTATAACAACTATAAGTGTCTGCACTCTGTAATTGATTTTGCAGAACATTGACTCCTTCGGAAAAATAAAATGAAGGATGCTTATTGCAAAGGTACCTATAAGAATGACTCCCAGCAGTGTTGCCTCAGCTCTGCTTTCCATTGTGATGAAAGCGTAAAGCATAACAATTCGAACACTCCACCATAAGAGTGTATCCCAGATATTTGTCTGCTGTTTTAATTTTTCCGTTTCATAAATAGCCTTAGCTTTAAAGCGTGAAGGAATATCCTTAAAAGAAACCTTTAAGATTCTCTTTTCTTTTACAAATACTTCTTTATTTTTGAGGCGGATATAAACATAAAGCACTGCAGTGGCAATAAAGGAGCCTGCCACACCTAAGGTAACATCTTCACTGAAGTCCAGGAGATATCTCTGCTCAGGCATACTGCCCATAGTACCTATAAGCTTTATCAGCCAGTGATCCTCACCCACCATTTCACAGTGAACAAGGTTTCTGCCCGTGAAATAATCTGTAAAAAACTGCATGATTTCTCTTGGGGCTATAAAAGCACAGGAAACACAGAAAGATATAAATGCGGTAAAATTAAAATCCTTATTTGTCTGCGGCTTTTTCAACGCAACACTTATGTAATAGCCCATTGCAACACCGATAAGTCCGCCGTAAAGGCTAAGAGGCACATCATATTCGGGGAATTTCTGAAACAAATCAAAACCAAAGCCGAGACCTGAGCCTAAAACAGCAGTCAGGCACACACAGGACTGAAAGTGTGAGCTGAGATTTTTAATAAACTTACCAAGTACGCTGCCGAGAAATGTCATAACAAGTGCGAAAAGCACCATAAGCTTTTTCGGCGTTGTGGGGGCAGTGAAAACAGCCACAGCAAGAAAAGCTCTAACTATCCACCAAAAGCATACTTCCCACAGTGGGGTACCTTTCTTTTCGGTTATGTTTTTATTCATAATAACTACCTTCCAATATCAAATATATGATTTTCCAAATAAATAATACCTTCCGAATGACAGAAGGTATTATAATACTATTCAATTGTTTTGTAAAGGAAAGTAACGAAATTGTAATCTTTTTGTCAGTTTCTTTAGTTTTCTGCGTGAATCGTTATAACCTTTTCTCCTTTCACATATATGGCCGTGGGGATGAATACGCCTTTATAGACTTTAGCGGTGACATAGGCAAAGCACCCGTTTTCATGAAGATTACTTGCCCACGCGTAGGCTTCTCTTATTTCTTTTTTCAGTGCTTTCACATCCACATCAGGCTCAAAGCTGAATTTATCTGCCTTGAAACGGCTGTTTTTTTCACAGTAGTCATAATCGAACCAGCAGTTATAATCCTTATCCTCAAGCTCCGATAAATCCGCAAAACCATCCTCGCCGACGGTGACGGCAATTTTTTTGTTGTAAAGCCTACTTGTTCCTCCCACATCAAAGCGGAGACTTTCACGGATGTCGGTTGGGTCACCTTCGCTTGCGCGGTAATCTGAAAACCTCATATCCAGAAGCTTGAATTTATATTCTAAACTATGCTCAAGCGCAAAGTTTATGGCGGTATAGTGATGATAGAGAAAACCAGCGGGTATGAGTAACTGAAAAATCAGCGTTGCCGCTATAATAATCTTAAACTTTTTATTCATCACTCTGCACCTCCTCCGTTATTTCGGCTACAGGTGTTTTTTGCTTGGCGCGTGAAAGTTTAAAGTTAATAGCGAGTAACACGCCGCCGAAAACAAGAAGCATAATGCCGTTA
>JAZSPF010000068.1:0-5996 GCA_045537315.1 Acutalibacteraceae bacterium
CAATTTTTCGGCAGAGTCCTTATCAAAGCCGATATCAACTGCCATTGTTTTGATGTCGAGGGTTTCTTTTGTGCTGTCGCCCTTTTGCAGATGTGGCGGAACGGATGAGATAACCCCGAAAAGCTTCTCTTTGCCGTGAACGGTAACCTCGGCACCCATGAGCACACGCAAATCCATACCGCCCACTTTGTCAATAAGCAAAAAGCCTTTATCATCAATAGCTCTGACAACCATTCCGATCTGGTCTAAATGGGCGTCGAGCATAATGTGCATACTGCCCTGCCCCATGCTTCCGCGTACGCTGCCGAGACGGTCAATTTCTGCCGTCATATATTCACCGAGAAGCTCTCTTGCATACTCTGCTGCTTCTCTTTCGTCGCCTGATGTTCCTGCCTTTTGGGCAAGAGAAAAACAAAGCTGTTTTAAATCCATAACCAATTCCTTCTTAAAACATTATAATCTCAATTATTATACTCTGTTTATCAGGAAAAATCAATACAAAAAATCAAGCAAATACAAAGTAGAAGTGCAAATTTTACTCACAAAAAAACTGCGGGTGGCAACTGCATTAAAGCAATCACCAACCCGCAAATTTATAGTCGTAATTATTCTTTTGCCTTCGGCGGATCGTCAACTCTTGTGCTGAAAAGCAGTGAAATGCACCAGATGGCGGCAAGAGCAACCAAAGTGTAGATAATTCTGCTTATAATGGCACTTTGTCCGCCGAAAATCCAGGCTACAAGGTCAAACTGAAAGATACCGATAAGGCCCCAGTTGATGCCGCCTATAATTGCAAGAACTAATGCGATTTTGTCAAGCATGTAAATTCAACTCCTTTTGAAAGTATTATGAGCTGAAATTTTTGCTTTATTCATTATTTTAAAATTCGCTTGCCATAATTGCAGAGCCGAAAACGTTTTTGATGATTTTAAAATCATTCTTAAGATAAAATTTTATAGCCTGCTTGTTGCTCATGCCGCATGAGAGCATAACATTGTTTATCTTTTTTGATTTAAGGTGAGCCTTCAACTCGTTCATAAGTCTTGTGCCAACGCCCTGACCCTGGCAGACATCTAAAATGTCAATGTGCAGATGTGCGGGATATTTCTTTGAAAAGACCTTATGAACAAGTATTTCACTTATAGCCATTGAGTAATAGTTAAAGCCCATCTCTTTGATTTCGGGCAGATAAAACTTCTTCATAATATCATAGAAGTCATAGAAGTTTTCACTGCAGAGTATGTAGCCCACAGCTTCGTCGTCTTCATTAACTGCAACAAAAATGTTATCAGGCTCGTTTTCGGTGTAATAGTCATTAAATGTAACTGTCAGAAAATCCTGATCAATCTTATTTTCATTAGGCAGTTTTGAGGTTTCAATGCATATTCTTCTCAGGTTTTCTTTGTCTTTAGGTTGGTACTTTCTGATGTTTATCATAATTTCATCTCCCATAAGAGCCTTGAGGATGTTGATACACCCAAGGCTCCGTTTTTTATTGCATTTTCTACTTCTGTGGTTTCGCTTATAAGTCCGCCGACAATTACGGGTACTGAAAGGGATGAGCTGAGCTGTTTTGTTATTCTCGGCATAATACCCGGCATAATTTCAATTGCGTCAGGCTCAATCATCTGAGATGCCTTAACGGCGGTGTCAATTGACAGCGAGTCAATAATAAATATTCTTTGCACTGTGAGAAGCCCCAGATTTTTTGCAGCCTTGAGCTGACTGTTTTTAGTCGAAACAATGCCGTCGGGTCTTATTTCTTCATTGATATATTTCAGTGCCACGGCATCCTTTGAAAAGCCGTCAAGCAAATCAATGTGTATGAATATCATTTTGCCTTTGGCTTTAACCTTCTGCACCACCTCTTTTATGTTGAATATACTGCCGCATAAAAGGAAGATGATTGTGCAGTCTGAGCTCAGTGCCGCATCAAGGTTGTCCAAGTCCTTAACAGCGGCAATAATCGGGTTTTTCTTCATTTTTTCAGTGAATACGTTGCTCATTTTTACATCTCACCTTTCAATGCTCTGTCAATTATTCCTCTGAGTTCCTCTACCCCATCACCTTTTGTTGCCGAGAAAGGCACTACGCTGATATTGCCGTACTTGGTAAGTATACCGCATATGCTTTCAAGCTGCGCCATTCTTTCGGTTTTGTTGAGCTTGTCACACTTTGTCAGTGCAACGGCAAAGGGAATGCCGCATTCGGTCATATACTCTATCATGTCAATATCCTGCTGACTGGGTGCATGACGCATATCAATGAGCTGAATGACAAGCCTGATATCTCTGCCCGATGAAAAATAGCTTTCCATCAGGTCGCTCCATCGCTTCTTTTCATCATGTGACACTTTTGCATAGCCGTAACCGGGTAAGTCTACAAGCCTGCACTCGGGGAGCTTAAAGAAGTTTATTGTCACTGTTTTACCCGGCATTGAGCTCACTCTTGCGAGGCTCTTTCTGCCCAGAAGTCTGTTAAGTAGTGAGCTTTTGCCCACATTAGACCTGCCTGAAAAGGCTATCTCAGGCAAATCGGAAGGTCTTAATTGCCCTGCCGTGCCGAAGGAGGTTTCAAAAACCGCATTATCAAATTTCATCACTCTTCCTCCTTTTATTCTGAACGGGAGCTTTTATCGCAGCACTCCTGTGAGTGAAGCTGACAGTTGATTTGCCTGCATCAAAGGTTTTGCAGTTTTTCAGTGCAACTGAGAAAACCTCATTGACACTAGAGACGGGAATAAACTCAAGATTATTCTTTACCTCAGAGTCAATTTCCCATAAGTCAGGCATATTATCCTTGGGGATAATTACTTTCTTCGCACCTGATTTGTATGCCGCCATACTCTTTTCACGAAGTCCGCCTATTTTCATAACTCTGCCCGTAAGTGAAAGCTCACCTGTCATAGCTACATAGCGGTCAACCTTGATTTTAGCCAAAGCGGAAAGTATGGCTGTTGCCATTGTGACGCCTGCCGAAGGGCCATCTTTAGGTACTGCGCCCTCGGGTGCGTGAATGTGAATGTCTCTCTTAGTGAAAACCTCAGGGTCAATTCCGTACTTATCAGCCACGCTGTGAACGTAAGTGAGTGCTGTTTTAGCCGACTCCTTCATTACATCGCCCAAGCTGCCCGTCAGCTCAATCTTACCCGTACCCGGAACAGTAAGAACCTCAATCTGAGTTATAGTTCCACCGACTGCTGTGTAAGCAAGGCCGTTGACAACACCGATAAGATCTTCCTTTTCTATTGACTCAGGAAGATATTTTTCGGGGCCGAGAAGCTCTTTGGCAACATCGGGAGTGATGCTTATGCGCTTTAATTCGCTTTCGCTCAGCTTAACAACACACTTGCGAAGAAGCGACGCGATAACCTGCTCAAGGCGGCGCACACCTGCTTCACGGGTATAGCCGTCAATTATAAATCTCACTGCCTTATCACTGAAACGAACTTCATTTCCGTTCAGACGATGCATTTTCATCTGCTTTTTTATGAGATGATTTTTGGCAATTTTCAGCTTTTCTTCGGGAGTATAGCTTGAAAGCTCAATTATTTCCATTCTGTCAAACAAAGGTGAGGGAATTGCTGAAGCGTCATTTGCCGTTGTGATAAACAGCACCTTGCTCAAATCAACAGGGAATTCAAGATAATTATCTCTGAAGGTGTTGTTCTGCTCAGGGTCAAGCACCTCTAAAAGAGCTGACGCAGGGTCGCCCTTATAGCTTGTGCCCAGCTTGTCTATTTCATCAAGCAGCACAATGGGATTCATGGTCTTTGCCTGAGTGAGTGCATTTATAATTCTGCCCGGCATTGAGCCGATATAAGTCTTTCTGTGGCCTCTTATTTCGGCTTCGTCATTAACACCGCCAAGGGCAAGACGTACATACTTTCTGCCCATAGCCTCTGCGATACTGCGTACTATGGAAGTCTTACCAACACCGGGAGGGCCAACAAGACAGATAATCTGACCCTTGACACTGTCTGTTCTTTCTCTCACAGCAAGCATTTCAACAAAACGCTCTTTTATCCTTTCAAGACCGTAATGGTCTTTGTCAAGCTGTTTTCTTGCATTAGCGAGATCAAAATTGTCAACAGAATATTCACCGAAAGGCAGTGCCAGAGCCGTGTCGAGATAAACTCTGACAACAGATGCATCTGCTCCGCCTGACTGCATTTTAGCTATCTTTGAGCATTCATAAAGAAGTTTTTCTCTCACTTCGTCGCTGCAGGAAAGAGCCTCTATCTTTTCTTTATAGCTCTGAGTTTCAAAGCCGGGCTCTTCCTCGCCGCCAAGCTCAACTGAAATTGCTCTCATTTTTTCTCTGAGATAGTATTCGCGCTGATTTTTATCCATCTGTGCCTGAGTGCGGTTTTCTATATCAATTTCACAGTGGAGTATTTCAAGCTCTTTTTTCAGCAGCAGGTTGAGTGTTTCGAGCCTTGAGAGCACATCCAGTTCATCTAAAACAGCCTGTCTGTCCTCATATTTTGTCAGCACCGTGTTGGCAATTTCGTCAGAGAGCTTATAGGGGTTTTCGTTAAAGAAAACCTTACGTGCATACTCTAAAATATCGGCAGGGGCATTGACAACATAGTCCTCAAAGCTGTCTTTCACAGCTCTTATTGCGGCAGTGAGCTCATAGTCACTGCAATCGCGCAAGTAGCTTTTTGCCTGCTTTGCGTCACAGACAAAGCATTCCTCGGTTGCGATAACCTTTGAAATCACTGCTCTGTTTTCTGTTTCCACAACTATCTTATAGCTGCCTGTTTCGCTGTCTTTTGTCACCTGTCTGATAACTGCAATAACACCCACTTTATAAAGGTCGCTGATTGTGGGTTCCTCTTTTTTAATATCTCGCTGAGTCAGAAGAAGCACTCTCTGATCATCAGCCATTGCTAAGTCTACGGCAGCTATCGACTTTTCTCTGCCAACCTCAAAGTGAAAACGAAGTTCGGGAAAAACCACAATTCCTCTGAGAGGTATAACAGGTATTGATTTATAAGTTAAACCTGATGCCATTTATTTTATCATCCTTTTTTCAGTTTATATAAATGCAAAATGCAAAATTGTGGGAGCAAAGCTCCGGGTTATATCCGTTTCAGTTAAGTTGAAGGATTAGTTTCATCCCGCCGAGGAAGCTGTGTGCTTCGCAAATGCAGAATGAAGAATTTCTGAACATTATTTCGTTACATTATACTACAAATGCTGATGCAAAATCAACTAAATTTCTTAAATTTAAGATAAGTAAATATTTTACTTACAGACAACATATAATTTAGCAGTAAATTACGGGAGATGTTTTTATTGATAATAAAGCTAGATAAGTTTTATTCCTTGCTGTTTATATGCGTGCTTGTATGTATCAGCTTCTTTTTTGCTGTCAAAGCCGAGAAAAAGGATACAGCTGTTTTGGCCGACAACTATAAAAAAGTGCCTGTGATAATGTATCACCACATAACCGAGGATAAAAACAAAGCAGGAAACTACACAGTTACCACAGAGGAATTTGAAGAAGACCTGAAATATATCAGCTCAAAAGGGTACACTGCCGTATCCGTAAGTGATCTCATTGACTATGTATATAAAGGTGTAAGCATACCCGACAAAAGCATTGTAATCACCTTTGACGACGGCTTTGAGAGCTATCAAGCACTGGCTTTGCCCATACTTGAAAAGTACAACATGAAAAGTGCTGTGTTTATAATCGGCAGTGCCGCTGATTTATACACAAAAGTAAGTGACCATAACATCAGCTATTCAAACCTCAATTGGCAAGCGGTAAAAGAATTGCAGGACTCCCCTCTTTGTGAGGTTCACTCCCACACCTATGACCTGCACCATAACGAAAAAGGTGAGAGAAAAGGCATGAGCCGGTTGTATAAGGAAAGCAATGCGGATTATGAAAAGACAATATCTGACGACTTAACCAAATTACAAAATCTATTTAAAAGCAATCGCTTGACAGTACCCAATGCCATTGCTTATCCCTACGGTGCT
>JAZSPF010000194.1:0-2626 GCA_045537315.1 Acutalibacteraceae bacterium
GCTCTACTGCGTTACCGTCGATGATTTTTATAAGGAAAGCTCCACTGCTTATGAAAACTACGCTCAGCGTTTAGCCTCAGTTTTTGAAGCAACCCATGACCCGGAGGATTTTATCCGTGCAGATATTGAGTTTAAAAAGCTCTTGCAGAATAATAAGCTGACAACACTCGATATGTGGCTCTACGGTGTAAGCCATCAGTTTATGATGAATTACTGTATTGAAAAAGCTTTTTATTGGTTTGATAAGGTACTGGAAAAAAGCGAAAGTGAAGACAGTTTTTCTCTCCACAGGGCAAAACTGCAAAGAATGAAGCTTCGCTCTCAGCTTGGAAGAGACGAAGAAAACATCAGAACACAGAAAGAAAAAGTTGATAAAAACAGCGGCGATGCAAATGAATGGTGTATGCTGCTTGCAGCCTATATGTTTGCCGACCAATATGAGCAAGCATATGAGTGGTTTGTTAAGGCAATTGCTCTGTTTCCCGACGAGTGGGAATTATATATTCACGGCGGCGACATATGCAAAAGGCTCAAAAGGTATGATGAAGCCTTTAAATATTGGGATAGGGCTGAACGTCTCGGCACAGACTTTCTTGACGGCAAATATTCTAAAGCCCAGTGTCTTGAAGATTTGGGTGAATATGAGAAAGCCCGTAAAATCTGGCAGGAAATTGCAGAAAGCCTGATGAATAAGGGATATGACATAGAGGCTCAGATGCCAAAGCAGCACGCAAAGGCTTGCTTAGAAAAAATAACAGCATAATTGCAACTAAAACTTACCGTCACTTCACTCAGTGACGGTTTTTTGTGCTCGCCGCAGGGCGTTACTTTTTTGAAAAAAAGTAACCAAAAAACTTTGCTTGTTCTGACGATCATTTTGTTTTTTGTGCATTATTTCCAAAATTATCCCCTATGCTATGTGCAATTTCAACTTGCACTAAACCTCTTTTAGTGGTAAAATAAAAAGGTTGAAATAAATTGTAAAATCAGGTGAAATAATGGATATCAGAAATGAAGTCAGAAACGTTGCAATTATTGCCCACGTTGACCACGGCAAAACCACCCTGGTTGATGAGCTTTTAAAACAAAGCGGTACCTTCAGAACCAACGAGCAGGTTGCAGACAGAGTTATGGACTCAGGCGATCTTGAAAGGGAAAGAGGCATCACTATACTTTCAAAGAATACAGCTATTCACTATAAGGACACAAAAATCAATATCGTTGACACCCCTGGCCACGCTGACTTCGGCGGTGAGGTTGAGCGTATTCTGCTTATGGTTGACGGTGTGCTTTTGCTTGTTGATGCTTTTGAGGGCTGTATGCCTCAGACACGTTTCGTGCTTAAAAAGGCTCTCGGGCTTAAGAAAAAGGTAGTAGTTGTTGTAAATAAAATCGACCGCCCCGGTGCAAGACCTGCCGAGGTTATTGACGAGGTACTCGACCTGTTTATTGAGCTTGGCGCAGATGAAGACCAGCTTGAATTTCCCGTGGTTTATGCAAGTGCGAGAGACGGCTATGCTTCTCTCGACGACAGTGTACGCGAGGGCGATATGAGACCTCTGCTTGATTCAATCCTCGAAAATGTGGATGCCCCCACAGGCGACCTTAACGGCCCTACTCAGATTCTTTTCTCCTCACTTGACTATGACGACTATATCGGCAGAATAGGCATCGGCAGAGTTGAAAGAGGCTCAGTTAAGCAAGGACAGCAGGTTGTGCTTTGTAACAATTCGGGCGAAAGCAAAAATGTAAAAATATCAAAGCTTTATCAGTTTGAGGGTCTCAAAAGAGTTGAAGTTTCCTCTGCATCTCTTGGCGATCTTGTGTGCGTATCGGGTATTTCCGAGCTCAATATCGGCGACACCGCCTGCGACCCGGAACACATTGAAGCACTCCCCTTTATCAAGATTGATGAGCCTACAATTTCAATGAATTTCATTGTTAACAACAGTCCCTTTGCAGGCAAAGAAGGCAAGTTTGTCACCTCAAGAAATATCCGCGAGCGTCTTTTCAAAGAGGTTGAGACCAATGTGTCAATGCGTGTTGAGGAAACCGATACCACAGACTCCTTCAAGGTTAGCGGCAGAGGTGAGCTTCACCTTTCAATCCTCATTGAAACCATGCGCCGTCAGGGTTATGAATTTCAGGTTTCACGCCCCAAGGTTATTCTCAAAGAGGAAAACGGTGTAACTCTCGAGCCTATGGAGCTTCTTATTGTTGAGGTACCCGACCAGTATGCAGGCTCAGTTATTGAAAAGGTCTGCTCAAGAAAGGGCGAGCTCGAAAATATGGGCGCACGCGACGGTGGCTCAACACATCTCGAGTTCAAGGTACCCGCACGAGGTCTTATCGGCTACAGAAGTGAATTTATGACCGACACAAACGGCAACGGCATTATGAATCAGCTCTTTGCAGGCTATGAGCCATATAAGGGTGACATCATCACAAGAGAACGCGGGTCAATTGTCGTACACGAAACAGGTGAAAGCTCCGCCTACGGACTTTTTAACACTCAGGACAGAGGCAGACTTTTCATCGGCCCCGGCGTACCCGTTTATGAGGGTATGATAGTTGGTGAATGTGCAAAATCAGAGGATGTTGTGTGCAATGTCTGCAAGCAGAAGCA
>JAZSPF010000151.1:0-3415 GCA_045537315.1 Acutalibacteraceae bacterium
CTTGCTGTTCTTATGGTTGCCGCAGTTTTTACTGCCTGTGATGTCAAGCTCACTCAGGAGCAGAAAATCCTCGGTGCATGGAGAGACTCAACAGGTACAATCGGCTACGAGTTCCTTGAAAACAATGCTTGTAAGGTAACCTATGCTGATGTTACAATTCCCATTATCAACATCACATATGACGGCACTGTTGACGGCACATACACTGTTTCAAAGAATGACAGCGGCGCACTGTGTCTCACAGTTACTTACACAATCCTTTCAAAGAGCATAACAAAGAATTATACTTACACTCTTGAAGGCAACGCTCTCACTCTTACAGACACAGCAGACGGCAGTGTAACAACACTTCTTGCTTACACAGCTCCCGCAGAATCAACTGCAGCTGCTCAGTAAAATTTGAATTTAAGTGGGGTAGTGATGTACTATCCCACTTTTTACTAAGACTTTCAGGAGAATAGCTATGAGAAAAAACACCAAAATTTTTATATGCTTAATCTTTGTTGCCATAGCATCTGTTTGTGTGCTTATTGGCATTGATGCCACGCGTCAGGGTGGGGGAGATGACACCACAACCACCGCTGCCCCCGTAACCGTCAGCCCCACAACAACTGAGCCTGCTACTCAGGAATCCACAACTGAAAAGCCTGAAGCAACACTTGCCGAAAAGCTTATAGGCAAGTGGACAGACAGCACAGGAATGAGCGGATTTGAGTTTTTTAAGGACGGTAAGGCATCCTTTACCTATGCAAATCTCGCTGCTCTTGGCATCAGCTTCGACGGTACCGTTGATAACGGCACATATAAGCTTGAGGGTAACACCCTGACAATCGCTTATTCTATTTATACAGCAACTATTGAAAAGAAATATGAGATTTCCATTGAAGACGATGTGCTGAAAATGACAGACACCGAGGACAGCAAAACCTCCACCTTTGTCAGAAGCTCTGCTAACGGCACTTCAGCTGAGGGTACAACTGCAGCATCTGTTTCAGATGAGCTTTTCGGCAGCTGGGAAAACAAGTCAATGAGCAAAAAGTATAAATTCTCAGGCGGCGGTAAGGTCACAGTAACTTTTGACGGCGAAACCTTTGACGGCGTTTATGTCACTGAGGGCGATGATATCACAATTCAGTATACAGCCTACGGTAAAAAGATAACCGAAAAATTCACCTTCTCCGTTACAACAAACGCTCTGACACTCACAAATGCGGCAGGCTCAGAGTTTATCTTCAAACGTGCAGGCACAAGTGTGTCAGTCACTTCCGATGATGAGCTTCTCGGCTTATGGCGTGACAGTGCAAATATGAGTGGCTACGAATTCAAGGAAAACGGTGTAGTTGAGATTACCTACGTAAATATAGAGATACCTGTTGTCAACGTGCCCATAAACGGTACCTTCACGGGTGCATATGAAATTGAAGACGGTGTTCTTACACTCACTTATTATATTTACGGTAACACTATAACAAACAGCTATACCTATGAGATAAGCTCAAACAGCCTTAAACTTAAAAATACAGAAGACGGCAAAACATCAACCTATATGAAACAGTGAGGAATTTACAATGACACAGCAGGAAAAAGTATATAAAGCGCTTGACGATCTTGGAATTGAATATAAGGTAATTCACCACGAGGCAGTGCACACAATTGAAGAAATGGATGCTCTGGGCATTTTCACCGACGGTGAGCTTTGCAAAAATCTTTTTTTACGCAACGCCAACGGCAAGACCCACTATGTTGTCTCCATGATGAAAGATAAGCATCCCGATATTCAGCAGGATATACGCTCACAGCTTGGTTGTTCAAGACTCAGCTTCGGCTCAGACGAAAGACTTATGAAGCATCTTGGACTTGAGCCCGGTGCAGTGTCACCCTTCGGTATTCTCAACGATGATGATGCAGATGTAAATGTTGTTTTCGATTCCGAGCTTCGTAATCTCGACACCCTCGTCGGCTTTCACCCCAATGACAACACAGCCTTCCTCTGGCTTAAATTCAGCGACCTTCTGAAGTTTATCAAGTCCAGAGGCAACGATGTATATTACATCAATATATGAAAAACTTAACATTTCACTGTTGAAATAAAAAGGAAAATCATATATAATAGCTCACAGATTATTTGAACGGAGAAAGACTAATGAAAATCAATTTTGTAATTCCGTGCCTTTTAGGTCTTGAGAAGCTTATAGCCGATGAAATGAAAGACCTTGGCGCAGAAAATGTTGTGTCAGAAAACGGCAGGGTACTTTTCAGCGGTGACGAAAATCTGCTCGCAAGGGCAAATATCTGCTCACGTTATGCCGAGAGAATACAAATACTTGTGGGCAGCTTCGAGGCTAAAACCTTTGAAGAGCTTTTTCAGGGCACTAAAGCACTGCCATGGGAAGAGTGGATAGGCGCCTATGATGCATTTCCTGTTAAGGGGTACTCATTAAACTCTGCACTTTTCAGTGTCAGCGACTGTCAGTCTATAATAAAAAAAGCTGTTGTTGAAAGGCTCAAGAGCAGATATAATATCTCATGGTTTGAGGAAACAGGCCCTCTTTATCAGATTCAGTTTTCAATTATGAAAAATCAGGTGAGCCTTCTGATCGACACCTCAGGCTACGGACTTCACAAAAGAGGCTACCGTCTTGAATCAAACGGCGCACCTATGAAGGAGACACTTGCGGCGTCTCTTTGCTGTCTTGCACGGCTCAGACCTTATCACACACTTTATGACCCTATGTGCGGTTCAGGCACAATTCTCATTGAGGGTGCTATGCTTGTTAACAATATGGCTCCCGGTGTAAACAGACACTTCACTGCCGAAAGATGGCAGAATATTCCCGAAAGCATCTGGAACGAGGAGAGAGACAGAGCAAGAAGTCTCGTTCTGACAGACTCGCAGTTTGTCTGCTACGGCTCCGACATTGACGAAAAATCACTTGAGGTTGCACTTGCAAATGCAAAGAGGGCAGGAGTTGACAAGTACATCACCTTTGAAAAGAAAGACATCAGGGATTTTACACCTAAAACTGAAAAAGGTACAGTCATATGCAATCCGCCTTACGGTGAAAGACTCCTCGACCTTCAGCAGGCTGAGCTTCTCTATAAGACTATGGGCAAACGCTTCCCGCAGAGCCGAGGCTGGGCGTACAACATAATAAGTCCCAGTGAAGACTTCGAGGTCTTTTTCGGCAGAAAGGCTGACAAGCGCAGAAAGCTCTATAACGGCATGATTAAATGTCAGCTTTATATGTATTTCAAATAAGATAAAAGGCAGGCAGAACGCCGACGCCCGATAAGGAAGTATTTCTTTAAAAAGTGAAATAACTTCACAATAATGCGTTAAAAATCACCGATATGCGTCAGCATTATCGGTGATTTTTGCCTTTTCTTGCAAAGCTATTTCGCATTTTAAAGTGCT
>JAZSPF010000158.1:0-2816 GCA_045537315.1 Acutalibacteraceae bacterium
GTTATAACCCTTGTCAATTCCTTCCACGGCAGAACCGTGACAACTCTTGCCGCAACAGGTCAGGATGTTTTTC
This sequence comes from Acutalibacteraceae bacterium, assembly GCA_045537315.1. Lineage (GTDB taxonomy): Bacteria > Bacillota > Clostridia > Oscillospirales > Acutalibacteraceae > UBA6857. The sequence goes on from JAZSPF010000158.1 coordinate 74, forward strand.
ATAAATATTTTTATCCCTTTACAGAGGGTTTTGTTTATGCCGAGGCAAATAACATTGACGCGCTCAAAAAGGCTCTTGACGGCAGTGTTTGCGCCGTTATGATGGAGCTTATTCAGGGTGAGGGCGGTGTTATGCCTCTTGATAAGAACTTTGTTAAGGAAGTTGAGGCAATTTGTAAGGAAAAGGACATCATCCTTATCATTGATGAGGTACAGACAGGTGTAGGCAGAACGGGCAAGCTCTTCTGCTTCCAGAACTATGATATCACCCCCGATATTGTTACAACCGCAAAAGGTATCGGCGGCGGTCTGCCTCTGGGCTGTGTTATGTTTGGCGATAAGACTGAAACGGTCTTCGGCCCAAGCGACCACGCAACAACCTTCGGCGGTAACCCTGTTGCAACAGCAGGTGCGGAGTATATCCTCACCACAATGGACGAAAAGTTCCTCAGCGATGTAACAGCAAAAGGGGAGTATATGAGAGAGAAAATCCTCACAATGCCCCATGTTGAAGGCATCGACGGCTTAGGTCTTATGATGGGTATTCGCCTTAGTGACGGTATCAAGAGTGCCGATGTAGTCAGAAAGGGCATTGAATACGGTGCACTTCTTCTCACAGCTAAAGCAAAGGTGAGACTTCTTCCGCCCCTTAATATCACTTATGAGGAAATTGACAGAGGCCTTGAGGCACTTGAAAAGTCTCTCAGCAGTATGTAATAAGAGACAAATCGCGTTTTGATTACTTTTGCGCGACAGCAAAAGTAATGCCTGTCCGGCGAGGACATATAAAAAAGTAAGACCTGCAGGGGACTACCTTGCAGGTCTGTTTTTATAATATCACAATCATTCAAGATGATATACATATCCAAAGCATTTCTTATCTTCCACCGAAATCAGATGAAATGTCTGTTTGCTGTTGCCGACGGAAAAAGTGTATTTTTCAATACTTCCGTCAACAGTGGTTTTGTCATTTGTTACAGCATATTTAATAAGCAAGTCTGAATCACCTGCTTTAAGATTGCTTATGCTGGCTTTAGGTACATCTGTATAGAAAGGCGGATATTCAACTGCAGTGCCGAATTTATATTTATCAGTGCCCACGCAGTTGAGATAAGCCACGGCAAGTTTGCCGTCTGTTTCAAAAATGCACAGAGCATCGCCTTCATCATTAACTTCAATAATCTTGAGCACTTCCTTAAAACTTTCATAATCAGGACCGATGTTAGCCTTTAAAACCTCTTCAGGCGTACCGGGTTTGTTTTCTTCTGATGTTACAGAAAACAGAATGGAGAAAGCAATAAAGGTTATAAGAATAATTAGTATTTTAGACTTCTTCATTTTAAATCTCTCGTTCACTTATTTGAGTTAATAAACTCTATAATCTCATCCTTACTCTGCAGACCAACGAGTCTGCCTTTTTCTTCGCCACCGACAAAAAGGATAAGGCAGGGAATTGTCATAACCCCCATAAGCATTGCATAGTCTGCTGCTTCGTCGCAGTTGAGCTTGCAGACTTTAACCTCACCGTCAAGCTCATCGGCAAGCTCCTCAATAACGGGGCCGAGCATCTGACAGGGACCGCACCAGGGTGCCCAGAAATCAACGAGCACGGGAACATTTTTTTCTTCGTTTACTTCGCTGTGAAAGCTTTCGCTTGTAAGTTCAATATATGACATAGTATTTGTCCTCCTTAGTGTTATATTTGAATTTCAGAAGTGTGCTTCTGTTTATGCCATAATAACACATATTTTGTGCTTTTTCAAGTCAAACTAAACAATAAAGTCCCATATTTTGTTCTCTGACTTTGATTTTACACTTGATTTTTTCCACAAAATGGTGTAAATTATAAGTATTGTGGAAAACTCTGCACAGTTCCACAACATTTAGTGTAACCAATTGATTGTTATATATAATAAATTTGAAAGGATTCGTATTTATTATGGCGAAGAAACCCGGATATTCAAATGAAGATATCGAAATGCTTGAAGGCGCCGACAGGGTAAGAAAAAGACCTGCGGTTATTTTCGGCTCAAACGGTATAGAGGGCTGTGAGCATTCTGTTTTCGAAATTCTCTCAAACTCCATAGACGAGGCGAGAGAGGGTCACGGTGATAAAATTGTTGTAACAAGATATACTGACGGCAGTGTTGAAGTGCAGGACTTCGGTCGTGGCATACCCGTCGGCTATAACGAAAAATATGACCGCTATAATTGGGAGCTTATTTTCTGTGAGATGTATGCAGGCGGTAAGTATAAGACCAACTCAGGCGGCAGCTATGAGTACTCTCTGGGTCTCAACGGTCTTGGTCTTTGCGCCACACAGTTCGCAAGTGAATATATGGACGCCGAAATTAAAACCGGCGGCGAGAGACATACACTTCACTTTGAAAAAGGTGTCAACATCGGCGGTCTTCAAAGCGAACCATATGCTAAAAAAGACACAGGTACCCGCATTAAATGGAAGCCTGACTTAGAGGTTTTCACCGATATAGACATCAGTCTCGAGTATTATCAGAACATAATGATGCGTCAGGCTATCGTTAATCCGAAAGTACGCTTTGAGCTGAAAAATCAGGTCAAGGGCGGCTTTGAGACCTTCGTTTACTACTATGAAAACGGCATCAGCGACTATGTTAAAGAAATCGCAGGTGAGGATGCTCTCACATCTGTTCAGTATTGGCAGACAGAGCGCAGCGGTAAAGACAGACCCGACCTGCCCGAATATAAAGTAAAGCTCAATATTG
>JAZSPF010000171.1:0-11175 GCA_045537315.1 Acutalibacteraceae bacterium
GCACTCTGCACTCTGCATTCTGCATTAACTAAAAAGGGCTGCCATAGTGACAGCCCGATTTGTTTGATTGTTGATTAAGCGTATGTATAGGTGAATTCGTCGTCAAGTGAACCTGCAAGGCCGATTGTTGCATTGAGGGGCGGGAACTTAACGCTACCTGTACCTGAACCGTCAAGAGGCATCTTGATTGAGTGGTATGTCATTCTGCCCTGACCGTCAACCTTAACTTCTACTGTAGCACCGGGATAATTCATATCGGCAGCTGTGATAACGATGGGGTTAACATCGAGAGTAGCAAGGTTAAGGGGATCCATGATTGATTCGTGGTTTACAGGGTTAACAGTGTTTGTGCCGTCGAATGTTGACTTTTCAGCAACAAGTGTGATTGTCATCTTATAGCCGTCACCGTCTGCTACTGCAGTTGCATTAGCAATACCAGCTTCTGTGAGCTTAGCTTCTCTGTCACCGGGTGTTACACGCTTAGCAAGCAGACCGCCTTCTGCGTCTGCACCGTTGGTGTAACTATAATCGCTTTCTGTTGTGCCGGTGAATCCGTCAACGATGGGCTGAACAATCTTAAGAACAACAGCACCGCCGGGAGCATCTGTAACCTGGATAGCAATTACGCTCTTCTTATGTACGCTAACACTACCTGTGTAGTTCTTTGTGCCGTTGATAGCCTTGTTGTAAGCTTCAGCGATTTCTGCCTTTGTTGAGGGAATCTTAGCATCGCCTGAGGGAGCCTGTGTGGGAGCAGTTGTGTCGCCACTGTCACCTGAGGGAGCCTGTGTGGGAGCATCTGTAGGAGCCTGTGTAGGAGCCTGTGTGGGAGCCTGTGTAGGTGCCTGTGTGGGAGCCTGTGTTGCGCCAACATTAGCTGCACCGCCATTGAGAGCAAGATCACCACTGATTTCAATTGTGATGCCTTTTGATGCGCCAAGACCGAAGCCGCCTAAGAAAACGATAAGAGCTACGAGTACAATAGCAACAATCTTAATTTCTTTTTTCATGGTTATAATAACCCCTTTCAAAAAATTTGCGTTCTTCAGCGAACGCGTTTTCCGTAATAATGGCTGTCTCGGTTTAGAACACGCGCAGTCATTTACCTAATAAAATTACAATATTTTTTATCAAAAGTCAAGTGCTTTTTCACCATTTCACAAAAAGATTTTTATTTTTTGTAATAACATAATCAAAGTTCGACCTTTTTTACAAAATAAATATGCTTTAAATGTGCAACTTGACGAAGAAGAAAATGCAAAAAATAAAATCCATACAGCTTACTTACAGCTCAGTTAATTCATAATTCCTCATTCATAATTCATAATTATCCTTAGAGGTGATTTACATTGAACTGCTGTATAACCGACCTTCGCAACAAAGAGGTTATCTCCGCTAAAAGCGGTTGCCGATTAGGCTTTGTCTCAGATGTGGAAATCGACACCTGCTCAGGCTGCCTGACGGCAATTATTATCTGGGGAAGAGGCAGATGTTTCGGTCTTCTGGGCAGAGATGAGGATATTAAAATCTGCTGGAAGGATATTGAAGTTATCGGCGAGGACACCGTAATAGTCTGCGGTGATGCGTGCTGTAATCAGAAGCAAAATACCCAAAGAGCAAAGCGCAATTTCTTTGAAGGACTTTTCAAATACTGAGAAATTATCATAATTCCCAAATAAAAAAGGAAAAACCCTTGCAGTTTTGTAAAATTTTTGGTATTGTTATTATAATATGAAAAAACATATCAACAAAGGAGAAAGGTAATATGTCAGAAATCAAAAATCAAGACCTGTTAAATCAGCTTACTCTCGAAGAAAAAGTGGGCATCTGCTCAGGCAAGGACTTCTGGAACCTCAAGGCTGTTCCCAAGCTTGATATTCCTGAAATTATGATAACCGACGGCCCTCACGGTCTGAGAAAGAAAAACCCCGAAGGTACTCAGGCAAATCTGAGCGACTCAGTGCCTACAACAGCATTCCCCACGGCGGCTACCACAGCCTGCTCATGGGACCCCGAACTCATCTACGAAATGGGTGTTGCTCTGGGTGAAGAATGCCTTCAGGAAAAGGTAAGCGTTATCCTCGGCCCCGGCGTAAACATGAAGCGTTCTCCCCTTTGCGGCAGAAACTTCGAGTACTTCTCAGAAGATCCCCTGCTTGCAGGTGAAATTGCTGCCGGCTGGATTAACGGCGTACAGTCTCTCGATGTGGGCACATCAATAAAGCACTTTGCAGCTAACTCTCAGGAAACCCGCAGAATGGCTGTTGACAGCGTTGTGGATGAGAGAACTCTCAGAGAAATTTATCTGCCCGCATTTGAAATTGCTGTCAAGAAGGCTCAACCCTGGACAGTAATGAATGCTTACAACAAGCTCAACGGTACCTATTGCTCAGAAAACAAGCACCTTCAGGAGGAAATTCTCCGTGACGATTGGGGCTTCAAGGGTATAGTGGTAACCGACTGGGGTGCTGCAAACGACAGAGTACAGGGTATGCTTAACGGCAACGAGCTGGAAATGCCCTCATCAGGCGGCTACAACGATGCAAAGGTTATCTCCGCAGTTAAAAACGGCAGTCTTGACGAGGCTGTTGTTGACAAGCGTGCAGATGCTATGCTTTCACTTATGCTTAAATCAAAGGCCGCTCTCAAAGACGGCTACACCTATGACAAGGATGCTCACAATGACCTTGCAGCTAAAATTGCATCGCAGAGTATGGTGCTTCTCAAGAATGAAGGCGGTCTTCTTCCTCTTGCTGCCGACAAGAAAATTGCAGTTATCGGTGAAATGGCTCGTGCTCCCCGTTATCAGGGTGCAGGCAGCTCAATTCTTAATCCTCCCAGACTTACAGATGCCTTTGAAGGTCTTGAGGCTTGCGGCGTAAAGGCAAGCTATGCTCCCGGCTACGACAAGAAAAAGGACGTTGTTTCCGAAACAATGGTTGCAGATGCACGCAAGGTTGCTGCTGATGCCGATATCGTACTTCTCTTCATCGGTCTTACCGAAGAATACGAATCAGAGGGCTATGACAGAAAGCATATGAATCTTCCCAAGTCACATAACAACCTTGTGGAAGAAATCGTTAAGGTCAACGAAAATGTTGTTGTTGTACTTTCAGGCGGTTCGCCTGTAACAATGCCCTGGATCGGCAGTGTAAAGGCTGTTCTTAACGGCTATCTCGGAGGTCAGGCAAGCGGTACTGCTATTGCTGAAATTCTCACAGGTAAGGTTAACCCCTCAGGCAAGCTTGCTGAAACCTATCCCCTCTCACTTGAAGACGTACCCTGTGCTAAGTACTATCCCGGTACCGAGCTTCTTGCAGAGCACACCGAAAGTGTTTATATCGGGTACAGATATTACGATTCAGCTAAGAAAGACGTGCTCTTCCCCTTCGGCTTCGGCCTTTCATACACCAATTTCGAATACAGCGACCTTAAGCTCAGCGCAGACAGCATAAAGGATACCGACACTCTCACTCTTACATATAAAATCAAGAACGTGGGTAGTGTTGACGGCGCTGAAATTTCACAGATTTATGTCAGCGATAAGGAAAGCACAATTTACCGTCCTGCAAAAGAGCTTCGCGCTTTCAATAAGGTCTTCCTCAAGGCAGGCGAAGAAAAGGAAATCACAATCGAGCTTTCAAAGAGAGCCTTCGCATATTATAATGTAAACATCAACGACTGGCACGTTGAAAGCGGTGAGTTTGACATCCTCGTAGGTGCTTCCTCACGCGATATAAAACTTTCATCAACAGTTAACGTTCAGTCAACAGTTGATGCAGTGGTACCCGACTACCGTCAGAGCGCACCCAGCTATTATTCAGTTGATGTTCAGGCTATCCCCGACAGCGAATTTGAAGCTATCCTCGGTCACGCTATTCCCGTAAGACAGCTTGACACCACAATGAAGCTCACCTTTGCAAACTCACTTGGCGATGCAAAGCACACAAAGTGGGGCGGCAGAATAAACAACCTCATCAACAAGGTTATGGATATGGCATTCAAGCCCGATGACCCCAACGGCGGTATGATAAAGGCTATGGCTCTTGAAATCCCCATCAAGAATTTCATCACAATGAGCATGGGCGTATTCTCAGAGGATATGGCTAACGGTCTGCTTCTCATCCTTAACGGCGACGGCGCAGGCAAGGGTCTCGGCAAGATTCTTGCAGGCATTATCCCTGCACTCGGCAAGCTGCCCGCACTGCTGAAGTCAATCTAAGGGAAATTATGAATTGCGGGAGAATCGCTGCAAGAAGTTGGTTGCTACCCGCAGAGTATAATCTCATAACATATGACAAATCCACCTGTTTCGGCAGGTGGATATTTTTATGGACGGCTTCTTCAATTTGTAAGTTTTTCCGCTCGCCGCGGGGCGCTCTCAAATATTTCAGTTAGTATTTCCGGGCAGGTCTGTCACTGACGAAACCGGGAGTTTGCGGTGGGCGGCTCCACAAAAATCGCTTTGCGATTTTGCGCGACCCTGCGGTCGCTTGCCGAATGAAATTCGGCAGTGGAGCCGCCGAAACGGACTCGCTCGGCGGAATGAAATCTCGTCCTTTATCTAACTTAACCGAAATTTCGAATTTTTCGTCAGAAATACTCAACTCTATGCTACATAGGTTGCTTTTTTATCTTCACAGGTATAAAATCAAAGCGTAAGGAGGCAATAACTATGGACGCAAACAAAATAGGTGCTTTTATAAAAGAACTGAGAACACAAAAGAATATGACACAAAAAGATTTAGCTGAAATAATCAACTGCACCGATAAAGCAATATCACGCTGGGAAACGGGCAGAGGAGTACCTGAAGTGTCACTGCTGATGCCGCTGTCAAAAGCTCTTGATGTTTCGGTCAATGAATTGCTGACAGGTGAAAGGTTTATACCTGAGCAAAAGTCAGAAGAACAGGATCAATACGAGGATCTTGTAATGGTTCCCGTAATCATAGGCAAAAGCGATGAAACCATTGTAAATGTCATCAAGGAAAAGGACGAGGAAATCAAAAGTATAAATAAAAACAAATGGATTTTTATGATTCTCTGCTGTGCACAGGTGCTGATTTTCTTTGTTATACCTAACATTATTACAATGTTTAAACCGACTGCAGAACCGGTATTATTTTTGATATATGCGTCTGTTCTAAACTTTGTTTTTGTAGGCCTAATAAAAGATAAAATAAAATGGCTGTTTCCGCTTTTCACTGCCTTTTGTTTGTTGGCACCCTTGATTACCGAAAACAGCGAGGGTTTCCTGAATTTTTGGTATGCGGCCATTTTTGGTGTAATCGGTGCAGTTGTAATTGCGGTTGTTACAGGGGTATGGTTATTACTAAAAAAGTTATTTAGATAGATGAAATAAAAAAATGTCGGGCAGATACCTTTTTCGTATCTGCCCATTATTATCTTATTTACTTTGCAGGGCTCTGCCCTGCACCCGCAAGCTTTTGTAAAAGCTTGACCAAAACTTTGCTTATTATGCATTTACAGCTTCAGCTTCTGCAGCCTCACGCTTCTCACGAATGAAAGCATAAATAGGTTCAAGTCTCTCTTTTGTAAGAGGATAACCAAACTGCATAAGCACCCATACACCCGTGTAAACAACAGCAGGAATAATTGTGCAGATAAGCATAATCTTCTTACTTGTATCATTTTCAGTGATGAAACCGTTACCTGCAGTTTCGCTGTCGTATCTAGCCCACTGAAGAAGGAAAAGTCCCAGACCGTCAGCGATGGTCTGACCAAACTTGCGTGAGAAGGTATAAACAGCATATACGGCACTTTCGTTTCTGATGCCTGTGGTGTATTCCTGATAGTCAATAACATCCATTACAACAGCCCAGCAGGTGAGGCTTACGAAGGTGTAACCGAAACCGATGAGAAGAAGGGCAGCCATAAACATCCATGCAGGGAATATGCCGGTTTCAGGGTTGAGCTTATCGATGATGCCCTGATTGTTTGCGCATATTGCAAGTGTAACAGAAGCTATTGCTGCAATAATTGAGAATTTGCCGCAAAGCTCTTTTTTGCCGTACTTGGCAGAGAGCTTGGGAGTGAAGAGCACAAGGCATACCATAGGCAGATAGTTGCAGACGGTGCCGAGAATGCTCAGACTCGTATTTGTAAAGTAGTTCTTATAAAGATAAGAGTTGAAGGAGTTGAACTGGAGCTGACCGCTTATGAGCACACCTGCCAGAGCAACAGTAACAAAGGGGCGTGATTTGAGAAGACCGAGATAGGTTTTCTTGAAGTCCATTTTCGGGTCAGCCTCAGAGGGAACTCTCTCTTTTGTGGTCTTATAGCCCCAAAGATAGAATATAATTGAAAGGATACCCATAATAAGACCGAAGACGAACATCTTTGTTCCGTCGGCAATTTCAACAGCCTTGCCGGTAGTCTGGTCGATAACTTCAACCATTTCATTTGTTGCAGGATCGAGCTGAAGCTTTGTGGAGTAAATTACCATAGGTGCAATAAGTGAAACTACTGCGCCTCCGATACCTGAACCGATGCTGCGGAAAGTTGAAAGAAGATTTCTGCCGTTGGGGTCATCTGTAATAACAGAAGCAAGTGAGCCAAATGGGATGTTCATACCCGTATACATCATACCGTAGAAAATATAAGCCACATAGCAGATTATAAGCAATATAGTGGTATTTGATGTGAGCTGATGATAGGGCAGGAAGCAAAGTATGGTTGAAAGACCAAGGGGCAAGGCAACCCATTTGAGATAGGGTCTGAACTTGCCGTCCTTTACAGGAGGCTTTTTAGCAACCATAGCACCCCAGATGGGGTCATTGATGCAGTCCCAGAGACGAGTAAGGATGAACATAAGACCGGCTTTTGCAGGTGCAATTTTAAGCACGTCGGTCATGAAAATTTTAAGATATCCGGAAATATATGTAAGGTTAAACATATTACCTGCTTCGGCAATAGTGTACCCTGCCGCCTCCTTGACACCGATTTTATTCGGATGGTCATTGACCGGCTTTTCTTTTTGTTTCTTTTCTTTAGCCATTATTATCTCTCCTTTTGTTTATTGTTACGGCAGAGTACCGCTCAGCCGAAAATACCCTCTTTAATCGTGATTTCACCGGGGGTAAAGCCTGCTTTTTCGATTGCCTCAATAAGCAGCTTATCGTCAACATCTTTTTTCATTGTAGCTACGGCAATACATTTTTCGTGGTCAGCCTTTGCCTTGGAAACGCCTTCAATTGCTTTCAGGGCATCCTCAACAGCCTTTGAGCAATGAGTACAGTGCATACCTGTTACACCGATAATCTTCTTCATAAATATCACATCCTTTCCTTTGTACTATATAGAATACACCATTAAGACACGAAAATGCAAGAGGAAAGAGCGAAAAAATGCAAAATTCAGCAGGTCACTGCCAATTGGAAGTGCCTGCTGAAAGTTCATATCAGAGGACAGTAAAACTGTAACTATAATTTTTCAATTATTCAGCCTTCTTCTTGCCAAGCACAAGGTTTGTAACAATGCCGAGGATGAGTGCGCAAGCAACTGCTGTAATTGTAATCTTGCCAAAATTGAGAGTAAGGCCGCCGATACCTGCAATAAGAATAACGGAAACTGTGAAAAGGTTTCTGTTGTCTTCAAGGTCAACATTCTTAATCATCTTAAGACCCGAAACAGCGATGAAGCCGTAAAGTGCCATGCAAACACCGCCCATTACACAAGCGGGAATTGAATCAACAAAAGCAACAAAGGGTGAGAAGAATGAAATGAGGATTGCACCGATGGCTGCAGCTCTGATTGTTGCAACAGAAGCGTTCTTTGTGATAGCTACACAAGCAACACTTTCACCGTAGGTTGTGTTGGGGCAACCTCCGAAGAAGGCACCTACCATTGAGCCTACACCGTCACCCAAGAGAGTCTTATCAAGACCGGGTTCTTTAAGCAGGTCTTTCTCAATTATTGAAGAGATATTCTTATGGTCAGCAATATGCTCTGCGAAAACAACAAATGCAACAGGCAGATATGCCATGGCAATTGTGCCGATATATGAAGCATCAATTTCCTTTACACCGTCAATAGCTGTAAGGAATGTAAATCTCGGAATTTCAAAAATGCTCATGCCACTGAACACGCTGAAGTCAATAACCTTGAGTGCATCAATGCCTGCGCTGTTGCCGATAACAGTGAAAACTGCTGCAAGAGCATAGCCTGAAAGTATACCAATAATAAAGGGAATAAGCTTAATGGATTTCTTGCCGTAGGTTGAGCAGATCATTGTTACAAAGAGAGCCACAATACCGCAGAGTACGGCAATAAGGGGGCTTGCAAGCATCTGACTTGTCATTTCACCGCCGACCTCAACCATTGTGCTTACGTCGCCTTTCTGAAGGTCGCCGATAGCGTTACCTGCAAGTGAAAGACCGATAATTGCAACTGTGGGACCGATAACCTGCTTGGGCATAAGCTTGTCAATCCAGGCAACGCCCACAAATTTAACTATAAGAGCAATTATAACATAAACAAGACCTGCAAAAATCGCACCGAGGATTATGCCTGCATAGCCAAGTGCCGCTGAAACACCGCCTGCAAAGGCCGCAGACATTGAGCCGATGAAAGCAAATGATGAGCCGAGGAAAACAGGACTCTTGCCTCTTGTGAAAAGCTGATAAACAAGTGTGCCTACACCTGCACCGAAAAGGGCTGCAGAGGGCTGCATTTCATGGCCGATTATAAGGGGTACCACGAGAGTTGCCGCCATAATGGCAAGAAGCTGCTGAATGGCATAAACCACAAGCTGCGGGAACTTGGGTTTGTCGTGAATGTCGTAATAAAGTTTCATACTTTTGACCTCCTGATTTTTAGTCAGTTATTTATAAAGATACACCCTAAGGCATATAATTACCATATTTTTGCAGAAAAAAAGTCCTGCTCGCGGCAAGACTGCTTGATAATGAGATAACACTCTCACCGTTTTTTCTCCCTTTTTAAATAGTATCACAACGGTGCCTAAATGTAAATAGGTTTAAGTGTAGAAATAATGGCAATGATTTTTGTAAGATTAGACAAAAAAGGATGCAAGGCTCTCCCCCACATCCCTTATTTTTTTAATGCTAAGCAAAAGAAAAGTTTCATCTTTGCCTCTTATGAAAATTAGGCTGTGAATTTAAATAAGCGGTTGGTCGTTTATAACGAGCTTAAATGCAAGACCTAATTTTTCTGCCGCTTTACGGCACATAATCATACGGTTCATAAATATCTCAAAATAATCCATAACCGAGCCGTACTTGGTGTCAACGGTGAGCTTCAGGGTCGCTGTCTTTTCCTGAGAATCTATTTTAAGCCCCGATTTGACTACGGAATAATTAACTCTGTCATGAATATCAAACTTTGAAACATCGGTGTTTCTTACTCTGCTTCGTCTTACATCAGATTTATCCGCAAGTATAAGTGCCGCCGCAACAGGACTCACAGGGGTACCCGTACCTTCATCGTGATTGCCGATAGCCGAAACAACCGTTGCCAGATCTTCAGCATTCATACCCATTTCATTGAGCAGATAAAAAACCATAACACCGCTGCTTTGCGAATGCTCAATTCTGTTGACCATATTGCCTATATCGTGAAGATAACCTGAAATTCTGGCAAGCTCAACCTGGTGAGCGTTATAGCCTAAAGAGGTCAGAATGTTTCCCGCAACATCGCTGACTCTCATAACATGGGGAAAGCTGTGTTCCGTATAGCCGAGAGCCGCCAAGGACTCATCAGCCTTTTTGATGAATATTTTGATTTTCTCGTTATCCTTGATCTGCTCAAAACTAAGCATATGTTGTCTCCTGTCTGTATCTGTATCAAAATAAGTCTTGTCTTGCCGGGATTAACATTCTCTTATGAACCCGGGTGCATATAGGTTGCCGCAAGACCGCCCTGAGAAGTCTCTCTGTACATAGCATTCAGATCTTTACCCGTTTTATACATTGTTTCAACTACGGTGTCAAAGCTTATCTTTCTTGTGGTTGAAAGAAAGTTTGCAAGTGAGAGGGCGTTGATAGCACGCATTGCCGCAACGGCATTTCTTTCAATGCAGGGAATCTGCACAAGACCGCAGACAGGGTCGCAGGTAAGACCAAGCATATGCTCCATGGCGACCTCGGCAGCGTACTCGATCTGACCTATGCCCATATGGAAAAGCTCGCAAAGAGCCGCAGCAGCCATTGAACAGGCTGTGCCTATCTCTGCCTGACAGCCGCATTCCGCACCGCTTATGGAGGCGTTGGTTTTAACAAGGTTTCCAACGAGACCGCCCACAGCTAAGGCGCGGCAGATTTCGTCATCGCTGAAGCCTTTTTTATCCTGCATATATTTAAGCACACTGGGAAGCACCGCACAGGCACCGCAGGTGGGAGCAGTTACAATTACTCCGCCGCCTGCATTCTGCTCGCTGACAGCAAAGGCATAGGCACACACCAAGCGGTTTTCCTTGGTGATTTCGCTCTCGTCAATGTGTGACTGATTATAGAGGTACTGTGCCTTTCTTTCAACGCCAAGGCCGCCGTCAAGAACACCTCTTGTTGAAAGTCCCTCGTTAACGGCATTTTTCATAGCCTTCCATATTTCATGAAGGTAATCCCAGATTTCCTTGCCCTCATTCAGTTCAACATATTCCCAAAGTCTCATGTTATGTGCGTTGCAATACTCTGCAATCTGACCGAAGGTGCGAAGGTCATAAACATCCTCTTCATCCATTCCCGGGTTGCCTTCAACAACTATCTGACCGCCGCCCACACTCATAATGCGCTCTCTTGCAATTTCCTTACCGTCCTTGTAAGCGATAAATTCCATTGTGTTTTCATGAGGCAGATTTTCTGTTTCCCAAGGGCCGAAAACAAGGTCTATATCGTCGCCTGCAAAAACGTCCAGTATCGCCTCGTCGGTTTTGTGCCCCTTACCCGTACTGGACAGTGAGCCGTAAAGGATAACCTTATAGCTGTCAGCATCACGGTAGGTGCTTTTGAAATATCTTGCGGCTTTATCGGGACCCATTGTGTGTGACGATGAGGGACCTCTGCCGATTTTGTATAAGTATTTGAGTGATTTCATATCATTAACCTCAATTCTGCTTTCTTACAATTTTATATTCATCATAAGGCGAGAAATAATGGCATGCATCCATATTGCCGCTCATATATTTTTCCATTTCAT
>JAZSPF010000019.1:0-3539 GCA_045537315.1 Acutalibacteraceae bacterium
GGGTTTGACTATTTCACCACTACTCTTTCAATAAGTCCCCTCAAGCGTGCGGATAAAATAAACGAAATCGGCGAAGAAATAGGTGAGCTTCTCTCGGTGAAACATCTGCCGTCGGATTTCAAAAAGAAGAACGGCTATAAGAGGTCAACTGAGCTGTCAAAGCAGTTCGGTCTTTACAGGCAGGATTATTGCGGATGCGTTTTTTCAATCAGAGATTGAAAAAAATGCAGAATGCAAAAGGCAAAATGCAAAATTGCGGTCGCGATTTATTCTCTACCTACAATAAGCTTTTCGCCGCGGAGAAAAAGCTCAGAAACTTTAAGTTTCATCAATCTTAAATTAAAAGGCAGGTCACTTCCAAAATCGGTAGTGATCTGCTGGCTTTTTATAATTGAGATAGTTGGTATTTAATCTTTACTCTCTTTGCTTTTACCTTACCTTCTTGTTAAAAAGTTTCATACAAAAAGAAAAGGGTCACACTCTCGTGTAACCTCTTTTTCTTGGCGCGCTGTAAGGGATTTTGTCCCGGCACTGCCGTGCCTATCGCCTCGCAATGCTCGTTGCCACGTCGGCGAAAACAGTCCACCGGACTGTTTTCTTCCGAAATCCTGACGGATTTCTCCCTCCTTGTTCGAATCCCTTACCTTCTTGCTAAAAAGTTTCATATAAAAAGAAAAGGGTCACACTCTCGTGTAACCTCTTTTTCTTGGCGCGCTGTAAGGGATTCGAACCCCTGACCTTCTGGTCCGTAGCCAGACACTCTATCCAGCTGAGCTAACAGCGCATTTGGATTTTGCCAAAGTATAGTACCACAAATAGACGGTCTTGTCAAGATAAAAATCAAAAAAACTTAAATTGATATTTTTATTATTTTGTGTTATTATCATACTATACTTATACGGAGGGATTATTTATGAATATATGGCATGACATAAGCGCTGAAAGAATATCCACAACCTGCTTTGATGCGGTTATTGAGATAAGCAAGGGCAGCAAAATGAAATATGAGTTTGATAAAAAGACAGGCCTTCTTCGTCTTGACAGAGTGCTTCATACCTCAACTCACTATCCTGCAAACTACGGATTTATTCCCTTGACCTTTGCCGCAGACGACGATCCCCTTGATGTACTCGTGCTTTGCTCAGAGCGCATTGACCCTCTTGTGCTTGCCGAATGCTATCCCATAGGTGTTATAACAATGCTTGACAGCGGTGCGGCTGACGATAAGATTATTGCTATTCATGCAGGTGACCCCACTTATAACGGCTACACGGATATTTCTCAGCTTCCTAAACACATCTTTGATGAAATGACTCACTTTTTCTCTGTTTATAAAACTCTTGAAAAGAAAACAACGGTTATCGATGAAGCCAAAGGCAGAGACGAGGCAATCAGAATTATTGCCGAAGCCATTGAAAGATATAAAGAGTATTACGGAAAATACAAATTTATGTAAGATAAGTTTCAGCAGGTTGCTGCCGTTAAAGCAGTACCTGCTGATTTTTTCTTATTTCGTTGTTGTTTGGCCTGTTGTCATTTCACCTGATGTGGTTTCATCTGTGGTCATTTCATCTGATGCCGTTTCGCCTGTTGTCATTTCGTTTGTGGTTTCATCTTCGCCGCCAAGGGCATTGCTCAGACCTTCTTCCATCTCATCCATAAGTGTAGTGGCATCATCGAGCATGGATGTCATATCACCCCCGGTGGTTGACAGGTCATCAACTTCTCCGCCACCGCCGCAAGCGGCAAAGCAGAGAATAACGGCAATAAGACCGATAATAAGTGCTATGGAAACAGTTTTTTTCATAAATAAGGACTCCTTTATTTCTTGTTGTTTAATCAGAAGCAATTTCTCTTTCGTCTTCTGCTTAATCTTATGCTTAGTATTGACTTATTATGTATGATTATTCTTTTTTTGCTCCATTTGCTTATCATTTATTTAAATTAAATAAAAATTTATTGACTTAAAATTGATATGGTGTTAAAATTACTGCATACATATACAAAATATACAGTTGCCTCCACCGACGGTGGGGTTTTACTGTGAGAAAAGGAGAAGCTCAAATGAGTACAAAAACAAAAAAACCTCAGAACCCTCTGTGGCAAACAAACAAAGCTGAAAGAAGCAGTTACTACACTTACTTCTTCGGACAGAACATGATTTACAATATGATAGCAGCATATCTTACAACCTTCCTGCTGCTTATCGGTGTTGACCCCGTAAAGTCAGCTGCTGTTATGCTTGCAGTTAAAGTGTGGGACGCAGTAAACGATGCTATCTTCGGCGTTATCTTTGACAAAATTCAGTTCAAAAGCGGTAAGAAGTACATTCCTTGGCTGAAAATTGCCTGCGCACTTACTCCTGCGGCAACAATTGCAATTTTCGTTATCCCCAGCGGTGCAAGCGAAACAGTGAAGCTGGTATGGTTTGCTATTGCATACATTATCTGGGATACAGCTTACACTCTGTGTGACGTACCCGCCTTCGGTATCATCACCGCAATGACAAGCAACATCGAAGAAAGAAACACCATTCTTTCTCTCAAGGGCATTACAGCAGGTATCGGTTCTGCTCTGACAACAGTTCTTGTTTCGGTTCTTATCAGTGAATTCATCGGTCTGGGTTACGGCTGGGTTTCAATTATCGTTGCCGTTGTTGCCATGGCTACAATGATTCCTGTCTGCACAAGATGCCAGGAAAGAAACAAGACTATCGACGAAGAACAGTTCACCGTAAGAAGAATGCTTGCATATGTTGTAAGCAACAAATATCTTCTTATCTACTACATAGGCTATATCTTCTATTCAGGTGCTCAGACCTACACTGCACTTCATATGATTATGGCTTATTACATTTATGAGAATTCTCTTGCTTCTCTTATTACAGGTACCGTTGCAGCTCTGCCTCAGCTTGTTATGGCTCTTCTCGTACCGAAAATCATCAGAAAGATGGACAAGACAAAGCTCTTCAAGATTTCAGTTATCGCAACAATCGCTCTTTCATTCCTCGTTCTTCCCACAAGAAGCAGCTTCCTTCTTTTCACAATTGCATTTATGCTTCGTTCAATTCCTCTTGGCATTATCGGCGTTCTCTCATTTACATTCACACCTGACTGTGCAGAGTATGGTCAGTATACAACGGGCACAGAGGCAAAAGGTATTACCTTTGCTATCCAGACCTTTGCAGTTAAACTCGCAGCTGCTATCTCAGGTTCAATGGGACTTGCCCTTCTTGGCTGGTTCGGCTTCAAGACCTTTGATGGTGTTGACAGTTTTGAAGCACTCGAAGCAATTAACGCAAGAGCTCAGCAGACAGGTGAAGCAATGGACGGTCTTTGGTTCACATATAACATTGTACCGATTATCGGTCTTGTTATCGCCTTGATTATCTGGAGCTTCTATAAACTCAACGACAAAGATGTACAGGTTATGGCTGATTGCAACGTTGGTAAAATCACCAAAGACGAAGCTGAAAAACTCCTTTCAAAAAAATATTAAAACCTAATTTTTAAAAACCGTACACAGCTGTGTACGGTTTT
>JAZSPF010000057.1:0-5011 GCA_045537315.1 Acutalibacteraceae bacterium
TCGAAGTGCCGCACTGACATATGCCGCCGCATGAGCTTTCGGGAACATATACTTGATTTTCATACAGGAATCGATGTACCACTGCTCAACGCCGTTTTCCTTCATAGCGTTGATATGCTCCTCAGTCAGAAGCTTCGTAGCGTTACCCTTACGTACGATTTCCATAATCTTAAATGCCATACTGGGCTCAACGCCCTTATGCATAAGATAAACCATAATGTTATCTCGCGTACCGATAACCTCAGAAATGGTGCATACACCGTCGGCAATAAGGTCTTTTGCGTTACCCAGCCATACATCAGTGCCGTGTGAAAGACCCGAAATCTGCAGAAGATCTGAGAAGTTCTTTGGCTTTGCATCAAGGAGCATCTGTATAACGAAAGGTGTACCCATTTCGGGAATTGAAAGAGTACCGAGAGGACAGTCAATATCCTCCGGCGTTACGCCTAAGGGTTCGGGACTCTCAAGAAGCTGATAAACCTTCGGATCGCAGATGTCGGTTTCCATAACTGGAATGCCCGTCAGGTCTTCAAGGTGCTTATAAAGGGAGGGAACATCATGACCAAGATTATCAAGCTTAAGAATGGTATCGTGAAGAGCGTGGAAGTCAAAATGAGTGGTTCTCGTGTCGCTCTTATTATCATCAGCCGGGTGCTGAATGGGAGTGAAATCGGAGGCATCAAATATATCAGGCACAACAACCATACCGCCCGGGTGCTGACCCGTAGTACGCTTGACACCGGTGCAGCCGATGGTGAGTCTGTCCTCCTCTGCCTTAGACACAACACTGCCTCTTTCGGCAAGGTACTTTTTAACATAGCCGTAAGCTGTTTTGTCCGCAACACTTGCAATAGTACCTGCCTTGAAAACGTGACCGTCACCGAAGAGGGTCTCTGTGTATCTGTGAGCTCTCGACTGATATTCACCCGAGAAGTTAAGGTCGATATCGGGGCTTTTGTCACCCTTGAAGCCCAGGAAGGTTTCAAAGGGAATATCGTGGCCGTCACGCACCATTGCAGTGCCGCACTCAGGGCAGTCCTTAGGTGGCAGGTCATAGCCTGAGCCAACCTCACCCTTGAGGAAAAATTCATTATATCTGCAATTGGGGCAACGGTAGTGAGGCGCAAGGGGGTTAACCTCGGAAATGCCCGAAGCGTTGGCAACATAAGATGAGCCTACGGAGCCTCGTGAGCCAACGTGATAGCCGTGCTCCTCCGAGTTATGCACAAGCTTCTGTGCAATCATATAAAGAACGCCGAAGCCGTGCTTTATAATTGATGTGAGCTCCTTTTCAAGTCGCTTTGCAACGTACTCGGGAACAGGGTCGCCGTAAAGAGCCTTTGCCTTATCCCAGCAGAGTCTTGTCAGCTCTTCGTCTGCACCCTCAAGGCTTGGCGGGAAGTTGCCGTGGGGAATGGGTATGATAGTTTCAATCATATCCGCTATTTTATTTGTGTTGGTTACAACTATTTCTTTTGCAGTTTCTTCGCCGAGATATGAGAACTCAGCGAGCATTTCATCTGTTGTGCGGAAATAAAGAGGCGCCTGATTATCAGCATCACTGAAGCCCTGACCCGCCATAAGAATAGCACGGTATTTTGCATCGCCCGGGTCAATGAAGTGAACGTCACAGGTTGCGACAACGGGCTTACCAAGTGCATCGGCTATATGTATAACCTTGCGGTTCAGGTTCTGAATATCCTCAACAGATTTGATGTGAGGGAACTTTTCACTTCTTATCATATACTCATTATTGCCGCAGGGCTGAATTTCAAGATAGTCATAGAAAGAAGCTATCTTAACTATTTCGTCATTGCTCTTGCCCTCCACAATGGCTCTGTAAAGCTCGCCTGCCTCACAGGCTGAGCCGATAATAAGGCCCTCTCTGTGCTTTATGAGCTCACTTTTGGGAATAATGGGTCTTCTGTGGAAATATTCAAGGTTTGAAAGTGTAATAAGTTTATATAAGTTTTTAAGTCCCGTGGAGTTCCTTGCAAGAATAATCTGATGGAAGTATTTATTCTTTGCCTTTTTCCAGTCCTCAAAGCTCATTTCGGTGTCGTCTATAAAATAGCCTTCCATGCCGTAAATGATTTTAATTTTACCTCCTGCAGCCTTAACAGCATCGGGATAAGCCTGAACTACACCGTGGTCTGTTATTGCAATTGCCTTGTGCCCCCACTCAATTGCACACTTAACAAGTGTGGATGCCTCAGTAACGCCGTCCATCATTGACATCTTAGTGTGAAGGTGCAGCTCAACTCTCTTTTCTTCGGCAGTGTCCATCTTCGGGATTTTTTCAATCATAGAGATAGCTCTCGGAGAAATTACATTTTCACCTGAGAATTTGTCAAAACGAAGGTCGCCGCGAAGCAGCACCGTAGCACCGTTTTTAATTCTCTTCATTATGATTTCGCAGTCTTCTTTTCTTTCAAAGACCTTGCAGGTGTAAGAATAGGTGCCATCTGTTATATTGAATGTAATGATAAGGCTTCTGCCGTCTTTGGTTTCTCTGCTTTCAAAGCCGAAAACATCACCCCAGACAACACAGCTTCCCTCATCGGGTGTGATATCGGCAAGAGGCTTGGGATTTTTTGTTATCTTGTTGCCGTAAATCGGTTTTGCGGTTTCCATATAAAGGGGAATTCCCTCAATAATTTTATGTTCTTTTGGCTTTGGCTGGCTTATGGACTCGGGGTCAATGCCTTTTGAGCGAAGATTTTCCTCCTCACTCTTTTTAACCATCTGAGTTACCTGCTCGTCTTCAAGAGCTATTTCTGTTTTACCGCAGAATTCTATGGCGACCTCACGCTTGAAGCGTTTCATTATTATTCTTTCCATCAGCTCTTTAGCGCCTATGCCCTCGAGTACATCCTTGCCGCCGTGGGTCAGCTCTATGTGCAGTACCCTGCCGTCAAATCGGCATGAGGCACCTTCAAAAAAGCCGTTTGATGCCGCAAGAAGCTCGTTGGTTTCTTTTACAAGAGAGCCGAAATACTCCTCGCCGAAGCACTCTGAGGGCATACGGCTTTCTATTTTAACAGAGTTGACCATAAGTTTCCCGCAAAGCACACGCTGAGCCTCGGCAATATATCTGTGTGTCACCATACGAGGAAACAGAGCGTCTATTTCAACGCTCTTTTTTTCCATGGATATTCTCACATTTTCAATTTCACAGTCACTAAACGCCTCGTGGAGCTTTTCGTTTTCAAACGCTCCGAATAGGCTTTCAAAATTATTACTCATTATCTATTTCTGTTCCTTTTATTAAAGCAAGTCTATTTCTTTCATAAGTTCATCTATAATTTTGTCTTCGGGGACTTTTCTTAAAATTTCTCCTTTTTTAAAGATAAGTCCGCTTTTATCGCCGCCTGCAATGCCAATATCGGCTTCCCTTGCTTCACCGGGGCCGTTGACAACACAGCCCATAACAGCAACGGTTATGTTCTTTTTAACGCTTCTCAGGCGCTCTTCAACTTCATTTGCAAGACCTATAAGGTCAATTTTTGTTCTGCCGCAGGTGGGACAGGAAACAAGTCTCGGTGTGGAATTGTCAAGACCGATTGATTTTAAAATATCATAGCCTGCATAGATTTCCTGTATGGGGTCAGCAGTGAGGGACACTCTTATGGTGTCGCCTATGCCTCTTGTGAGAAGTGAGCCTATGCCCACGCTTGATTTAATGAGTCCCATTCTCTGTGTACCTGCTTCCGTAACACCTAAGTGAAGGGGATAATTGCACATTTCGGCAACTCTCTCATAGGCCTCAATCATATTCCCTACATTTGAAGATTTAATAGAAATCACAATATCGTCAAAGTCAAATTTTTCTAAAAGTCTCACATGATATATAGCGCTTTCGGCCATTGCCTCGGGGGTTGGTGCACCGTACTTGCTGAGAATTTCTTTTTCAACGGAGCCTGAGTTTACGCCTATTCTTATAGGAACTCCCCTGCTTTTGCAGGCATCGGCAACAGCCTTTACATTTTCGTCTGCACCAATATTGCCCGGGTTAATGCGGATTTTATCCACACCTGCCTCAAGGGAAGCAAGAGCCAATTTATAGTCGAAGTGAATATCTGCAACAACAGGTATAGTGAGATTTTCTTTCAGCGCCCTGACGGTGTTTACACTTTCCATATCAGGCACTGCAAGGCGGATAATTTCACATCCGGCTTTCTCGAGAGCGAGAGCCTGACGCACATTGCCCTCACTGTCACGGGAGGGTACATTAAGCATTGACTGCACACTTATCCTGCTGTCACCGCCCATATAAATATTGCCGACCTTAACCTTTTTAGAATTTCGCCTGTTAATCATAATTCCTAATTCCTAATTCCTAATTGTTTTGTCCTCGCCGGACAGGCATTCTTTTTCCTATCGCGGAAAAAGAATCAAAAACGCGATGTTGTTTTTTAATAGAAGCCTCGTCCTGAAATGAGCTTCCATATATCACTTGCAGAAATGAGTGCCATAAAGGCAAAGAGAATGACAAGTCCTGCGGCGTGAATGTAACTTTCATACTTCTGAGGTATCTTCTTTCTGAAAATCAGTTCAAAGAACATAAAGAAGAGATGGCCGCCGTCAAGAGCAGGCACGGGAAGAAGATTGAAAAGACCGATGTTAATTGTAATCATAGCCATTATCATAAACAGCTGTGACCAATCAACAGATGCTATACTTTCCTCAGCTATATCAGTAATAACGGATATAGTGCCTATAGGACCTGCAAGGTCATTCATGCCGTATTGACCCCTGAGAAGGTCAAAGAGGCTGAGATATACCATTCTGCCGAGGCTGAAAGCATATCCCACGGCATTGCCTGTTACATTGAGAATATTTTTATCTTCACCTAAAATAACAAAGTCGAAAACCGTTACTGTCATCATTTCAACATCGCTGAGGCTCAGAGTTTCACCCTCACGCTCAACAGTGAAATCAACAGTGTAATCGCTGTCTTTGCCTATAGCGGCTATAAGTGTCTCACCGTCAGTAACAGCTTCACCGTTAA
>JAZSPF010000042.1:0-44054 GCA_045537315.1 Acutalibacteraceae bacterium
CAGATTTTAATGACTTTTAAAGTTATTTACTATAAAATGAAATCAAGGAGGTGAGAATTATGTAAGTGCATAACAAACAAAGCCACATTGATTTAAGGAGTTGAAAAAATGAAAACTATTGAAATTAAAATAAAAGAACGAGAATTTAAGTTCAAAGAAAGTGATTTCACTTTTATCGGTATAGCCGTAACGGTTATTCTCTATGTTATGAATGTTATCGGCACCGGCGTAATTGTCGGCGGCGACATAGGACATATTGGCACGGGGCTTCCTTTTTACGGCTTTGTTGCACCCATTCTGTTTATAGCTTTTGCCGCATTTGTCGGTTATTATACAAAACGAAATGCAATGAAAAAGGCTTTCATTGCATTATATGTGACATTGATTTTGCCGTTTGTAGCAGAGGCGGTACTTATACCGGTGGCTTCCGGACCTGTCAGTACACCTTTAATTATTATACCGATGTTTTTAGCTATGCCCCTGAATTCTTTAGCTACCTATCTTTTTGATGCTATAGAGGAACTGGCACGTACTCTGCATGTAAACAGTGACTTTTTGGCCGGAGCAATTATCCCTGCTTCATTACTTCTGCCTTTAGCAACGGCTCCTATTGTCTACAGGTTTATACCGGAAAAAGGAGATGAAAAAATATGAAAAATATTAATATCAATAAAAACATTAATATCAATATTAAACTCAAAGAAAGCGACTTTGCTTTTATCGGTGTAGCCGTAACGGTTATTCTTTATGTTATGAATGTTTTAGGTACAGGTATAATTGTGGGCGGCGATGTGGGTCGCATTGGAAGGGGACTTCCTTTTTACGGTTTTGTTGCTCCCGTGCTGTTTATAGCTTTAGCCGCCTTTGTCGGATATTATACAAAACGAAATGCAATGAAAAATGCTTTCATCGCAATATATGTGACTTTGCTTTTGCCGTTTGTAGCAGAGGCGCTACTTATACCGGTGGCTTCCGGACCTGTCAGTACACCTTTAATTGTTATACCGATGTTTTTAGCTATGCCACTGAATTCTTTAGCTACCTATCTTTTTGATGTTATAGGAGAAGTAGGAAGGCTGTTGCATTTAAACGATGATTTTTTAGCCGGAGCAATAGTACCCTTTTCACTGCTCCTACCTTTAGCAACAGCACCGATTGTTTACAGAGTCACAAGGATAAAAGGAGATGAATAAAATGAAAAATATTAACATTAACAAAAACATCAATATCAATATTAAGCTCAAAGAAAGCGACTTTGCTTTTATCGGAGTAGCCGTAACGGTTATACTTTATGTTATGAATGTTATCGGCACCGGCTTAATCGTCGGCGGCGATATAGGATACATGGATACAGAAATTCCTTTTTACGGCTTTGTCGCTCCCGTGCTGTTTATAGCTTTAGCCGCATTTGTCGGTTATTATACAAAGAAACATTCAATGAAAAATGCTTTTAAAGCAACATATATAACATTAGCTTTGCCTTTTGCTGCTTATCCGTTTGTGTTTCTTTTTACAGGTACGCCTCTTATGTTGCTTCCCATGTATTTATGTATGCCTGTAGGGTCTTTGTTCTATTATCTTCAGGAAGAAATATGTGAGCTTATGGATGTTCCGACTTATGAGGCTACATGGCTGATGTTTCTTATCATAGCAGTTATGCTTATACCGCTGATAGTTGCACCTGTGGTTTATCGATTTACCTCCAAAAGAGAAGAAGCATAAAAACATACGCAGTCGTCCTCGGACGGCTGCGTATGTTTTTAACTGTATATAATTTCTTTTACTTCATCACAGGTATGTGCAATAAAATCACATCCTGCCTCGGTCAGCTCACTTTCCGAGCGGAAACCCCATGTGATACCTATACATTTAAGATTTGCATTGTGTGCTGTCTGCACATCAACCTCGCTGTCGCCGATATATACGGCAGAGTACCTGTCGGCACCGAAATGCTCTAAAGCTTTAATGACATTTACGGGGTTCGGCTTTCTTTCACTTTCAACTGAGACACCTATAGCCTCGTCAATAAGACCGGGGAAATAATCCTCGCATAGCTCTTTCACAGCCTCGTGGAGCTTGTTTGACACAACGGCGATTTTAATGCCTTCATCCCTGAGGGTTTTGAGCAAATCTGTCACACCCTCAAAGGGAGCTGTCATATCTCTCATGTGAACGAGATAATATTCTCTGAAAACCGCCAGACATTCTGCATTGGTTTTCTCGTCGGTACCCTCGGGAGTGGCTCTCTCAATAAGCTTTTTCACACCGTTGCCTATGAAGGCTCTTACTTCATCAAGGCTTCTTTCGGGGAAGCTGAACTCCCTCATAGCGAAGTTTACCGCCGCGTGAAGGTCGCCCAAGGTGTCAAGGAGTGTGCCGTCCAAATCAAATATTGCTAATGAATACATATTATCTGACAGGCTTTGTGTTCCAGATGTCTCTTGCATAGTCGCCGATTGCACGGTCAGCGGCAAAGCGGCCTGCACCTGCAATATTCATAAGGGACATTCTGTTCCATGTTTCTCTGTCTTTCCACACTTCGTCAATCTTCTTCTGAGCTGCTCTGTAATCTGCAAAGTCAGCAAGTACCATATAGGGGTCGTGGTGGATAATTGTGTTGCCGATTTCGGGGAACTGTTTACCGCCGATACCTGCCTGAATAAACTCGATAACGCGTCTGAGTTCGGCGTTGTTGTTAAAGTAATTCATCGGCTGATAGCCGCGTCTCTTAAGGTCATTTACTACGGGTGTTGTCATACCGAAGAGGAACATATTGTCATCGCTGACTGCCTCGTGGATTTCAACGTTAGCACCGTCGAGAGTGCCGAGAGTGAGAGCACCGTTAATCATAAACTTCATGTTACCGGTACCGCTTGCCTCAGTACCTGCAAGAGAAATCTGCTCACTGACATCGGCAGCGGGCATAAGTCTTTCGGCCATTGTTACGTTGTAATCTTCAAGATAAACAACCTTGAGTCTGCCCTTCATGTCGGGGTCATTGTTGACAAGCTGTGAAAGAGCGCAGATAAACTCGATAATCTTCTTAGCCATAAAGTAGCCTGAAGCTGCCTTTGCGCCGAAGATATATGTTCTGGGCACATAGTCACCGTCGGGGTTATCTTTGATTTCAAGGTACCTTGCCACAATCTGAAGTGCGTTCAGGTGCTGACGCTTGTATTCGTGAAGACGCTTGACCTGTACATCAAAAATTGAATTCGGGTCAAGAACAACGCCTGTCTGCTTCTTAACAAGAGCAGCAAAAGCCTTCTTATTGTTTGTCTTGATTTTTTCAATGTTCTTGAGAACTTTCTTATCCTTTGCAAACTTTCTCAGGTCCTCAAGTTTGTCTGCATTATAGATAAAGTTGTCGCCGATAAGCTCGGTGATGTATGCTGTAAGCTCAGGGTTAGCCTGACAGAGCCAACGTCTGTGAGCAATACCGTTTGTCACATTCTTGAATTTATCGGGAGTCAGGTTGTAGTAGGAATTGAAAACAGTATCCTTGAGAATCTGTGAGTGAAGAGCTGAAACGCCGTTGACACTGTGGCAGGTAGCAACACAGAGGTTAGCCATTCTTACTACACCGCCTGAGATAATTGCCATTTCTTCAACCTTGCCTGCATCAAAGGTGGTGTTCCAGATGTAGCTGCGATATCTGTTGTCGATTTCCTTGATAATCTGATAAATTCTGGGAAGAAGGCTTCTTACGAGGTCTTCGCTCCAGCATTCGAGAGCTTCCTTCATAACCGTGTGGTTAGTGTAAGCTGTTGTTTTTGTTACGATATTCCATGCATCATCCCAGCTGTAGCCGCACTCGTCAAGAAGAATTCTCATAAGCTCGGGGATTGAAAGTGTGGGATGTGTGTCGTTGATGTGGATAGCATTCTTTTCGGGGAGTGAGTCAACACTGCCGAAGTGACGAAGGTGTCTGTTGACAATATCCTGAATTGAAGCTGAAACAAGGAAGTACTGCTGCTTGAGACGAAGTGACTTGCCTTCGGGATGATTGTCTGAGGGATAAAGCACCTTGCTGATAACCTCAGCCATAGCCTGCTGCTCAACAGCCTTCATATACTGACCCTGGTCAAAAAGTCTCATATCAAGTGAGGGAGCCTTACTCTTCCACAGACGAAGAATTGAGATGCCTCTGCCGTCTTTACCGCTAACAAACATATCATAGGGCACAGCGATAATGTCACTTGTGTTTCTGTATTCAACACTGTGGTACTGATTATCCCAATTGTCGATTACTTCACCGCCAAAACGTACTGTAAAGGTGTCTTTTTCTCTGGGTGCGAGCCACACTTCACCGCCGGGAAGCCAGAAGTCGGGAAGCTCAGTCTGCCAACCGTCAATAAGCTTCTGCTTGAAGATGCCGCACTCATAAAGAATACTGTAGCCCATGCCGTAATAG
This sequence comes from Acutalibacteraceae bacterium, assembly GCA_045537315.1. Classification (GTDB taxonomy): domain Bacteria; phylum Bacillota; class Clostridia; order Oscillospirales; family Acutalibacteraceae; genus UBA6857. The sequence goes on from JAZSPF010000042.1 coordinate 4,415, forward strand.
CCCTGAGTTGCAAGACCGTCGAGATAGCAGGCGGCAAGTCTGCCCAGACCGCCGTTGCCGAGACCTGCATCAGGCTCACAGTCATAGAGCTTTTCAAGCTTGATGCCGAAATCCTTGAGGGCATCTGTCATTACCTTTGTCAGGTTAAGATTATAAAGGTTGTTCTTGAGTGAACGACCCATAAGGAATTCCATGCTGAGGTAGTATATTTTCTTTGAGTTAACGTTATTTGCTTCAGCTCTGAATTCACGCACACCCTCGTGCATAAGCTCTCTGACAACAAGAGCAACTGCCTTGTAGTACTGCTCATCGGTTGCTTCCTGTGTAGAAACACCGAAGTAGTGTGAAAGCTTGCCGGAAATTAAATCCTTTGCTTGCTTCTTTGTAAGTGAATAATTCATACAAAACCTCCAAAATTATCTATAGAAAACATTAGTTTTTCTTATTTATATGGTTATTTTATACTAAAATTGAGAGAATTTCAATAGTAAGAGACAAAAATAGTCAAGTCTGTTATATATGACAGAAAAAAAGGGAGCTTTTAGTGCTATTTAACGATAAAAAGCGGTAAATTTTGCATGGGGGGCGGCTCCGCTGCCGAAGCGGTGCTTCGGCAAGCGACGCTGTCGCACAAAATCGCAAAGCGATTTTTGCGGAGCCGCCGCCCGCTTCATCACACTGACATAAATCGTCAGCAAGCAAACTGCAAATTTTTGCCATGTTATATAAAGGAACTGTTTTGATTTATATTTTCATTGACAAAACTTAAGATAAATGATATAGTTATCTAGAATATAATCAAGTTATTTCCCGAAAGAAAGAGGAGAGATTATGGCAAAATACACCAAAGAGGATATAATCCGTATAACAAAAGAGGAGCAGGTTGATTTCATCTGCCTGCAGTTTACCGATATTCTCGGTATGCTCAAAAGTGTGAGCATAACCACAAGCCAGCTTGAAAAGGCTTTGGGTAACGGCTGTATGTTTGACGGCTCATCAATTGACGGCTTTGTCAGAATTGAAGAAAGCGACATGAGCTTACATCCTGATCTTGACTCTTTTGTAATCCTTCCCTGGGACGAGACATCAGGCAAGACTGCAAGACTTATCTGCGATGTTTATAAGGCAGACGGCACACCCTTTGAGGGCGACCCCAGATATGTTTTAAGACGTGCTATCAAGCGTGCGTCAGATATGGGCTACACCTGCTGTGTGGGCCCCGAGTGTGAGTTTTTCCTTTTCCATCTTGACGAGCAGGGCAAGGCAACCACAAAGACTTATGACCACGGCGGATACTTTGATTTAGGTCCCGTTGACAGAGGTGAGAGATGCAGAAAGGATATCTGTCTCTGTCTTGAAAAAATGGGCTTTGAAATTGAGGCATCGCACCATGAAAATGCTATTGCTCAGCACGAGATTGACTTCAAATATGACGAAGTTCTCAGAACAGCTGACAATGTTATGACTTTCAAATATGTTGTCAAGAACCTTGCCAATTCCCACGGTCTTTATGCAACCTTTATGCCCAAGCCCATTTACGGTATCTGCGGCTCAGGTATGCATATAAACATCTCACTTTTCAAAGACGGAGTAAATGCTTTCTGTGACAGTGAAGACAATGCAGGTCTGAGCAGTGTTGCATATAACTTCATTGCAGGTGTAATGCATCACATCAAGGCAATCACCGTTATCACAAACCCTATAGTCAACTCATATAAGAGACTTGTTCCCGGCTATGAGGCACCCGTATATATCGCATGGTCAGCCAAAAACAGAAGTCCCCTTGTGCGTATCCCCACTGCAAGAGGTGCAGGCACAAGAATTGAGCTTCGCAACCCGGACCCCTCTGCAAACCCCTATCTTGTTATGGCGGCAGTTCTGCAGGCAGGTCTTGACGGTATAGAAAAGAGTATGACTCCTCCCTCACCTAAGGATTCAAACATTTTCCATCTTACTCCCGATGAGAGAAAAGCAGAGGGTATCCACTCACTGCCCAAGACACTCTATGATGCAATAAGAGAATTCAAATACAGCGACTTTGCAAAAATGGCAGTAGGTGAACATGTTTTTGAGAAGTATGTTGAAGCCAAAGAAGAAGAGTGGAAGGAATACAGCACACGAGTTTCCCAGTGGGAAATCGATAAGTATTTAGGTAAATATTGATATTTCACAGGGCAAGGAAAAACTTGCCCTGTTTTACCCCAAAAAACAAGGAGAAAACAGGCAAATTATGGATTATAAAATTAACCCCTATGCATATAAAAATATTTTTGCCGTACCTGCCTGCGTAGTTGACGATAACATACGTCTTGCAAGTGTGTTACAACTGAAAGTAATGCTCTATATGCTTCGCCATGCGGACAGTGACCCCGACTCTGCTGAAATTGCCTCAGCCTTAGGCTATGACAAAACCGATGTTGAGGATGCAATGATATTCTGGTCAGAAAGAGGCCTTCTGACAAAAGAAAACGAAGAAGCAAAGCCCCTTTTACATATTGAGAGTGTTGCCGAGGTTAAAATTGAGCCTGTGGCAGTGTCGGAAAAGGAGATTCGCAAGGTAAGCGATATCCCTATTTCAAGACCCAGCTATGAGCAGATAGCAGTCAGACTTCAGGAATGTAAAGAATTCGCAGATCTTTTTGCCGAGGCTCAGAAAGCTTTGGGCAAAACCATAGGCTACGACGGTCAGTCGGTGCTTATTATGATGCACGACAGCTACGGCTTACCATTTGAGGTTATACTTATGGCAGTGGAATATGCTGTTTCACAGAAGAAAACAGGCTTTTCCTCAATTGCAAAAATCGGCAAAAGCTGGAGCGAACTTGGCATCGACACCCTTGAGGGCGCTATGGAGTATATTGAAGAGCACAATGTAGTGAATGAAACCTGGAATAAGCTTCGCTCACTGACAGATATAACCAACAGAGTACCCACAGAAAAGCAGAGAAAGCTTCTCACCTGCTGGATAAAGGAATACGGCTATGACGCTGATATGATTTATTACGCTTATGAGGAAACTATCAACGCTACGGGCAAAATGAGCCTGCCATATATGGACAAAATAATAAGGAACTGGCACGAAAAAGGTGTTAAGACACCTATGGATATACAGAAGGAAAAAGCCAAGTGGCTTGAAGCAAGAGAAAGCAAAAAGCCTCAGAAAAAAACTCAGAACAAAAACACTCCCGACCTTTTAAAGGATGAACCCTCCTATGATATGGATGCATTCACAAAAAAAGCAATCGGTCTCAAGTACACCAAACCAAAGTCAAACTAAGAAGGTGAAAATATGTCTTACAAAAGAAGCGTATATATAAAAGCAAAGGAAATTCTCAGCCAGAGAAAAGCTAAAGCTGAAAGAGAGGCAGATATGCGTCACTCAGCTGCCGTTGCCGCCTGTCCTGAAATTCTCGCCGTGGAAAGAGAAATGGCTTCACACGGTGCCGATGTTGTCAAAGCTGTTGGTATGGGAGCAAATCTTGATGAATACATCATGTCACTTGCAAAGGCTAATCTTAAGGCTCAGGCTAAAAGAAAAGAGCTTCTTGTGGGAGCAGGCTTCCCTGAGGATTATCTTGAGACGAAATATAACTGCGAAATCTGCAAAGACACTGGATTCAATAAGGAGTTTTATTGTCAGTGCTACCGCAAGCTCATAAGAGATGTTGCCAGAGAAGAGATGGGTGCAAACTCACCTCTTAAGACCTGCACCTTCCGGAGCTTCCGTCTTGACAGGTATCCCGATGTAACAGACACCGCAATAGGTGTAAACCAGCGTGAGCATATGAAAAACACCTACGAATACCTTAAAGACTACGCGGAAAACTTCACTCCCGATTCACAGGGCCTTTTTATGTACGGCAAAACAGGTCTTGGAAAAACACACCTCTCACTTGCTATTGCAAATGTGGTTATTGATAGAGGCTATGATGTTTACTACGGCAGTGTACAGTCAATAATGGATAAGCTTGAGGCTGAGCATTTCGGCAGACTGCCCAGAGAAGACAGCATCAAAGAGGATATTCTCACATGTGACCTGCTTATTATTGATGACCTTGGCACAGAGTTTTCAACTCAGTATACCAATGCAGAGCTTTATAACATAATAAACAGCAGAATTCTCTCTTCACTGCCTACAATTATAAGCACTAACCTTGCCATAAGCGAGATTGCTGACAGATATACCCAGCGTGTGGCATCAAGAATTATCGGCAGCAGCATGGCGGTATATTTCTGCGGTAAAGACATAAGACAAATTATGAATTAGGAAATATGAATTATGAATTGCAGCTCGGTTCGCTTGGGACTGGGCTGCAAAAATAATTTTACGAAACTACTTGATTATAATATAAGTTTTGAGTATAATTAAATTCACATCTGCTGGAATAGCTCAGTTGGTAGAGCAGCGCATTCGTAATGCGCAGGTCGCGTGTTCGAGTCACGTTTCCAGCTCCACGAAAAAAGCCACCTTTGTCAGGTAGACAAAGGTGGCTTTTTTGAATGATATCCGTTTCTTGGGGAACGGGTGATATATCTTCGATATGATATCGCTCTGCGAGCGATGATATATGCCTGCGGCATATGAAGGAATGGATATTATATCATATTTGCAGAGCAAATATATCATACAGCTTGCTGTATATCATATCGCGTCAGCGATATATCATTGAAAAGTATAAATAAAAGTATAAATTTTTGTGATATAATGTCGTTGAAAAGGGGTGATCCGCTTGAAAATTCACGGTGTAAAAAGAGAATGGTCAAGACCTTTTTGGGTACGGTTCAAGAAGCACTATTGTCCCTCTTGCAATGGTTTGCTTACAACAATTAAGGTTTCGAAGGTCGTTAATTCAAAATCTGAAGAAGCAAAGAACTTCGATTTTTCATCCGGGGATACCTATATGGAGGGAAATATCAAATTTTTCTGGACAGAGTTTCTGTGTTCTGCCTGTGAAAAAACATATTCATTACATGAAATACGAGAGAGTGAGAAGAAGCATAGATAGATTACACTACTTTTAGTCTTTTTTACCTCGGTTTATACTACTTTTGGTCAGTCTTTCGCACGAAAAAAGTCACATTTGTCTGCTTACAAATGTGGCTTTTCTGTTAAAACAAACTATTGTAAAGAAAGGAAAACTGTGGTATAATAATTTTAATTATAGATTTCGGGAGGCGTAAAGTTTGTCGTCAAAAGCTAAGGTCGGTGCTTACACCGATAAATTTATGAAATACCGCCACCTTTTGCGTGAGCTTGTTATAAAGAAAATAAAACTGCAGTACAGAAACTCTGTATTGGGCGTTTTCTGGACATTTTTACAGCCTCTGCTTACAATGATAGTTCTTACTATTGTTTTCAGCAATCTTTTCGGCAGAGATTCAAAGGAAGTAGTCAACTATCCTGTTTATCTGCTTACGGGTCGTCTGCTTTATGAGTTCTTTACTCAAAGCACAAAAAAGGCGATGAAGTCCATAAGAGGCAGTGCGTCTATTATTAAAAAGGTTTATGTGCCAAAATATATCTATCCCTTATCGGTGGTGCTTTCCACCTTTGTCACATTCCTTATTTCCCTTTCTGTGCTGGTACTGGTTATACTTTTCTTTAACCTGACGGGCAGAGACCCCATACCTATGACCGGCTATGTGGCATTTGCCGTGGTACCTATAATAATTTTATTTATAATGTGCCTTGGCATAGGTATGTTCCTTGCAACTCTCGATGTTTTCTTTAAGGATATAGAAAATCTTTATGATGTTTTTACAATGCTTCTTTTCTATGTTACCCCCATTGTTTACACTATAGATAAGCTTGGCTTCAGCGAGGGCTCGTGGCAGGCTATGATACTCAGGCTCAATCCCCTTTGCGGCATAATAGATATGTTCCGTGCGGCAGTGCTTCACAGCGCAGATTTTGCTGCTTACTTCGACCCCTTCTCACTGATTTATTGCGGTGGTTTTGCTGTGGCAATTCTCCTTGTTGGTACATTACTTTTCTATAAGCTTCAGGACAAATTTATTCTTCACATTTAAGAAAGGCAGGCTGATGTTTTGAAAGAATATGCAATTGAAGTAAATCATGTCAGCATGCTTTTCCGCCTTAACCGTGAGCGTGTTGACAGTGCAAAGGAATATTTTATAAGGCTCATTACGAGAAAGCTTCACTATACGGAGTTCTGGGCATTGAAGGATGTTTCCTTTAAAGTTGAAAAAGGCGACCGTGTAGGTGTTATGGGCTTTAACGGTGCAGGTAAAAGTACCCTTCTCAAAACCATTGCCGGGGTGCTCAAGCCCACAATGGGAAGCGTTAAGGTTGTTGGTACCGTTGCGCCTATGCTTGAGCTTGGTGCAGGCTTTGACCCTAACTATTCAGGCAAGGAAAATATCTATCTTTACGGCACCACAATGGGCTTTTCAAGAAAATTTATAGATGAAAAATATGATGAAATTGTAGCATTCTCAGAGCTTGAGGAATTTATCAATGCTCCCTTAAAAAGCTATTCATCGGGTATGAAATCAAGACTGGGTTTTGCCATTGCTACGGCAGTGAAGCCCGATGTGCTTATTCTCGATGAGGTTCTCAGTGTAGGCGATGCCGCGTTTAAGGAAAAGAGCGAGCAGAGAATTCTCGACATGATGGACGACGGCGTTACGGTGCTTTTTGTTTCACACAGCACTGACAGAGTAAAAAAGCTATGCAACAAGGCCATTATCCTGACGAAGGGTCAGGTTGTGGCTCACGGCGAAGTGAACCAGATATGCGATATGTACACCGAAATGGTAAACAGCAAATAAAAAAGCCCCATCCGGGGCTTTTTTCAATTGCTGATTTTCTCAAAGTCTTCCGCACCGTGCTTGCAAAGAGGACAGACGAAATCTGCCGGCAGTTCTTCGCCCTCATAGATATATCCGCAGATTTTGCAGACATAGCCTTTTTTGCTCTCGGTTTTCGGTTGAGGTTTGACATTTGCGTGATAGTAGCTGTAGGTCATAGTTTCTTCGCCGCTGACAACCTTAGCCTCTGTCACACGGCAGATAAACATTCCGTGGGTGCCCAGGTCAACATACTGCTCAACTTCAAGTGACATATAGCTGTTGATACATTTTGTCAGGTAGTAAAGTCCGTTTTCACTGCGCTTTGCATAGACATTCTCAAACTTATCGCAGTTTATGCCGCTTCTGAAGCCGAAGTTTTTGAAAAGCTCAAAGGGTGCTTCAGTTGTAAGAGTGCAGACATTCATCTTTTTTGTGTTTTTGATTATGTGGTGTGAATAGTTAGCCTTGTTGATTGTTACGCTGACGCGGTTGGGCTGACTTGTAAGCTGTGAAACGGTGTTGACAATAAGGCCGTTATCCTTTTTGCCGTCACGGCAAGTAACTACATAAAGTCCGTAACCGATTTTGAAAAGAGCTGTCATATCGTCAGCCTCTTTTTTGTCGTACTCTGCCGTAAGCTCATCACTGAGTGCTTCAAGGGTCTTTGCGGAGTCTGCACTAAGCACGGATTTGAGTGTGACGGTGTTTTCGCAGAAGGTGAGATTTTTGCACACGGAAAGCTTGTCCGTCATTTTCTTTGCCGCAAGACTTGCCCATGTGCCGTTTTCTATAAGAGCGATTGTTCTGTTTTGGAATCCTCTTTCTGTCAGAGCATCAATAAATCTGTTCATAAAGGGGAAAATAGTGCCGTTATAGGTAGTGGTGGCAAGCACAAGCTTATTATAGCGGAAAGCATCGCTGACGGCATAGGACACATCTTCTCTTGCAAGGTCGTGGAGAATAACCTCAGGAGCGCCCTTAGCTTTTAGCTTTTCTGCAAGTGAAAGCACAGCTGCTTTAGTACCGCCGTAAATTGATGTGTAGGCGATGACCACACCTTCTTTTTCGGGTGTATATGATGACCACTTATCATAAAGGTTGATATAATGTCCGAGATTACCCATAAGCATGGGGCCGTGAAGGGGCAGGATTTTTTCTATGGGGAGTTCAGCGGCTTTTTTGAGCACCGCCTGCACCTGCGCACCGTATTTGCCCACGATGCCGAAATAATATCTTGCACTTTCTGCTTCCCATTCTTCGTCAGCGTCAACAGTGCCGAATTTACCGAAGCCGTCAGCAGAAAACAGCGCCTTATCTTTGCTGTCATAGGTCATCATAACCTCAGGCCAGTGCACCATAGGCGCGAAAACAAATGTAAGCTCATGTTCGCCCAGTGAGAGGGTGTCGCCGTTTGCCACAACAAGGCGTCTGTCTTCATAGCTATCGCCGAAAAACTGTGAAATCATAGTGAAGGTTTTTGCGTTACCCACGATTTTTGCTTTGGGATATGCGTTCATGAAGTTTTTGATATTAGCCGAATGGTCAGGCTCCATATGCTGAACTATGAGATAATCGGGAGCTTTGCCGCCGAGAGCCTTTTGAATGTTGTCAAGCCATTCGTGAGTGAATGAAGCTTCAACTGTATCCATAACTGCAACCTTTTCATCGATAATGACATATGAATTATATGCCATGCCTTTTTCTACGGGATACTGCCCCTCAAAAAGAGTTATATTTTTATCGTTTACGCCTACATAAACAATGCTGTCTGTAAGTTTCATTTCAATCCTCCTGAAAGTAAAGTGTAGATATACAGTATAATAAATTATTATTACATTATAAAGATTAACATTTTTCATAAAAAATTGCAACTAATTTTGAGAAAAATGAGCAAACTACTAAAGATTGAAAAAACTATTGAAATTATCGTAATTTTTTCGTATGATATATAATAGCAAGAAGTTGGATTATTTGCTTTTATTTACCGTTATTATGTAAATCAATGCAGAAATTTATTCTCTGCGAAAACAATAAAAACATGGGGTGATTTTTATGAAAGTTCAATTCACAGAAACCATTCTGCGTGACGCCAATCAGTCTCTGATTGCAACGAGAATGCCCTTCGAGGCTTTTGAGCCTATCCTCGGAGAACTTGACAAAGCAGGCTACTATTCACTTGAATGCTGGGGCGGTGCAACCTTCGATTCATGTCTTCGTTATCTTAATGAAGATCCCTGGGAAAGACTCAGAAAAATCCGCAAGGCTTGTCCTAACACAAAGCTTCAGATGCTCCTTCGCGGTCAGAACCTTCTCGGCTATAAGCACTATCCCGATGATGTTGTAAGAGCATTCATCAGAAAGTCAGTTGAAAACGGCATTGACATTATCCGTATCTTCGACGCTCTCAACGACCTTCGTAATATCGAAGTGGCTGTTGACGAAACTCTTAAATGCGGCGCACATCCCTCAGGTACAATCTGCTACACACTTTCACCTATCCATTCACTTGACAACTATGTTAAGCTGGCTAAGGATATGGAAAAGATGGGCGTTAAGTCAATCTGCATCAAGGATATGGCAGGCATCATGGGACCCCAGGAAGCATATGACCTTGTTAAGGCTATCAAGGCTGAGGTTAAACTTCCCCTTGTAGTACACACACACTCAACAACAGGTCTCGGTGCTCTCACACTCCAGAAGGCAGTTGAAGCAGGCGCAGACGTAATTGATACAGCTATCTCATGCTTCTCAGGCGGCACATCACAGCCTCCCACGGAAACACTTGTTTACGCTCTCAAGCAGCAGGGCTACGATGTTGACGTAAATATGGATTCACTCAAGAAGATCAATGACTTCTTTAAGCCCGTGAGAGCAAAGGCTCTCGAAAGCGGTCTTCTCAATCCTGTTGTGCTTGCAACAGATACAGACGCTCTCGTTTATCAGGTACCCGGCGGTATGCTCTCAAACCTTGTTGCTCAGCTTACAGCTGCCGGCAAGCTTGATAAGTTTGAGGAAGTTCTCGCAGAAGTGCCCAGAGTAAGAGAAGATCTCGGTTATCCTCCTCTTGTTACTCCCATGAGCCAGATGGTTGGTGTTCAGGCAACATCAAACGTTCTTGCAGGCGAGAGATATAAGAATATTTCAAAGGAAATCAAAAACTACTTCTTCGGCTTCTACGGCAAAGCGCCCGGTGAAGTTAATGCTGACCTCGCTAAGAAAATTCTCGGCGATGAAGAGCCGGTAACCTGCCGTTTTGCAGACACCCTTGAGCCTTACTTCGAAAAGGCTAAGGCTGAAATCGGCGACAAGGCTAAGAGCGACGAAGATGTACTTTCATACATCGCATTCCCCACCCAGGCAGAAGCTTTCTTTGATAAGCGTGACGAAAAGGCAAGAAACACCTTCAAGTATACTATCAGAGAAGTATAAGGAGGCCGGAAGATGAATTTTATGAATTTATTAGCATCCGTTGCCATTATCGGCGGTGCTGATGGCCCCACAGCTATTACGGTGGCAGGCGACCTTCCTATTCCTGCAATTACGGTATCGGTTTTTGCGGTAGGTTTCATAGCTTATGTGTATATCATGAAAGCTATAAACGCAAAGAAGGCTCCCACAGAAATCAAAGCTGCATCCGTTGAAGTTGCACCCGTAGCAGCACCCGTGCAGGTTTACACCGGTCCCGTGCTCAGCGGTGTTGAAGAAAAGGAAGCGGCAGTTATTATGGCTATTGTTTCAGATAAAACAGGAATTCCCCTTGAAAGACTTAAATTTAATTCAATTAAACTTATGGAGGATAAATAATCATGAAATATGTTGTTAATTTAAACGGTAAAAATTACGAAGTAGAAGTTACAGAGCAGGAAGCAGTTGTAACAAACGTAAGTGCCGCAGCCGCAGCACCTGTAGCAGCTCCCGTTGCAGCACCTGCACCTGCAGCAGCTCCCGCACCCGCAGCACAGGCTGTTTCAGCAGAAGGCACAACAATTCCTTCACCCATGCCCGGCACAATCCTCGCTGTCAGCGTAAGCGTAGGACAGGCTGTCAAGGCAGGCGACGTGCTTATGGTACTCGAAGCTATGAAAATGGAAAACGATATCGTTGCTCCCTGTGACGGTACTGTAAAGCAGGTTCTTGTTTCCAAGGGTTCAACCGTTAACACAGACGACGTACTTGCTGTTATCTGAGTACGGAGGTGTAATTAAATGGCCGACTTACTCGCGAATTTTGCGACCCTTGAATTCAAGCAGGTTGCTATGTGGATCATAGGTGGTATTCTCATTTACCTTGCAATTAAAAAGGAAATGGAACCCTCCCTTCTTCTTCCCATGGGCTTCGGTGCAATTCTTATCAACCTTCCCAATTCAGGCGCAAAGCATATTATTGATGTTCTCTTCCGTTTCGGTATCGACAATGAGTTCGGTGAGCTTATGCCTCTGGTTCTTTTCATCGGTATCGGTGCAATGATTGACTTCACCCCGCTTCTGACCAATCCGAAGCTTATGCTGTTCGGTGCGGCAGCACAGTTTGGCATTTTCTTCACACTTTGTCTTGCTTCACTTATGGGCTTCGACATAAAAGACGCTGCTTCAATCGGTATTATCGGTGCGGCTGACGGCCCCACAGCTATTGCTGTTTCAATGGAACTCGGTTCAAAATATGTGGGTGCAATTATGGTTGCTGCTTACTCCTATATGGCTCTCGTGCCCCTGGTTCAGCCGCCAATCATCAAGCTCTGCACCACAAAGAAGGAACGTCTTATCCGTATGGATAACACTGCAGGTAAGACTCCTTCAAGGGCAACAAAGATTCTTTTCCCCATAGTTGTTACAATTATTGTAGGTGTTGTAGCTCCCGATGCTGTTGCACTTATCGGTTTCCTTATGTTCGGTAACCTTATCCGAGAGTGCGGTGTTCTCAACTCACTTTCAGAAACAGCACAGAAGGTTCTTGCAAACCTTATCACAATTTTCCTCGGCATCACAATTTCAGCGCGTATGCGTGCAGAGGAATTCCTCACGGTTGACACCTTACTTATTATCGGTCTCGGTCTGTTTGCATTCATTTTCGACACCTTCGCAGGTGTTATGCTTGCAAAGCTTATGAACCTCTTTACAAAGAAGAAGATAAACCCCATGATTGGTGCAGCAGGTATTTCTGCATTCCCCATGTCAGCCCGTGTTGTTCATAAAATGGGTCTTGAGGAAGACAATCAGAACTTCCTTCTTATGCACTCAATCGGTGTTAATGTTTCAGGTCAGATTGCTTCGGTTATTGCCGGCGGTCTCATACTTACATTCTTCAGCTGATAAAGGAGGAAAAGGATATGAATTTTGCTATTGATTTTGATGCTTTCCTTGCCTCTCTTCCTTATATGGGCAAAGGAATGCTCGGCATCTTTGCGGTAACAGCCGTTATCGTACTTTTCGTTAATGCACTCAACAGCTTACCCGAAAAGAAAGACAAAGAAGACTAATTATTTTATGAGGCTGTCGCCCCGATAGCCTCATTTTTCAGAACAGGAGGAACGAAAATGCTTTTATTAAGCAGTTCTTTAAAGATGCCTTTAAGCGAAGCACTCGCTGTTTCGGCTATAGGCATAGTGACAGTTATGCTTATTCTTGCAATTATTGCAGGTCTTATAATTTTAGTCTCAAAGGCAATAAGAGCAATTGAAGCAAAAACTGCCAAGGCTCCCGAAGCCAATGTACCGGCTGCAGCGGCAGAGTCCACTGCACCGTATGTTTCACAGGGTCAGGTGGAGCTTATTGACACAGACGAAAAAACAGCCGCAGTTATTATGGCTATTGTCAGCAAAAAAAGCGGCATCCCTCTTGAAAGACTCAGCTTTAAGTCAATAAGACTTATGGACGAAAAGAAAGGAGACAAATAAGATGATTGCAGACGTTCTTACCGGCTTATGGGAATCTTCAGGCTTTGCGGCTCTTTTTGCCGATGGCACATTTCTGTGGCAGAACCTTGTTATGATTCTCGTTTCATTTGTACTCCTTTATTTTGCAATTGCAAAGAAGTGTGAGCCCCTTCTTCTCGTACCTATTGCTTTCGGTATTTTACTTGCCAACCTTCCCGGTGCAGGTCTCATGGATGACCCCACAGGTCTTATGGATACCTCAAACATTGTTGAGGGTGCTCATTGGTACGACACAGGCGTGTTGAGACTTATATATGCCGGCGTTAAGTCGAGTATTTTCCCATGTCTTATTTTCCTTGGCATTGGATGTATGACAGACTTCGGACCGCTTCTTTCTAACCCGGTTTCACTTATTCTGGGTGCGGCAGCACAGCTCGGCATCTATGTTGCATTTATTATTGCAATTGTTCTCGGTTTTACTCCCGAGGAAGCTGCATCAATAGCTATCATCGGCGGTGCAGACGGCCCCACGGCTATCTTCCTTACAGGCAAGCTTGCCAGCCACCTTTTAGGCCCCATCGCTGTTGCGGCTTATTCTTACATGGCTCTTATTCCTTTCATTCAGCCGCCCATTATGAAGGCTCTGACAACAGAAAAAGAGCGTAAAGTTGAAATGAAACAGCTTCGCAAGGTCAGCAAAACAGAAAAGATTATCTTCCCTGTTGTTGTACTGGTAATCTGTGCATTCATTCTTCCCTCAGTTGCACCCCTTCTCGGTATGCTTATGCTGGGTAACCTGTTTAAGGAATGCGGTGTTGTTGACAGACTTTCAGACACAGCACAGAATGCACTTATGAATATTGTCACCATCCTTCTTGGTGTAACCGTAGGTGCAACAGCAAACGGACAGACCTTCCTGAGCCTACAGACCATTAAGATTGTTGTGCTTGGTCTTACAGCATTCGCTTTCTCAACAGTAGGCGGTCTGCTTCTTGGCAAGCTTCTTTACATTATCACCAAAGGCAAGGTTAATCCCCTTATCGGTGCCGCAGGCGTAAGCGCTGTTCCCATGGCGGCTCGTGTATGCCAGAACGAAGGCAGAAAGTATAACCCCAAAAACTTCCTTCTTATGCATGCTATGGGTCCCAATGTTGCCGGTGTTATCGGCTCGGCAGTTGCCGCAGGCTTCTTGCTGGCAATGTTCGGATAAATTTCATATAAAACAGTCTTGGTTTTCCAAGGCTGTTTTTTTATGCTTGACGGTTTAAACTGCCAATGATATAATTAGGGTAACATATATTAAGGAGAAATACCATGGCAAGAGCTTCCGTTAAAGAAAACAAAAACATCTATCACATCACAAGAGAAAATCTTGACCTGACAAGAGAAAGGGCAAGTGAAATTCTTGAGGGTATGTCTCCCGAACGCATTGAAAAAATAGAAAACGAAAGAATTATTCCTCACCCTGAGGATATACTTTCTATGGCAAAGGGATACAAAGCACCCCATCTGTGTAATCACTACTGTTCACGGCAGTGTCCCATAGGACAGCAATATGTGCCTGAAATCAAGGTCTCCGAGCTGTCTCAGATAGTTCTCGAAATGCTGGCATATCTCAATTCTATGAATAACGAAAAGGACCGCCTTGTGGAAATTACCTATAACGGCAGAATAGACTCTCACGAAATGGATGATTTCATTCGCATACAGCAGAAGCTGGAGCATATTTCAGTTGCAACGGAATCCTTGCAGCTCTGGTGCGAAAAAATGCTTGCAACAGGTGCAATTGACAAAGAGGAATACGAGGTGCGCAAAAAGAATATTTACTCAAAGTAAAGATAATTTGCTTTTTCAGTGAAATTAAGGCAGTCTATTTTGCTGAAAATATCATTTACTATATATTTTATCTGCGGTATAATTAAGACAATCCAAATAAAAAATAAATCAGATGCATCGGTGTAAATATTTGGAGTGTGTGACAGATGCCAAAATGAGAAAAACATATTGACAAACCGCGTCGCATATCATAATATTAAATTGTATCCGGATAATTTATGTCCGGAAGAAAAGGAGGTAGAAAGAGTGAAGGAAATGACAATTTTTTGGCTCGTTTCAATGATTGCGCTGTTTGTCATTGAAGCGGCAACGGTAAACCTTGTCACAGTCTGGTTTGCCTTCGGTGCTCTTGCGGCTCTTATCACATCTGTTGCAGGCGGTTCTTTATGGTTGCAGATAGTTCTGTTTATTGCAGTTACTATTATTACTCTCATACCGACAAGGGCTCTTGCGAAGAAGTTTTTTAACAAGAGCAAGCATCAGCCCACAAATGCAGATATGGTCATCGGCAAACCTTGTACCGTAACAGAGGAAATTGATAATCTCTCAGGTACGGGGGCAGTGAAGTGCCTTGGCAAAGAGTGGTCGGCACGAAGCGAAAGCGGCGAAAAAATAGAAAAAGGTACTGTTACAACAGTTGTCGCCATTGAAGGTGTAAAACTTATTGTAAAGTAAAAAAAATTATATTTAAAAGGAGATTTTTATTATGGAATTTGGTTTCGGATTTTTAATTTTAGCAGTTCTCACAATTATCGTTGTTGCAATTCTTATCAAAAACATCAGAGTTGTTCAGCAGGCAAAGGCATTTGTTATTGAGCGTCTCGGCGCATATCAGACCACATGGACTGTTGGCCTTCACTTTAAAATTCCCTTTATCGAGAAGGTTGCAAAGGTTGTTTCACTTAAGGAGCAGGTTGTTGACTTCCCGCCTCAGCCCGTTATCACAAAAGATAACGTTACAATGCAGATTGACACTGTTATCTATTTCCAAATTACAGACCCGAAGATGTATACCTACGGTGTTGAGCATCCTCTGACAGCTATCGAGAACCTCACGGCAACTACACTTCGTAACATCATCGGTGAACTTGAGCTTGACCAGACTCTTACCTCACGTGACATCATTAACAGCAAGATGCGTGCAATTCTTGACGAAGCAACAGACCCCTGGGGTATCAAGGTTAACAGAGTTGAGCTTAAGAACATCATTCCTCCCAGAGAAATTCAGGACGCAATGGAAAAGCAGATGAAGGCTGAGCGTGAACGCCGTGAATCAATCCTCAAGGCAGAGGGTGAAAAGAAGAGTGCAATCCTTCTTGCGGAAGGTGAAAGAGAATCAGCTATTCTTCGTGCAGATGCTCAGAAGCAGTCACATATTCTTGAGGCTGAGGGTCAGGCAGAGGCAATTATCAAGGTTCAGCAGGCTACTGCAGAAGGTATCCGCCTTCTCAATGAGGCAGGCGCAAGCGAAGAAGTTATCAAGCTTCGTGCTCTTGAAGCATTCCAGGCTGCTGCAGACGGTAAGGCAACAAAGATTATTATCCCTTCAGAGATTCAGGGACTTGCAGGTCTTGCTTCTTCCTTCAAGGAAGTTATCACGGATGTGAAATAAGGAAACTAATATAAACAAAGGCAGAGGAGTTGCTTCCTCTGCCTTTTGGTTGTTTTTAGCATTTTTAGATTCTCGATAAAATCGCAGATTTTGTCATATTAAGCCGAAGCCATTTCATTCATGCACCTTCAGGTGCATATTGGGAATTCGGAACTATGAATTAAATAGCTGCCCGATAGTGGACAGCTCTTTTTATATTTATCAGGCAAAACTTTCCCGCTTCGGAAACTGCATACAGACGAAGGCGGGATGAGGCTTTTAAAAAGCATCGTATTATGTAAATTATATAAGCTTATAAAAAAGCACCGACTTTTTCGCTTCGTAGTCTGGCAGTTGAAGGCGGACTACGGCTGTATTGAAAAAGTACAAGCTACGAAACAGAACGAGAGCGCCTTTGCGTCTCGGCGCCCCTGAAAGGGGAGCTGTCAAAATCATTCTATGATTTTGACTGAGGGGTTCTTGTCGCTCCGGACAAAGGAAGTGCCATAGCGGCATGAGCGTAAAGAAGCTGACCTTTTGCTGTTTACTGATAAATGTGGAAATCAGTTCAGTTAAGGTTCCTCTTTCACAAGGCTATAAGTCTCTACTCCGCTCGCCACGGGGGCATTACTTTTGCACAGGCGAGCGCAAAAGTAATCAAAAGCGCCCTTTTTAGTGGATGTAAGTCGCAGGGCGACTTCGCCGAGGAAGTTTCATCATACTCTTACTAACTGCCTTTTCTGCGCATCTTCTATTTGGGAAGAAGTTATTCCTTATCGGCAAAGTCACATAGCTACTCTCTTCCTTACAGCTGCTTTTTTCCCAACTGCTCTATTTAAAACGGGTGCTAATAAAGGATACCGCTACTTTATCTTTTTTATACGCTCTCTACCGTGCGTGTTCTTTTGTTCTGCTTTAATTCATTCACTGCTCGCTCCCGGAGACGCTATGAGATGTTTTTCTTAGTGATTCGGGGAGGTTTGCTTTACTGACGATTTTGGTTAGTTTGATGAAGAGGTGGCGGCTCCACAAAAATCGCTTTGCGATTTTGGGCGACGGTGTCGCTTGCCGAATGAAATTCGGCAGTGGAGCCGCCGCAAGCGGTTACCTGCAGTTACTTCCTTGTTACTGATAAGAGAACATAAAAAAACGGCTCCCCTGTGGAAGCCGTTTGGAATTTTATCTTATGCCTTGTCAGCACAGCCGAGAACTGTCTCGATCTTGTGTGATACAACGCCTTCAATAGCATCTCTTGCAGGTGTGAGATACTGTCTGGGGTCGAAGTGCTTGGGATTTTCGCTGAAGTGCTTACGAACAGCAGCTGTCATAGCGATGCGGATGTCTGAGTCAACATTGATCTTGCAAACAGCCATTGATGCAGCTTCACGAAGCATATCTTCGGGGATACCGATAGCATCGGGCATTTCGCCGCCGTATGCATTGATTGTCTTAACATCTTCCTGGTTAACTGATGAAGCACCGTGAAGTACGATGGGGAAACCGGGGAGCTTTTCTTCAACAGCCTTAAGGATATCGAAACGAAGCTGGGGCTTCTGACCGGGCTTGAACTTGTAAGCGCCGTGGCTTGTACCGATAGCAATAGCAAGTGAGTCAACGCCTGTTCTTGTTACGAAATCGTAAACCTGATCGGGGTCTGTGAAGTTTGCATCTTCTTCGCTTACGTTAACGTCGTCTTCGATGCCTGCAAGCTGACCGAGTTCGCCTTCAACAACACAGCCGTGTGCGTGAGCGTAGTCAACAACCTGCTTTGTAAGAGCAACGTTTTCTTCATAGGGAAGGTGTGAGCCGTCGATCATAACTGATGTGAAGCCGCCGTCGATGCAAGCCTTACATGTTTCAAAATCGGGGCCGTGGTCAAGGTGAAGAGCGATGGGAAGACCTGTTTCTTCTGCAGCAGCCTTAACCATAGCAACAAGATAGCCGTGTGAAGCGTACTTTCTTGCGCCTGCAGAAACCTGAAGGATAACGGGTGAGTTGTGCTTCTTAGCAGCTCTTGTGATACCCTGGATGATTTCCATGTTGTTTACGTTGAATGCACCGACAGCATAGCCGCCTTTGTATGCATCTTCGAACATTTTTTTTGTTGTTACTAATGCCATTGTAGACACTCCTTTATAATAAAATGTTTTTTACCTTATTGAGACTTAGTATACCCTATTGCTCGCCTGTTGTCAAGCAGTGGGAGTATAAACAAGTGCAAAGCAGTGTGAACGGATTCTGCCGCCCATAACCTTGATGCGGAAATCATAACCTGTGATAACCTTGCCGCCCACATTTATTGTGGAAACATAGCCCACGTCATTTTTGACAGCCTGATCGTGTGTAACGATAGTCAGCCATGTTGAGGGGTCACCTGAGAGTGTTACTCCCAGATCAGAATTACCTTCAACAAGTGATTTGAAATCATCGCTTGAAATTGAATATACACTCTTGAAATCCTCGTGAAGATAATCGCCGTAGCTCTTTCTGGCACCGGTGAGGTAAGGCACTGTTGTGCCGCCGGTATTGCCCCAAACATTATAATATGAGGTTGTTGTACCTGCACTCATTGCGTGGAAAGGAGTAAGCGCAGTCTGACCGCCGTGAGTGATATAGAAGCCGTTTTCCATAACCTCGTCAACAACGGTGTAAACTACCTGTGAGGGTGTCGAGGCTGAGAATGCGTGAGCATCCTTGGAAACATTATAGCTGTAATGCTTGGCAAAATTATAAATTGCAACGCACTGAGCTTTAAGTGCTTCCTTGTGGAAAGAGGAACCCATTTCGCTTTCGAGGGCTCTTGCCAGATACTCTCTTGTTTCATATTCATTACCTGCATAGGTGATCTTCTGGGGGTACGGGTCGCCTGTGACGATTGCTGTGTTGGCATCATAGTAATAGTGAGCGAGTATCTGCGCCCATGTCCAGCCCTGATTTGCAAGGTAGTTTGCACCTGTCTGGCTCATGCCTACACCGTGTCCGTAGCCGAAAACATAGAAGGTGAAAATACCCTTTGTTGAAGGCTGGGGAGCAACCGTGGGTGTTGCTGAAACATCTGCGGCAGAGGGTTCGGGAGCAATATTCACAACACCGCCTAAGGTTGTGCCGCCGAAGGGGTCAGTTGTTGAAGGGAAGTTCTGACCAGGGTCAACATCGGGATTATTAACATTGATGTCGTTTGTGGGAGGTACGTTTGTAGTAGGCTCGTCTTTATCGAGGAAGCCGAAAACTAAAATGATAGGAGCAATAAGTGCAACAAGAATAATTGCCGCTGCAATGGCTATCATTTTTTTGTCAGGCTTTTTTGCTTCGGGCTTTTTCGGCTCTGCAGGAGCCTTGGCTCTTTTTTCACTTTCGAGCTTTTTGACAACCATGTCACAAAGCAGTGTCAGAGCGTGGGGAAGAATAACGCCTAATTTATCGGGGTCACTTATGTTTATCTTTTTTGCTTTAGCTGTTTCGGCGTCAACAAGAGCAGCATAAACGAAGTACACCGTTTCGCCGTCCTCATTTTCTGTGGAATAAATGTCCGATACGGCACCTCCGAAATCAGTGCCGACGCTGAGCATAGCCTCTTTTGCATGGCGTATAATAACGGCGCTTTCACTTTCTGCCGTGCTTTCTTCCTCTGAGTCATCGTCACCTATTTCTATAAACTTAACAGAGTCTGTAAGATAGTCTATTTTATCATAGAGATTATAGACCCACATTGAAGCTTCGCCTGTTACGAGAGCTATTGATTTTTCCTCTTCTGAGAGAGCCTTAACCATATCGGAAACGGCAGGTTCAAGGTCATAATCGGGCATAATGATTTCATTTTCAACGCCCTGCTGCTGAAGCTGCTCTTCTCTGCCGATGATTTTATCTTTAAGGGTGGCGAGAATGCCGTCAACTCTCATAAAGTCAAGGGGCAGACAGGTTAATCTGCCTGAGAGAGCCTGCAGTGAGAAGCCGCTGTAAAGACCGTCTTCACTTAAAAGAGGCACAGCACCGTGCATTATAAGGCTGTGACCTGAAAGGTCCAGATCTGCAAGCGAGTCGCCTACATTTTTCGCAATAGTTTCTGCAATTTCACTCGAAGAGAGTTCACCGTAGCCGATTTTACCTATAACGGCACGCTTTACAAGATTATAATCGTTGTTCTCTGCCGCAACAAGCACATGTTCACCGTCTTCAAGGGCGGGAATAAGAGCCTCCAGCAAATCGTCATAACTTTCATATCTCGCAATATTTTCTTCTGCAAGACCCTTTTCCTCAAGGGTGAGGCAGATTTTAAAAACGGTATCCGATGAAAAAGCTGAAAGGTCATTTAAAATAAACAGTTTCATTGTTTTTACCTCCGATTATCCTACTTGCCATTGGCTTGCGTTTTTATAAGGGTTGGTTTTTATCTTTTTGGCTTTGTAATACGCCTGAGGGTACCTTGGATTTGAATTGACAACTGCCCTTGAGGTGTCAACACTTGTGCTTTCGCCCGGTCTTACGAGACGGGCAACCACAACAAAACGTGCATCCTCAAACTCGTGTGAGCAGGTGGAAAGAGTGAGAATTCTGTCCGTTGCCACAACATCAACACCTGTGTCATAAAGAGAACGCTGTGAAAGCTCGTTGAGGTAAGCCGAGAAGCGGTCATAGGAACTCAGACTCGTGAAATAATAGGGGAAAATGTAGTTGTTAATATCATCTTTGCCGTAAGCGTTAGTGATGAAAGCGGCAATTATTTTCCAACTGTAATCCTTATAAAGTGTGTTGAATGTTATTACGGGAGCTTTCTTAAAGCCGTCGATTTTTTTATAGGCGTCAAGAGTACCGAAAATAGTGTTGTTATTCATATGGTGACCGAAAATCACCGTATTCATATCAAGTGGGTCAATATTGTTAAGGTGTGTCACAAATGGACAGCCGTATTTTGTGCTTTGACCGTAGAAGTTCTTTTTGAGGTACTCCTCATCGTTATTAGACTGCACAACGGGCAGGTTAAGGCCGACGCCTTCCGCTGAAAGATAGCCTACAAAGTCCTGGTTTTCGGCATAGAGCTTGGCGTACTTGAGCTGGATATTTGCAGGAAAAATAACATTGGGATATTCCTGCTTTATCTGCGCCCATTGCTGTTCAGGTGTTAGCTGCACTTCCGGTTCATCGTCGTCTTTATCATCTTTTTTATTCGTTGTGGCTTCTTCAATAATAAGGTTTGAGGCTTCTTCTTCCACATTTTCATTCTGCTTGGCAAGTCTGTATTCGTTAATGAGCATGCCTGCTGAAATGATTATGAGGATAATGGATACTGCGAGCACAACTCTTCTGATTATTTCTTTTTTAGGCAAAGGCACCTTTTCATCATCCCCGGACATAGACATATCTTTTGCATGCTTTTTTAGCGAAAAAGTTTTTTTCTCAGGATTTTCTTCGTCGCTGAAAGCGCGTTCCTTTTCTCTTATGAGGGTATCAATTTCCGTAGAATCAAAATCCACCTCGTCAATTTCAATGCTTTCACTTACGGGCATAGCTCTTGCCGCCTTTTGCGCAGGGGTGAGCGAAATCTCTTCCACTTCAAATTCTTCCTGAAACTGAAGCGGTTCCTGACGGAAGCTGCCCTGAGCAAAGCTTGCTCCCACTTCCGCGCTTTTTGGTGCAGAGGAAGACTCATCAAAATCGGGACTCTGATAGAGGACTCTTGTGCCGGGATTAGCCTCACCGTTTGCCACTGCAGGCTGTTCGGGTACCTGAGGGACCTGCGGCACAGGGGGCATATATGGAACATAGGGATAGACCGGCATAGGCTGGGGGTAAGGCATCTGGGGTGCAGGGGCATATACAGGCTGACCGTTTGCGTCGGTGCCGACCTGCACATAGGGGTAAGCCGGTGCGCCGTAGACGGGCATAGCGCCGTAAGGGGCAGGTTGCGCCTGAGCCTGCTGCTGACGCTGGAGCTGTTCCTGCTGCATCGGTGTAGGCGTGACCTGTTTTCTTGGTCTTGTTGGCGGCGGAGCGGTTTGCCGTTTTATCTCCGGAATATCGGGAGCGCCCGGCAAGGTGCCGTCTTCATAAATGTTTTTCATATTGCATTTTCCTTTATATATAAATTGGGGTAGCGTTCAGTATCAGTGTGAGCTTCTGAGAATACTCATACGAAGCTCATTGAAGGCATTTGAGGCGGCAACGTGACGGTTATAGTCACGGCAATTACTGCCCCTGTGGCCTGTGAGAAGTTTTTTTACAGAGGTTTCCTTTTCACTTGCTACGGCAATATAGATAAGTCCTACTTCTTGTTCGTCACCGGGGCCTGCGTAGCCCGTTATGCTCACACCGTAGGTCGCACCTGAAAGTGCTTTTACGCCCTGAGCCATTTCTTTTGCCGTTTCTTCACTTACGGCAGTGTATTTGTCCAAAGTTTCCTGCTTTACGCCGAGAACTTTGTGTTTGATTTCGTTTGAGTAGGATATAACACCGCAGTGGAATATTTCGGATGCACCGGAAATATCTGTGATTCTTTTACCGCAAAGTCCGCCCGTACAGCTTTCTGCAAAGGCAACGGTCTCGTGTTTTTCTTTAAGCAGAGCCACAACGGTCTCTTCAATGCTGTCAGTGTCAATGCCGTAAATGCTTTCGCCGAGCCTTGTTTTGATTTCGTCTATAACGGGTTTCATAAGCTCTTCGGCTTTTTCTTCGTTTTGTGCCTTTGCAGTCACCCGAAGAAGAGCCTCACCGCTTTTTGCATAGGGAGCAACTGTAGGGTTACTGCCCCGGAGCAAATCCTCCACCTTTTCCGACATATAGCTTTCGCCTATGCCGAAGGTGCGTATGTTATGAGAGACGATAACGCTATCGGTGTATGCCATAAGATAAGGCCTCACACTTTCACGGTACATGGGAATCATCTCTTTAGGCGGGCCGGGCATGACGATAATTATCTTGCCGTCCTTTTCTAAAATAAAGCCGGGAGCGGTGCCGTTGTTATTGACAAGTACCCTGCCGACTGTGGGCACGAGTGCCTGTTTTTTATTGCACTCGGGCATAGGGTCTATATTTTTCAGTTTAAAGTAGCTTTCGATTTCCCTTAATATTTCACTGTCCTCTTTGAGCGGGATGCCGAAATACTTACAGCAGGTCTCTTTGGTCAGGTCGTCGGGAGTAGGACCCAGACCGCCTGTAAGAATAACTGCCTGACAAGACTCAAAAGCGCTGTCAAGGGCACTCATAAGTCTGCCCTCATTGTCGCCCACGGTGGTGTGGCGCATAACGTTTATGCCAAGTAAAGCAAGCTCCTTTGACAGAAACTGCACATTGCTGTTGAGAATGTCACCTAAAAGTATTTCAGTGCCTACGCTGATAAGTTCACAGTTCATATGAAACCTCTTTTGTAATTTTTAAGTTAATCGATGCTTTCATAGCGTACAGTGCTGATTGCTTCCTCTATCATTTCACTGAAATCCACTGCACTTTCTGCTTCTTCAATAAGCTCTAAAGTGGGTCTTGTTCTGGGATGCTTGGGAGTGAAAACAGTGCAGCAGTCCTCATAAGGAAGAATGGATGTTTCGAAGGTGCCTATTTTTCTGGAAATTGTGATAATCTCATCCTTATCCATACCGATAAGCGGGCGGAAAACAGGCATATTAGTTGCCGCATCTGTGCAGGCAATAGCACCTAAGGTCTGGGAAGCAACCTGACCGAGACTTTCACCTGTTACAAGAGCTCCGCAACCGTCACGCTCTGCAAGTCTTACGGATATTTTCATCATAAGACGGCGCATTATAATGGTGAAGAGTTCTTCGGGGCAGTTCTCTTTTATTGCCTCCTGAATTTTTGTGAAGTTGACAACGGCGAAGTTTACTCTGCCGCTGTATTTTGCAACAATTGACACAAGGTCACGCACCTTCATTTCAGCTCTCTGTGAAGTGTAAGGCGGTGCGGCAAAATGTATTGCCGTGAGCTGAAGGCCTCTTTTTGACATCATATAGCCTGCAACAGGGGAGTCGATGCCACCTGAGACAAGAAGGGCAACTCTGCCTGCGGAGCCTACGGGCATGCCGCCGGCGCCCTTAATCTGATTGCCGTGAATGAAAACGTTGTTGTCTCTGACTTCGACAGTGACAATAATATCAGGGTTATGCACATCAACGCTTAAAGTATGGATGTTTCTTAAAAGATGCGCACCTACCTCACGGCATATTTCAGGTGAGGTCATGGGGAAACGCTTGTCGCTTCTCTTTGCGTTGACCTTAAAGGTTTTTACACCGCGAAGCTCGTCACCCAGATATTCCAGAGCAACTCTCTTTATATCTTCAAAGTCTTTTTCGGCAACAGCGGCTCTTGAAAAAGCTGCGATGCCAAAGACCTTTTTGACTGTTTCTACCGCCTCGTCAAAATCTATATCATCACAGGCAGGTGTGGCAATAACCGTAGACTGTGATTTAGTGAAGGTAAACTTGCCTACACTGTTCATAAGGCGTCTTTTCATATTCTTGACAAGTATGTCTTCAAAGGTGCTTCTGTTGAGACCCTTTAAAGCGAGCTCGCCGTTTTTAATAAGTAATACTTCTTTCATTTCTTACCTCTTCATTATGGTGTTCATGGCTTTTTTGATGCCGCTTATAAAATAGTCGAGTTCTGCTTCGGTTGTAAACCTTGAAAGGCTCACACGAAGTGAGGAGTCAATCTGTCTGTCAGAAAGCCCCATGGCAGTGAGAACATAGCTTTTGTGTCCCTTTGCACAGGCGGAGCCTGAGGAAACATATATGCCCATTGACGACAGCAGATTAAGCACGGTTTCTGAGCGAAGCCCCTCAAGGGAAAGGTTGACTATATAGGGTAGGGCGTTTTCCGGACTGTTTATGCTGACACCTTCTGTGGCATTCAGTTTATTTATAAAGCTGTCACGAAGCTTTGTGACTTCAGCAAGGGATTTGCTTACGTTCAACTCTTCCACAGCGCCGAAGAAGCCTGCGATTGCAACCATTGGCTCTGTGCCGGGGCGAAGGTCTTTTTCCTGACCGCCGCCAAAAGCGTTGGGAGTAAGCTTAGTGCCGTTTTTGACAAAGAGGGCACCTGCGCCTTTTGGACCGTGTATTTTATGTGAGCTTATACTCATTAAATCTGCACCAAGCTTTTTGACATTAAGGGGGAGCTTGCCGTAAGCCTGAACAGCGTCAATGTGAAAAACGGCAGGTGAGTTTTTTCTTTTAATGATGTTTTTGATTTTGTCTACCGGTTGAACGGAGCCAACTTCGTTATTGACAGCCATTATGCTCACGAGAACGGTTTTTTCGTCAACTTCGTTTTCAAGCGTCTCAAGGTCAATGAGTCCCCATTTATCTGTGGGGATTTTAACTACAGTGAAGCCTTCGCTGTGGAGATGCTCAAAGCACTTAAGCACACTGGGATGCTCAACGGCACTTGTTATGACCTTGTTGCCTTTTCTTTTCATAGCGTGAGCCGCACCCAGAATTGCAAGGTTATTGCTTTCTGTGCCGCCGCTTGTGAAAAGGATTTCCTTTTCATCTGCGCTGAGACTTTTTGCAATGGCTCGTCTTGCCGAGATGAGAAGTGTATCGGCATCGATGCCTTTTTCGTGCAGAGAGGACGGATTTCCCCAACACTCATCTATTGCAAAAAGCATCTTTTCTCTTGCGCTTTTGCAAGGCTTTGTTGTTGCACTGTTATCAAGATAAGCTGTCAACGGGCATACCTCCTCATCATAATTAGTTTTATTATACTATAAATAAGTTTTTTATGCAATGAATAGCTAAAAAAATAAGGGATATTTTTTTGAATAAATCGTAAAATAATTTTAGCTGATCCCAAAACAATCAATAAGGAGACAGGAAAATGCACAACAAACAAAAAAGAAGATTTATCAGAATTATCAGTTTTCTTTCGGCGGCGGTTATTCTGCTGAGCTTCAGCACCGCCATATTCGCGTCCAAGGCAAAAAAATATGAATTTGCAAACGAGATAGTCTATCAGCGTTCAATGAACGAGCTTTGCGAAAACCTTGATAATATCAGCGTCAGCCTGCAAAAAGGCATTTATTGCGGTACCGGAGAAAAACTGCTGAGTGTAGGCAACGAGCTGACAAGACAGGCAACCGCGGCAAAAATGTGTCTGTCACAGATAACTGACGAAAACATTGTCAGCGAAGAAATCTACAAATTCCTTTCTCAGATAGGCGCCTACACAGTTTCACTTGCCCAAGGTGAAGATAAGCTGAGTATTTCTGAGAAAGATGCAGAAAGTCTTGCGGCTTTGCTTGAATATTCTCAGAAGCTGAGCCAATCCCTCAGCGAAGTCCTTTCCTCATACAGTGACGGCAGTGTTTCCACACAGAATAAAAAAAGCACTTTATCTCTTAATGTACCCGAGATGCCCAAAAGCCTTTCATCATCCCTTAACGATGCCGAGCAAAGCCTTACAGATTATCCCACACTTATTTATGACGGACCCTTTGCCGACAGCATTCTCAATAAAAAAGGCGGTCAAAGCCTTGAGGGGCTTCGTGAAATAACAAAGGAAGAAGCAAAGAAAAAAGCCGCCGAAATTATGAATACTGCCCCCGAAAGTCTCAGACAGGAAGAGGACAGCAACTCAAAGATACCGCTTTACTGCTTCTCTAAAGGCGATATGAGTGTGGGCATAACAAAAAAAGGCGGCAAAATCTGCTATCTGATAAATCCCGTGTCACCTCTTGAAGAAACTATCAGCACACAGGAAGCTGTAAAAAGGGCGGGACAGTTTCTTAAAAAGTATGGTTACGACAATATGAAAGAGAGCTACTATAGTGTTTATGACGGAATTTGTACCGTTAATTTTGCTTACACCAACGAAGGGATAATTCACTACAGTGACCTTATAAAAGTCAGTGTCGCGCTCGACAGTGGGGAGGTCACTGCCCTTGATGCCACATCTTATCTTGTCAACCACTGCAAAAGGGATATATACGGCACTGTGGTAACGGAAAAAGAGGCTATAGAAAAAGTTTCTCCCCTGCTTTCCGTAACAGGCACAAAATCGGCGGTTATCCCTCTTGACACGGGCAAGGAAGCCTATTGCTATGAGTTTCACTGTAAGGACAAGCAGGGTCAGGAAGTTCTGGTCTATATTGACAAGCAAACAGGCGAAGAAAGAGATATTCTGTTGCTGCTTTATGCTGACGGGGGAACGCTGACAAAATAAATGCAGAATGCAGAGTGCAGAATGCAGAATTGTGGTCGCGACTTTTAAAGTGCAGAACGCAGAGCGCAGAGTGCAGAACGGTGGTCGCGGACATAGCCTACCGCGATCAAAAGTTTTTCTCCGCGGAATGAAAACTCAGAAACGGTAAATTTCATCAATCTTAATATAAGGCAGGTCACTACCAAACTGTAGTGACCTGCTGAACTTTTATAATTTACAGAGTCGGTATCTTATGCCAACTCTCTTTGCGGGTAAAAATGTACCTTTTAGTTAAAAGTGATCCCGCGACCACAATTCTGCATTCTGCACTCTGCACTCTGCATTCAAAAAGAGCCGTCTTTAAAGCGGCTCTTTTCAAAGAGAGAATAATCAGTTGTTGATATTGTTGTTATTTTTGTTTTGCTGATTGTTGTTACTCTTTCCCTGAGACTGAGGAGGATTGGCAGAATTCTGGGAATTTGATTTTGAGTTCTCTCTTCCGGACTGCTTGTTGTTGATATTGTTGATGTTACTGCTGTTGTTATTATTGTTGTTGCTGCTGTTGTTGTTCATAAAGATTATCTCCTTTGCATATAAATCGGATATCCGATTATAGTTTTAACCGCAGCAAAAGAAATATTCACTCTGCGGGCATGAATTTTTTGACAAAAAAATTAAGCATATGTATAAAAAATTCCTTTTTGCACTTGCAATAGAAGAAAAATAATAGTAATATATAAGATATGTATTATTTCATTTTGAAAGGAAGAAAATAACTATGTGGCAAGTTAAAAAAGCTTTTTACAGAGTTTATCAGCAGGCCTTCAGAGTAGGCATGTGTGTCTTTGATTGGTCAGAGCCCACTCTTCTTGAGGGTCCCGGTGCTATCAAAAAGCTCCCCGAATTTATCAAGGGTAAGGGTCTCAACAAGGTTCTTGTTGTAACAGATAAGGGTCTTATGGGCATCCACCTTCTTGATTCTCTTTTTGAAGAGCTTGAAAAAGCAGGTGTTGAGTATGTTGTTTATGACGGAACTCAGCCCAACCCCTCAATTGAAAATATTGAGGATGCACGTCAGCTTTATGTTGATAACAACTGTGAAGGCGTTATCGCTTTTGGCGGCGGCTCACCCATGGACTGCGCTAAGGCTGCAGCAGCAAGAGTCACTAACCCGAAAATCCCCGTAAGAAAAATGCGTGGCGTACTGAAGCTTCATCACAAGCTTCCTCCCTTCTTTGCAGTACCCACAACAGCAGGTACAGGCTCAGAGACTACTCTCGCAGCAGTTGTTACAGACACTGCAACTCACGAAAAGAATGCAATCAACGACCCCAGACTCAGACCTAAGTTTGCAGTTCTTGACCCTGAGCTTACAGTAGGTCTTCCCCCTCACATTACCTCAACAACAGGTATGGATGCTCTCACTCACGCAGTTGAGGCTTACATAGGCAAGAGCAATGTCAAGTCAACAGAGGCTTATGCTGAAAAGGCAACAAAGATGATTTTTGAAAACATCGAAACTGCTTATGCTGACGGCAAAAACATTGAAGCAAGAAACAATATGCTCAAGGCTTCCTTCTATGCAGGTCAGGCTTTCACAAGAGCATATGTAGGTTATGTACACGCTATCGCTCACAATCTTGGCGGTCACTACGGCGTACCTCACGGTCTTGCAAATGCAGTTATCCTTCCTTATGTGCTTGAATATTACGGCGAGAGCGCACACAAGCGTCTTGCAAAGCTTGCAGTTATTGCAGGAGTTAAGACAGACGGTACAGATAAGGAAAAGGCAGAGGCATTCATCGAAGCTATCAAGACTCTCAACAAGAATATGAATATCCCCGACAGCTTTGATATGGTTCAGGAAAAGGATATTCCCGTTATCGTTGAAAGAGCTCTCAAGGAAGGCAATCCTCTTTATCCCGTACCTAAGATTATGGATAAGGCAGACTGCGAAGCTGTAATCAGAAGAATGATGAAATAAGAACCAGACCCGATGAGCAATCGAAGGTTGCGGTCGGGCACCACGGAACTTTGTTGTTTCACAATAAAAATTATCGGTGTTCTCTCTCTTGGAGAACACCGATGTTGTTTTTTGTTGCTTAATACATAAGATAGCTCACAAGCATACTCAGTAGAGTTTCGCCGAAATATGCTGCAAATACAAGCAGGAATGAAGCACCGCCGTATTTTGCGAAGACGCTGATTTTTTCCTGAACTGTCTTTTTGGCAAGACCTTGGTGTATCATTTTAATGCAGTATTTCTTATACATATCGTTGGCGATGAAGCCGCTTATAAGATGCATTATGAATGTTACTGCGGCAACAATTGTGAGAGGAAGCATAATATCATTGATTATAAGCATCATCTGCTCTGACAGCTCGTTTACCATTGCCTCGCTCAGTGTCTCAGCATCCAAAGTAAGCATATATTCATAAAATTCCATGAAGGGAGTGAGAAGCGGCGCCGTAATTATGCTGATTAAAATCTGCACTGTTATAAAAATTATGCCGGGCTTATAAAGCTTGCGGTAAAAGAACCAGTAAGGCGAGAATAAGAATGCTGCCCAGTTGAAGCTGTTTCTGCCTCTTATTTCACTCCACTTGAATTTGTTGATATATGTCTGTGCATTGTTTCTGATAAATGAGCCGAGGGTGTTTGTGCGTACTCCTGAGGTGTAATCTTCAACAGGGAAAGGACCCTTAAAGGTGTTGATTTCCTCATAATCGGCATAGCCGCCTAAATTCCACGGGTTCGTACCCTCAGGTCTTTCCTGGGCGCTTTCTTCGCTTGCTTCATCTTCGGTGAAGCCTTCACCTTTGCCGATTTCAAATGGTGCCTCATATTCGGGGATATCCTGAGAATGAGCAGAGGGCTTTTCGTCAGGCAGATTTTTACTGTTTAATTTAAGCTCTTCTTTCTGTGCAGCCTCAACAATATTAACACCGAACATGGTGAATTTCATCGAGCAGTTTCTGCATTCCTTGCTGCCTGCAGGATTTGCCTGACCGCAGTGAGGGCAGATTATATCTTCAGCCTCGGCCTCATTTACAAGGGTGGAGCTGAAAATTGCCTTTTTTGTGCTGACTTCGCCCTTCCATACAAAATCTGTGCCGTGAAGGTGAGCGTTGACACATTCGCCTTTTTCATCATAGCATTCTCTGTGCTGAGGCGTTGCGCACTCGGGGCACACTACAATATCTTCATCATCAAGCAGAGGCTTTTTGCAGCCGTCGCAATTGTTACCTGTATATCGCATAATAACTCCTTTAAAAATTCTTCTGTCTATTTATTTTATATCCTTTTATAAGAAAAATCAATCATTTCATATAAAATATTATACCCCCGCTACTTTAAAGCAAATAAAAAGGCTTACTCTTGCAAATATCGCTGCAATATTGTATAATGCCATTAGATTTTATGAGGTGATTTTATGTCAGACACAATTGCTGCCGTTTCCACCCCCATAGCTTCGGGCGGTATCGGCGTTATAAGAATATCGGGCGATGATGCAATAGCACTTGCCGACAAGGTTTTCAGAGCTACCTCAGGCAAGCCTCTTTCAGCTTTAAAGGGGTACTCTGCCGCCCACGGCAGGGTACATATGAAGGGTGAGGATATTGACGAGTGTGTTGCTCTTGTTTTTCGTGAGCCTAAAAGCTACACAGGTGAAAACACGGTGGAAATATCCTGTCACGGAGGTATCTATGTAACCAATCAGGTGCTTCGTGCCGTGCTGTCGGCGGGAGCAAGACCTGCTGAAGCCGGCGAATTCACAAAAAGAGCCTTCCTTAACGGCAAAATGGATTTATCTGAAGCGGAAGCGGTTATGTCGCTTATTTCTGCACAGGGTCAGCAGGGAATGAAGGCGGCTATGACAGCCCTCGACGGTGCGCTCAGCCGCAAGACAGATGAGCTTTGCTCGGCCCTCATATCAGCCTCTGCACATATGGCGGCATGGGTAGATTACCCCGATGAGGAAATCCCCGAAATAAGCGACGACACACTCAGAGAAACTCTCAGTGAGGTTAAGTCACAGCTGACGGCACTGCTGTCAAAATTTGATGCAGGCAAGGCGCTGACAAGCGGTGTTGACACTGCTATTGTGGGCAAGCCCAATGTTGGCAAGTCTGCACTGATGAATATGCTCTCAGGCTTCAGCCGCTCAATTGTGACGGATATTGCAGGCACAACAAGAGACGTTGTTGAAGAAACCGTACGGGTGGGCAGTGTTATACTTCGCCTTGCAGACACTGCAGGCATAAGAGAAAGCGCTGATGTGGTTGAGAGCATTGGTGTTGACCTTGCCAAGACTAAAATTGAGAGAGCAGGACTCATACTTGCAGTTTTTGACGGCTCGGCAGAGCTTGACGAAAGCGATAAAGAAATATTTGAGCTTTGCAAGGGCAGGGATGTTATAGCTATCATCAACAAAACCGACCTGCCATCGAAAACAGATATTGACTATATAAAGAGTGCCTTTAGCGAAACGGTGTTTATTTCCGCCAAGTCACATGAGGGCGAAGATGACCTGACTGCCGCAATTGAAAGGGTACTCGGCACAGATAAAATAGACACATCAAAGGCAATGCTCACAACAGAGAGACAGCGCACAAATGCTCTTGCCGCCCTCCACAGCATAAACGAAGCCGTTGCGGCAATTGATATGGGCATCACTATGGACGCGATTAACGTGTGCATAGATACAGCTATCGACCGCCTTCTTGAGCTGACAGGCAAAAAGGCAAAGGAAAGCGTTGTGGATGAAGTCTTCTCACAGTTCTGCGTGGGTAAATAAGAGGTGAAGCTATGAATAAAACCGTTCTCATAACAGGAGCTTCAGGTGGAATAGGACAGGCACTTTGCCGCCGCTTTGCAAAGGAAGGCTATGATATAATACTTCACTATTTCAGCAGTGAAGATAAGGCTCTGTGTCTTAAAGACGAATTGGAAAAGCAGTATAGCGTTAAGGCGACAGCCGTTAAAGCAGACCTGAGAAGCAAAGAAGAAATTAAGCTTCTCGCTGAAAAAGCAGGCGGGGCAGATGTCCTCGTCAACAATGCAGGCATGGCATATTTCAGCCTTTTTCAGCTTGCGGACGAAGATAAAATCAAAGAATTGTTCGACATTAACCTTATGAGTGCTATGTCTGTTACAAAAGAAATCCTGCCCTCAATGATAAAAAAACAAAAGGGCAGAATTATCAACATCTCCTCTATGTGGGGCATTTCGGGTGCTTCCTGCGAAGTGCATTACTCCGCAAGCAAGGCAGCTCTTATCGGCTTCACAAAGGCTCTGGCAAAGGAAGTGGGCCCAAGCGGAATAACCGTCAACTGTATTGCTCCCGGCTTTATTGACACTGAAATGAACAGCCATCTTGACGAAGAAAGTGTGAAAGAAATAGTTAATGCTACTCCTATGGGCAGAAAAGGCACAGGTGATGATGTGGCATCTCTCGCTCTTTATCTCTCAAAAGATGAAGCAGGCTTTATCACGGGTCAGGTCATAAGCGTTGACGGAGGATACTCAGGGAATTAGAAATAAGAAATAAAAAAGCCCTTTCGGGCTTTTTTATTATTTGTTTTCGTCGATGTAAGCAACAAGGTCGCCTACGGTTACGAGCTTCATAAGCTCTCTGTCGGGAATTTCAATGCCGAAGTGATCCTCTACTTCGCAGATAAGACCGAAAATTTCAAAGGAGTTCATAACCATATCGGTTGTGAAAACTGTGCTTTCGGTGAATTCAGGTACGGGATTACCTGTGTAATCCTCAAAGATCTTTTTGAGCTGTTCGATTGTACTCATTTTAATTTTCCTTTCTTATTTAGCTTTTAGATATAGTAGTTACCCCATAAGTGGGTTTTGGTTCTCTCTTATTCTTCTGTGTTCTTTTTGGGCTTTCTGCTTTCAGCAAAACGCTTGTTATAGATTTCTTCTGTTGCCAGGGCAATCTTTGTTACCTTGATGTTTTTGTCTTCGGGGAAGATATACCATGTGTCATCAAGTGTGTTAAGATTGATGCAGTCACGGCCCCAGCCGAAGCGGTATTTATATTCAACATGGCAGGCATACTGCTGAAGGGCGGGGATATCCATTCCGAACTTTTCGCCGTCATATTCGCGTACACCCTCAAGCTTAAAGCCGTCATAATCGTGAACGAGATGACCTTCACCCATATAGATGAAGCCTTTTGCGTTGGGCAGGTCATTAACCTTGACATCGCATTCAGTGCGGTATGTGCCGGCATAAACTTCTTTTTTAACTTCTTCGCGTTCCCACTTGTACCAATCTGAGGGGAATTTGAATTCGGTTTCGCCCTTGTCAGCCTCAAGCTCACCGTAGTAGTTGAGAGTCCAGCTCTTGCCGCATTCGCCGCAGAAAAGTTGTGCGCCCTTTGAGCTCATTTTTGTTTCGCAACCGCAGGCGGGACATTTGTAAAGAATATTATCGAGACCTTCTGCACGGGTCTTTTTCTTAACCTTTACTCTGTTTTCGCTCTGCCATCTCCAGTCGTCGTTCCAGAGAGCTTCTCTTATTTTTGCATTGATTTCTTCGGGAGTAGCTGCCTTAACCTGCTCAGCAGTCATAAGCTGTGTCTGAACGGCTTCTGTTCTGAGGAACCAACGGAAGGATTTCATATTCCAGTAAGGATTATAAATATGGTGACCCATCATCTTGATGGTTACAACAGGTACACCGAGGAATTTGACGAGCTGACCCACGGAATCGGGTATAACCTCTGTGATGCCGCACAGTGAGTAACGAGCCTCAGCATAAAGGCCATACATTTCGCCGTTTTTGACAACCTTTCTTCCGATACGGATAAGGCTGAGGTCTGTTGTGAACTTTCTTGTGGGAATAATGCCTATTCTTCTTGAAACCCATTCTCTGCCGATGAAGTCGTCAACTGCACCGGGGAAGTGACCTCTGTGAGGCTTTATAAGTGAACTCATAATATAGAAATCATAGAATGAGTTATGATTGCAAATAAGAATGTAGGGAGGCTTTACACCTTCCATATTATTTTTTTCAACTTTAACTCTGTGGAGCCACTGTCTTAATGTTGTACCTATCCAGATAATCCAGACAAGGTACCATTTCTGTCCCTTGGGTTCCTGAGTCATATCAAACTTTTTTTCTGCCGGCGGACCTTGCCAGATACGCTTGCCGATTTTCTTGTATTTCATAAATCCATAAACCCCCATTTTATATTGGTTGTAGTAATTATAGCAAATTTTCTTCTTTTTTGCAACAAAATCAGACAAAATCGGGATAAAAATGTCACTTTAGACAAAATGTTTTGATCCTACATAGTTTTTTTCAATGAAAAGCCTATGGTCAGTGAAAATACTGTTACGAAACAGTAAACGAATATGTAAAAACAGAGCTGCCAGCAATGTGACAGCTCTGTGAGTGACGAAATTTTAATTATTCTTCGGCGTCTTTCTTAGCGTCTTCAATAACCTTTTGAGCTACGTTGGCAGGAGCATCCTCATATCTTGCGAATGTAAGGCTGAAATAGCCTCTGCCTGCTGTTACTGAACGAAGTGTTGTTGAGAAGTCGCCCATTTCTGCCATGGGTACTTCGGCAACGAGTTCCTGCATCATAGGCTCATCTGCTGCACCCATACCGAGTACGCGGCCACGGCGCTTTGTGATATCACCCATAATGTCACCCAGGTTGATGTCGGGCATATAAACCTTAAGCTCACCGATGGGTTCAAGGATAACGGGGCTTGCCTGAGCCATACCATTCTTGAAGGCTATCTTAGCGGCTGTCTTGAATGCCATTTCGTTTGAGTCAACGGGATGGTATGAGCCGTCGTAAAGCACTGCCTTAAGACCAACAACGGGATAACCTGCAAGGGGACCCTTGAGGATAGCTTCCTGAAGACCTTTTTCAACTGCAGGGAAGAAGTTCTTGGGTACTGAGCCGCCGACAACTTCTGTTTCGAAGATAAGGTGATCTTCTGTATGGGGTTCGAAGCGTACCCAAACATCACCGAACTGACCTGAACCGCCTGACTGCTTCTTGTGACGTCCCTGAACCTGACAGGTCTTGCGGATGGTCTCTCTGTATGCAACCTTGGGAATGCGAAGGTCGATTTCTACGCCGTACTTTGTCTTGAGCTTTGAAACAACGATATCAAGATGCTGTTCGCCGAGACCTGAAAGTACCATTTCCTTGGTTTCTTCATTTGTTGCAAACTTAACTGTGGGATCTTCGTCCATAATCTTACGAAGACCTGAAGCAACCTTTTCTTCTTCGCCCTTTTTCTTAACTACAACTGCCATTGAAAGTGAAGCTGCGGGGAAGTCTACGCCTTCGAGAGTGATGGGCTTTTTAGCTGAGCAGATAGTGTCACCTGTCTGAACATCCTGAAGCTTTGTGATAACGCCGATGTCACCCAGGTCGATAGCTGCTGTGTCTTCCTGCTTAATACCCTTAACGGTAACGAGCTTACCCATTCTCTGGGTTTCGCCTGTTCTTGCGTTATAGCAGGGTGTGTCGGGAGTAATCTTACCTGCAAGCACCTTAACGAAGGACATCTTGCCTACGAAGGGGTCAGAGATTGTCTTGAAGCAAAGAGCTGCAAGGTCTTCCTTGGCTGAGCAAGCAATTTCAACATCGTTGCCGTCTGCATCCTTAGCGATTTCAGGCTTAGCCTTATCGGGTGAGGGAGCTGAATATACAATAGCGTCAAGGAGCATATCACAGCCGTCAACCTTAGTTGCTGAAAGTGCATAAACAGGATAGATTTCGCCTGTTTCAACGCCCTTTGTAAGTCCGTTTATGATTTCTTCTTTTGTGAGAGGTTCGCCTTCAAAGAATTTTTCCATAAGCTCTTCGTCAACGGTTGCAACAGCTTCTTCAAGAGCTGCTCTCATAGCAAGAATATTCTCATCTGAAGGGATTTCAATTTCAACGGGTCTGCCGTTGGGATATTTGAAAGCCTTGTTTGAGCAAAGATTTACAAAAGCTTCGCAAACGCCGCCGTTCATATAAGGTACAACAACGGGGCAGAGCTTTGTGCCGAGATGTGCCTTTAAGGTGTCAAATGTTTTATAGAAATCTCTGTGCTCTGAGTCAACCTTTGTGATTGCAAAGAACTTAGCGATATTTCTTGCATCTGCTGCCTTTATAGCCTTTTCAAGACCGACGTCGATGCCTGAGCCTGCTGATGTAACGATAAGTGCGCAGTCTGCTGCACGCATAGCTTCAGCCATTCCGCCGGCGAAGTCGAACTTACCGGGGGCATCAAGAACGTTAATCTTTGTGTCTCTCCACTCTAATGATGCAGTTGCAGCTGAGATTGAGCACTTGCGCTTCTTTTCTTCTGCATCGTAGTCCATTATTGTATTACCGTCGATTACACGGCCGAGTCTGTCTGTTACACCTGCAACATAGAACATAGCTTCTGCAAGTGCTGTCTTACCTTTACCTGTATGTCCCGCAATGGCGATGTTTCTGATGTTGTTTACTGAATAAGATTTCAATTCCAATACCTCCTAAGACCTCATTTTTACAAGGTCCCTAATTATTTTAAAACCTCAAAGTTTTCTCCTTTTGAAGTTAACATTAGTTATTTTATCATAAATTAGACAAAAAAACAACGGATTATTGACTAATTTTATGCATTATTTTTTGGTCAGTGTGTATAAAAACCTAAATAAATGCAAAATGCAGAGTGTAGAATGCGGAATTGTGGTCGTTACTTTTAAAGTGCAGAACGCAGAACGCAGAGTGCAGAACGGTGGTCGCGTGTAAAGCTCTGCTTAAGGATAATTCTTACCAGCAAAGGAAATTGGTATCAGATACCGACTCCCAAGATTATAATCCTTATCCGTCACTGCGTGACACCTTCCCTTGTGTTAAGGGGAAGGCGTAAATAAAGCAAGTCACTACCGATTTGGAAGTGACTTGCCATCGTTTATTAAGATTGATGAGTTTTGCCGCCTTTGAGCTTCATCTACGCGGAGGGAGACTCAAGGTTAGTCAGTGGTGAAGTCGCGACCACCGTTCTGCACTCTGCGCTCTGCGTTCTGCACTTTAAAAGTCGCGACCGCAATTTAGCATTTTTAAATAGCTATCATAATGCTGATAACGAGAATTGCAAGGAAGGTCAATGAGTACCTCTCAAGATAAGCGCCCACATAAGTTATTGCAACACCCGGAGCGTAAATAATCTTCTGAAGGATGTTGCCATTATGATAAACCTTATCTACCATATTCATGGCATCCTCAATAAGAGGGAAGGCGTTGCAGAAAAGTGAAACCGCAAACCAATAGGAAACTGCGCAGGTAGCGACTAAGAATGCACCTTTGAACTGTAACCACAGAAGCATCATTGCAGGAATAAGACCGAAGATGAAGGCACCCAGCATATTGAAGAAGAAGGGTACAAAGCACATAGCGAAGGCTGAACGTGCAGTGGGCATAAGCTCGTGCTCAATGTGGCTTGACATTTCATCGCGTCTGAGGTAACGGTTATCCTCAACAACAACCTTTGAAGCACGGCATACGGTCTGTTCCCACATGCCTCTGACAAGGGCACCGGGAGCTGTTAAATATTTAAGAAAGATGTAAAGTCCTGTCATCAGATGCTACCTCCCTTGTCTGCTAAAACTTCCTCGAGTGTCAGCTTGTCTTTCTTGTACTTTTCAACAAGGTCACTGAGTTCATAGCCGCTGTTTTCGAGTATGGATTTCATTTCGTCATAGATATCTTCGTTGCCGTTATATGCGGCGCAAAGAGCATAGAGGTTGCAGGTCTGCACCGTGTAAGCACTCTGAGCCATATATTCATCCATTGTTTCAAGAGCTGTATCACCTTCGCCCTTGAGAAGATATGCTATAGCCATTGTGGGCATATATGAAATATCGCCTGAGGGAAGATTTGCTTTTGCCTCTTCACAGACTTCGAGCATCTTATCTGTGTCGGGAGTTTCAAGCCAGCGGTAGTAGCTTGCTTTGGCAACATAAGCGTTGGAGTCTTCTTTGTTGATGTTTACGAGTCTCTGATAAAGTTCTTCTACAAGCTCGCCGTCACCTGCTTTTGCTGCTATTGCACAGTAGTTTGCAAGATAAGCCCATTCCATATTTCTGTCGTTGATTTCGTCAACCTTTTTCAGCTGAGCAAGCTGTGCGTCAACGCTTTCTTCATGGAAGCTCATAACAACATATTTGTAGTATTCGATGAATAAGGGGTCATAAGCTTCGATGCCTTCCTCTTCTGAGGGAGTTGTTTCGTAAAGAGCGTCAAGCTGTGCCATTATTTCATCATAGTCATACTCTTCGCCTGTCATTACGGGTTCAATAATTTCTGCAACCTTATAATATGTTTTGGTCAGTGATGTGGCACTGTCAAGCAAAGCTGCATATTTTTTATTCCAGGGCATTTTAAGCTGTTTTTCACTGTAAAGTCTCTCAATGAGAGCTGCGGCATCAGTGATATAGCCTGTTTTGCCATAGCCTTCAAGAAGATCTCTGACAGCCTTCATTGAAATTGTTTCATCACTTGCTGATGAAACATAGCTGTAATAAGCTGTCATGCCTGTCATAACCTTGCCTGAGTCATAGTTGAGTGACGCATCGGCAACGGTGATAAAGGCCTCAGTGTAGCCTGCGCTTGCAACGCCTGTGAGTATGAAAACGGCAATCATAACAATTGTCATAAGAACACCGCTCCAGCGAACGGGATATTTCTTCATAAGTTCACGGCATTCATCACAGTAGGGATAATCCTCTCCGTAGTCTTCACTGCATTCGTTTTCACCGCAACATTCACAGAGTCTTATCTCTTTTTTCTCTTCTTCGGCAGAGTCCTCTGTATCGGTTTCGTTTATGTCCTCAAGCTCCTGAATGAGGACTTCTTCTTCGCTTGCAGCTTTATCAAGCTCCTGCTGGAACATATCTCTTATGTCTTCGAGCTCCTTTTCCAATTCGACAGCTTCTTCGGTTGCTTCCTCGGCAACTTCGTCAGCTACGGGTAAATCTGATGCTTCAGGTACCTGAGGGGTGTCCTGAGCTTCAAGCTCGTCTTTTCTGTTTTCGTCCAAGATAAAGACCTCCTTAAAGTAATATTCTTTATTTTAGCATTTATTGAAATAAAATGCAACTGTTTAGCTGTTTAATTATGGGGATAAAACTTAAGAACAAGTTAAAAATTCAAACTGATAAGGCAGCTTTTAACTTTGCAAGGGGGAGATTTGTCGTCAGTGTGTGCGGGGCGGCTCCACAAAAATCGCTTTGCGATTTTGGGCGACCTTCGGTCGCTTGCCTGACGCAGTCAGGCAGTGGAGCCGCCCACCGCTATCTGACGGGCAAAGAACACCCTGCAAGGATAGCCCCTGCAGGGTGTAAGTCAATGAGGATGAAA
>JAZSPF010000096.1:0-27856 GCA_045537315.1 Acutalibacteraceae bacterium
AACTCCTTGGCTCACAGAACGACATGGCTACGATCCGACTTAAGTGGAGGGCAAGGTGCTTCTTTTGTGTGACGATATTAAAACTACAGGTGCAACTCTGGGTGAGTGTGTGAACGCCTTGCTGTCTGGGGGGGCACAGGATGTTTATTGCATCTGCATAGCTCTTGCTGACTATAAAGGCGGAAAAATATAGCAATTTAAAAAGAGTTGTCACGCAAAAATGCGCAGCAACTCTTTAATTGTATTCAGATGTTTTCCGTCATAATTTTATAGGCAAGCTCCTCGAGCTGTTCGACGCTTTCAAGCATGCCAACCTGCTGCCTGTAGGCGGCGGCACCTTTTATGCCTTTGATGTACCATGCCGCGTGCTTTCGTGCTTCTTTTATTCCCACTCTTTCGCCCTTATATTCGCAAATGAGCTTTATGTGCTTTACCATAACTCTCATTCTTTCGCTTACGGGCGGCTCGGGAAGTACCCTCTCATCGTGAAGATAGGCACTTATCTGGCTGAAAATCCAAGGCCTGCCGAGAGCACCTCTGCCAACCATTAGATAGTCACAGCCTGTTTCTTCAAGCATCTGTGCCGCAGTAATACCGTCGGTGATGTCGCCGTTGCCAATGACGGGGATTGACACTGCTTTTTTTACTTCGGCAATCATTTTGCGGTCAACAGGGGGAGCGTACATCTGCATTCTTGTTCTGCCATGAACTGTAATTGCATCCATTCCGGCAGCCTCGGCACGCTTTGCCATTTCCACACAGTTAATGCTTTCACTGTCCCAGCCAAGACGGATTTTCACGGTTACGGGTATATCTACTGCTTTTCGCACCTCTGCCATAATGCGTGAAGCAAGCTCAGGGTATTTAAGAAGTGCACTTCCTCCGCCGTTGCCGGCAATTTTGGGGGCAGGGCAGCCCATATTTATATCAATGGCGTCGGGTGAAAACTTCATACACTCGAGAGCACTTTCTGCCATTATCTTCGGGTCAGAACCAAAAATCTGTGCGGCGGCAGGGCGTTCCTTTTCACTGAGAAGAAGCAGAGATTTACTCTTTCTGTCACACATTGTCAGCCCCTTACTGCTGACCATTTCGCTCACAACATAGCCTGCACCGTAATCGTGGCATATCTCACGGAAGGCTCTGTCTGCAACACCTGCCATGGGAGCAAGAGCCGCAGTGCGAGGGTCTAATTCTATATTACCAATTTTCATTTTATCAGTCCTTTGAATTAAGTCGGTGGTATTGTAGCATAAAGAGATATAAAATGCAAGAATTAGCTAAAACTGATTATATATTTTAATGTGAACTCGGCACTCTGCTTCGGCGGGGTGCTTTTTATGCTTTGGCATAACTTCACCGCGTACCAAACAAATTTTGCCGTTTGACTTTGCTTTTTGAATTTATTGTGCTATACTAAAAAGTAATGAACACGAAAAGAGGTAAAACTATGAAACTTCTTGTAATTGACGGTAACAGCATTGCCAACAGAGCTTTTTACGGCATTAAAATGCTCACAACAAAGGACGGTCAGTTTACCAATGCCATTTACGGCTTTCTCAATATTCTTATAAGACTCAAGGCGGAGTGTGAGCCTGACGGCATTGCTGTTGCCTTTGACCTTAAGGCTCCCACTTTCAGACATAAAATGTATGACGCTTATAAAGCAGGCAGAAAGGGTATGCCCGATGAGCTTCGCTCGCAGATGCCTATTCTGAAAGAGCTCCTCGCTTATCTCGGATGCATTATAGTGGAAAAAGAAGGCTATGAGGCTGACGATATTCTCGGTACTCTTTCAGCGCAGTGCAAGGGTGACGACAAGTGCTTTATCGCAACAGGTGACAGGGACTCTCTGCAGCTTATAAGCGATAACACAAGTGTGCTTCTTGCCGCAACAAAAATGGGCAAGGCTGTCACCACCGTCTATGACAGGGCAAAGCTTATGGAAGAATACGGCGTTGAGCCTTCGGGTATGATTGAAATCAAGGCTCTTATGGGCGACTCCTCGGATAATATTCCCGGTGTTGCAGGCATCGGACAGAAAACCGCAGGTGACCTTATCACAAAGTACGGCAATATCGATTATATCTATGAGCATATCGACGAGCTTGATATCAAAAAGGGCGTTTACGATAAGCTTGTGGCAGATAAAGACAGCGCCTATCTCAGCCGACAGCTCGGCACTATCTGCCTTGAAGTTCCCATTGACACCAGTCTCAACAACTATGCATTGAAGCCTGTTGACAATTTCAATGCCATAAATATGCTCGTCAAGCTTGAAATGTTCGGCATTATTGAAAAGCTGGGCCTTACCCGTGAAAATATGACTGCCCCCACGGCAGACACTTCATCGGTACGCGACATAGAGGTGGGCGAAGAAAGAGACCTGCCCGCCCTTTTGGGTCAGCTTAAAAAAGATGGCGAAGCCTACTTCCTCACAGAATATGAGGGCGAAAATATCAGTAGAATGTATTTCTCTTTCGGCGATGAAGTGAAAATTGTCAGTGCAGACTGCTTTGACTTTGCAGATTTCTTTAAGGACTTCTGTCAGGGTGAGTGGAAGAAATACACTGCCGACACAAAACGCCTTTATAAATACGCACTTAAAAGAGATTGCGAAATAACAAATGTTGAGGCTGATACAGAGCTTATAGGTTACATCCTCAACCCCTCGGCTAATTCCTATGATGTGCTTCGTCTCTCAGATGAATACGGCATAGCTGTTCCTGAGATAAAAGAAGGGGAGTGCAGCAAGGATTTGGCTTCAGGTTCCGCTTGCCTGAAAGAGCTTTGCCATGTTCTTCTCGGCAAAATCAAAGAGAACAATCAGGAAATGCTTCTTCACGAAATCGAGCTTCCTCTCTCTGAAGTTCTTGCAAGCATGGAAAATATCGGCTTCCTCGTTAATAAAGAGGGTATTGAAGCCTTTGGGGACACAATGTCTCAGAGAATTGACAAGCTCACGGCAAAAATATATGAAGCAGTAGGCTTCGAATTTAATCTTAACTCTCCTAAACAGTTAGGTGTTGCCCTTTTTGAAAAAATGGGACTTCCCTGCAAAAAGAAGACAAAAAGCGGATATTCCACCAATGCAGAGGTTTTAGAGGAGCTCGCAGATGAATATCCGGTAGTGGCTGATATCCTCGAATACAGAACTCTCGCAAAGCTTAAATCAACCTACTGTGAAGGCTTGCTTAAGGTAATCGACTCCGACGGCAGAATTCGTTCTACCTTAAACCAGACAGAAACAAGAACGGGCAGAATTTCCTCAACGGAGCCGAATTTGCAGAACATCCCCGTACGCTCGGAAATCGGCAGAGAAATGAGACGGTTTTTTGTTGCTGATGTGGGCAATGTTTTGGTGGATGCGGACTATTCACAGATTGAACTTCGTGTGCTTGCCCATCTTGCTGATGACAGTGCAATGCTTGACGGCTTCAATAAAGGTGAAGACGTACACACCATAACAGCCTCACAGGTTTTCAATATGCCCCTTCATATGGTTACACCTCTTATGAGAAGCAGAGCCAAGGCGGTCAATTTCGGAATTGTCTACGGTATAGGTGCATTCTCACTGAGTAAGGATATCGGTGTAACAAGAAAGGAAGCTGACAGCTATATTAAGGGTTATCTGCACCATTACAGCGGAATAAACAAATATCTCACAGATGTTGTTGAAAAGGCAAGGGACAACGGCTATGTTGAAACTATGTTCCAAAGACGAAGATATCTCCCCGAGCTGACGGCAAGCAACAAAATGCTTCAGGCTTTCGGCGAGAGAGTGGCTAAAAATATGCCCGTACAGGGTAGTGCGGCGGATATTATAAAAATTGCAATGATTAAGGTTTATGCCTGCCTTAAAAAAGAAAATCTCAAAGCTAAACTTATTATGCAGGTTCACGATGAACTTATTGTGGAGTGTCCCGCAGAAGAAAAAGCGCAGGTTGAGGCAATAGTCAGACGAGAAATGGAAAATGCCTGCGAAATGAAAGTCAGACTCCTTTCCGATGTTCATTCGGGCAAGGATTGGTATGAAGCTAAGGGATAAAAACTGAATATTTCAGAGAGTTCTCTGCTTAATTGCAGAGGACTCTTTTTTATTTCTAAAAAATATCTTAAATTTCGCAAAAAACATAAAAATTATCCCGAAATACTGTTGACATTTTAGTCCCATAAGTTTATAATAAAAGCACATGAAGTGGAGGCAAATCCCATAAAATAACTTTTTAGTGGTGAATTACGGTTTGCCTCGGAGCAAGATGGA
The DNA here is from genome assembly GCA_045537315.1 of Acutalibacteraceae bacterium. GTDB lineage: Bacteria > Bacillota > Clostridia > Oscillospirales > Acutalibacteraceae > UBA6857. The sequence continues at coordinate 4,265 of JAZSPF010000096.1, forward strand.
AGGAAAGAGGTGGTTTTTCTGTTAGAGCTTGTCGGCACATACGAACATAACATTGACGGAAAAAACCGTCTTTTTGTTCCCGCTAAATTCAGAGCTATTTTAGGCAGTGAATTTATCTACAAAGTGCAGCGCACAAAATTCCCGTCTATACAGCTCTATTCGAAAACACAGTTTTTCAAGGAAGTTGAAGAAGCCCTCGCAGGCGTAAAGGATGAATACAGAAAAAGAAAAATCCGTGATGCCAAGTTTTTCGGCACAGGCGAAGCTACCTGTGATGCTCAGGGTAGAATAGTAATCAGCGCATCGCTCGGCAGAGCTGCTAAGCTTGATAAAGAATGTGTGCTTACTGGCTACGGCGATTTTGTTGAAATTATGAGCGCTGAAATATACGATGCATACGGTGAAGAACTCTGCAGGTCTGCTGAAATGGAAGAAGCTTCCTACAGCAAGGAAGAAGAACTCCGCTGTCAGAGAAGAGCAGACGGAATTTATCTAGATGCTGAAGTTCAAGAGGTATAAAAATGGAATTTTCACATATCAGTGTTTTGTACCGTGAAACCCTCGATGCCTTGGATATAAAGCCTGACGGAATTTATGTGGACTGTACCTGCGGCGGTGCGGGACACAGCAGAGGTCTTCTTGAAAGACTCGGAGAAAACGGCAGACTTATAGCCATTGACCAAGACCCTGAAGCAATTGAGGTTATAAAAGAAAGAATAGGCTCGGACAAGAGAGTCACAATAGTACACGATAACTTTTCAAACCTTAAAGCAATACTCGGTTCGCTGGGCGTTCATAAGGTTGACGGCATAATGGCAGACCTGGGAGTTTCCTCACATCAGCTTGATACAGCAGAGAGAGGCTTTTCCTACAACAGTGATGCACCTCTTGATATGCGAATGTCAAAAGAGGGCATGTCGGCTTACGATGTTGTGAATACATACAGCGAAAGAGATATAATGATAATTCTTCGCGATTACGGTGAAGAAAAATTTGCCGGGAGAATTGCAAGAAGCATTGTTGCCCAAAGAGAAGTCAAAGCAATAGAAACCACCTTTGAGCTTGCAGAGATTATCAAGAATGCAATTCCTGCCGCAACGAGAAGAACAGGCGGTCACCCTGCTAAAAGGAGCTTTCAGGCAATCCGTATTGAAGTAAACGGGGAGCTGAGAAGGCTTCAGGATACACTTGACGATATGTTCAGCAGTCTTAATGACGGTGGCAGACTTGCAATAATAACTTTCCATTCTCTTGAGGACAGAATAGTCAAGAAAGCATTTCAGGGCTATTGTAAGGGCTGTGAATGTCCGCCAAGTGCGCCTGTGTGCATATGCGGCAAAACCCCTGAAGGAAAATTACCCTTTAAAAAGATGACAGCCTCCAAAGAGGAGCTGGAAAACAATATGCGCTCGAGAAGCGCTACTCTCAGAAGTGTTGAGAAAATCGGATGAAGAAAACAAAGACAGTTAAATCTGGAAGTAACGAGGTGTGAAGAAAATGGCAGAAACTGCTTATAAGTACGACTACGGCTATAACTACAATGCCGCCGTACAGCCTAAAAGAGAAAAGCAGACCAAGGCACAGCCCAAACTTGAGGTCATTGTAAATCCTCTTGCAAAGGAGATAGCAAGAGAAAAAGAAGTTAACAGGCTGGCACTTAAAGTTTCGGCAGCTATCGGAGCGGCACTTGTGGTCTTTTCCGTGTTCTGTTACAGCTGTGTGCTTATAAGCGATGCTAAGCACGATTTGGCATATGCTGAAAATCAGCTTCTCATTCATCAGACTAAAAACGAAGAGCTGAAGGCAGAGCTTAATTCGCTTGTTGCAAGCGTTGACATTGATAAATACGCAGTTGAGCAATTAGGTCTTATCAAAGTAAGTGCAGAAAATGAGGTATACCTTACATCGCAGACGGAAAACAAGGTCATTTACTCTGCGAAGAACTGAAAACCGCCCCTGAAAATAAAAAAACAATTATATTAAGGGCATAGGGCGGAATATAAATCAATATGACGATAAAAGGACTGCCTTAAGTAGACATACTGTGTGCAGTCCTTTTTTGAAAAATATAAACTCAGAGCGAAGTTTCTGAAGAAGCGGGAGTGACTATGAGAGCTTTAATTGATAAATTATTAGGTAAGATATATAAAAATCAGGTTAAGAGGCGTACTGATAAACCCTTTGCAAAAAGAGCAGAGTGGACAGTCAGGACGCTTGTTGCGCTTATTCTGGTGTTTAATCTGGGTACTATTGGCTCTATAATGATATTCAAAGGTGAGGAGTACAGCGAAATAGCAGCTGACAATCAGCTCAGAGACACGGTTATTGACCCTATAAGAGGCACCATATATGACCGTAATATGACTCCCCTTGCCACAAGCACTGCCGCATGGATACTCAGTGTAAACCCAACTGAAATAAGACGCAAGTTCCGTGAAAATCAGCAGTTTCAGGAAGAATTTTATAATGACCTGACAGATAATCTTGTGAGAATCTTAGGTGTGGACAGAGAAGAAACTCTCAATAAACTCAAAAAAGAGGATTCGGTTTATCAGGTTATAAAAAAGAATGTTTCGGGCGCAGAACGAATTGAGCTTGAAGAGTTTTTCGCTCAGAAATATGAGTTTAAATATCAGAAGGAAGTAACAAAATTCTTCCTTTTCAAGACAGTGGAAGACAAAAAATTCAAGGTCAATGCGGCAAACTTCTTTGACTATGAGAGCAGTTCAAACCGCGAGTACGCCAAAGGCAATTTCGCCTCAACGGTTATCGGTGTTGTCAACGCCGACGGCAAAGGTGAAACGGGAGTTGAATCCTACTATGATGAAACCCTGCAGGGTGAAAGCGGCAGAATACTCACGGCAACTGATGTAGCAGGCAGAGAACTTGATAATCCCTATAAGGCATATTACGATGCAGTCGAGGGCAACGGCGTTGTGCTGACTATTGACTATGAAATTCAGAACTATCTGGAAAATGCGCTTAATCAGGCTTATGACAGCATAAGCTGTGACGGTGTTTACGGCATAGTAATGGATGTTGACACAGGCGCAATTCTTGCTCTTTCGGATAAACCCGACTTTGACCTTAATAATCCCCGTGTACTTGATGAAAATTCAAATACGGAAACTCTCAAGAAATTTGAAAAAGGTACTGTGGAATATTCCACAGAGTATAGCCGCCTGCTTTATGAGCAGTGGAGCAGCTTCTGTGTTACAAGTAACTATGAGCCAGGCTCCAGCTTCAAGATTTTCTGCGCTTCCGCCGCACTTGAAGAGGATATAGTTGACTCAATTGATTCAAGAATATATAACTGCACAAGCAGCACAAGAGTTGCAGACACAACCTATCACTGTGCCAATTATAAGGCACACGGCTCACAGTCTCTTACTCAGGGTCTTATGAATTCCTGCAACACATTCTTTATTACACTGGGTCAGAAACTTGGCGTTGAAACATATTATAAATACTTTGAAGCATTCGGTTTCACCGAGAGAACCGGTATTGACGTTGCAAATGAAGCCTACAGTGTAGTGCATAAAAAAGATAAAATGTCAAAGGTTGACCTTGCAAGCACCTCCTTCGGTCAGGGCTTCAGAATAAGCCCCATACAGCTTATTACTGCCACCTGCGCCATAGCAAACGGCGGTAATCTTATGGTGCCTTATCTTGTGGGAAGCGTTGTTGACAGTGAAGGCAATATAGTTTCACAGACAGAACCTACAGTTAAAAGAAAGGTTATTTCAGCAGAGACAGCATCCAAGGTGCGTGAAATGATGGCGGCAGTTGTCAGTGACGGTACGGGCAGAAATGCAAAAATAGCAGGCTATCAGGTAGCAGGTAAGACAGCTTCCGCACAGAAGCTTGACGATAACGCAGAAGACGAAGTATATGTAGCATCCTTTGTCTGCTTTGCGCCTGCAGATGACCCTGAGGTAGCAATCCTTGTGGGCGTTGACAACACACATGACGGCTACAGAAGCGGCGGTGCTGTAGCGGCACCTATTGCAAAGCAGGTTATGGAGCCCACACTCGAATATCTCAATGTTGAAAGAAAATACACACCCGAAGAGCTGACAAAGCTCAACAAAACAACTCCCGAGCTTATCGACAAAACCGTCAGTGCGGCAAAGAGCCTCGCTTCAAACGAAGGTCTCAAAATAAAGATTGTAGGCGAGGGTGATACTGTTATTTCACAGATGCCTGCAGCTCTTCAGAGTATTCCTCAGGGCGGTGTTATAGTTGTTTACACAGAAAAGGGCGGCACACCGCAGAAGGCAACAGTGCCTGATTTCACGGGTATGACAGTCAGTCAGGTAAACGCTCTTGCTGTTGAACGCGGTATAAACATTATATTCTCAGGCCCCACTGAGGAAGCAGGCGTAAAAGCCTATGACCAGAGTGTTGATAAAGACACCAAGGTTGATTTAGGTTCAAGCATTACCGTTTCATTCAAGTCAGAGAACATTATGACGGATTAGTATTATAGGAGGAAACCATGTTAATTTCTCAGCTTTTTGCATCCAGTGACTTAAAGTCGGAAATTAAAAACAAGGACATTAAACTCATAACCGATGACTCACGCAAATGCTGTGAGGGCAGTATATTTGTGTGCCATAATTCGGGAAAGGAATATCTCAATGAAGCTCTCGCAAATGGAGCAGACCTTGTTGTAGCTGAGGAAAAGCTGTGTGACAACTGTGTTCTGGTACGCGATACACGCAAAGCCTATGCAGAGCTTTGCGCCGCATATTTCGGCTTTTGCCACAAAAACATCAAAATGATAGGCATTACGGGTACAAACGGAAAAACCACTACGGCAAATATGATATATAACGTACTGAGTCTCAGCGGTAAAAAGTGCGGTCTCATCGGTACGGTAAAGAATAATATCTGCTCACAGGAAACTGTGTCACATAAGACAACACCTGACCCCTTTGAGCTTCATAAAATGCTCAGAGATCTCTATGAGTGGGGCGCCGAGTACTGCGTTATTGAGGCGTCTTCTCAGGGGCTGAGTCAGAAACGGCTTCACGGCATAGAATTTTATATGGCGGTGCTTACAAATATATCGGAAGACCACCTTGACTATCACGGCGATATGAGAAGCTATGTTGAGGCTAAAAAAGAGCTTTTCAGGCACAGCCATATATCCATAATAAATGCCGACGATAAATATAAGGATGAATTCTCAGGTGTATCTGCGGGCAAAGTAATAACATACTCAATGGAAAAAAATGATGCCCACTTTGTTGCCAAGTGTCAGAAATTAACAGAAGAAGGCAGTGATTATGCAGTTGTTGCCGATTATCTTATACACCGGATAAAAATCAGTATGCCGGGTAAATTCAATGTTATGAATTCGCTTGCGGCAGTTGCGGCTGGCTATGAGTGTGACATCTCACTTGAAAGCTGTGCCCATGCACTTCGCAGCTTCGGCGGGGTGAAAGGCAGAATGGAATTATTACCCATAGGCAAGGACTACAAGGTGATGATTGACTATGCCCATACTCCCGATGCTCTTAAAAAGGTACTGCTGACTCTGAAAAATTTTCCGCACAACAGAATAATAACCGTTTTCGGTTGCGGCGGAGACAGAGATAAAGAAAAGAGACCTCTCATGGGTGACATCGCCTCACAGCTGAGTGATATTGTTATTGTCACAAGCGATAATCCCAGAGGAGAAAGACCTCTTGATATAATTGACGATATTCTTTCGGGGATAAAAAACGGTAAAAAAACTGTGTATATTCACGAAAACAGAAAAAAAGCCATAGAATACGCCTTGAAAATTGCCTTAAAGGATGATATTATTCTTTTGGCAGGAAAAGGTCATGAAACCTCTCAGGAAAAAGGGGCTGAAATAATCCCTATGGATGAGAGACAGATAGTTTCGGAATTTATTGACAGCTAAGATAAATAAAAAAGAAGGGAATGTTTTAAATGAACATTATAACAGCAATTCTTATTTCCTTTGCCGTATCCTTTGCGCTCACTGCAGCGCTGGGCTATGTGCTTATTCCCGTGCTTCACAAGCTCAAATTCGGTCAGAACATCCTGACGGATATAGGTCCCAAATGGCACGCTAAAAAGCAGGGTACTCCCACAATGGGCGGCATTATGTTTATTATCGGCATAATTTTTGCCACAGTGCTTACGGTGCTCATCTGTGTTGCAACCAAAGCTGAGATTTTCAGCGCAATGACAGAACTTAAAAATCAGCAGATAACCCGCCTGGTTTCAGGTGTGCTTATGGCATTCTGCTTTGCACTTGTAGGCTTTGCCGACGATTATATCAAGGTTGTTAAAAAGAGAAATCTCGGTCTTACGGAAATACAGAAGACAATTCCTCAGGTGCTTATAATTGCAGTTTATCTGGCATCACTTGCAATAAGCAAAAGCACTGCTATGTTCATTCCTTTCTACGGCAAGGTTACTCTTGACAGTGTGCCGGGCATGATATTCTTCTTCCTTTTCGGCACATGTGTTATTTACGGCTGCATTAACGCCGTTAACTTCACTGACGGTATTGACGGCCTTTGTGGCGGTGTTACAATCCCTGTAGGTGTTGCCTTTGCAGTTATGGCAATTATTATGAGCAGCACTTCAGTGGGAATTTTAGGCGCAGCTCTTGCAGGTGGATGTGCAGGCTACTTTATCTGGAACCATTATCCTGCAAAGGTTATGATGGGTGACACAGGCTCAATGTTCTTAGGCGGTCTTGTTGTGGCACTTGCCTATGCAGTTGAGTGTCCCATTATACTTTTACCTGTAGGTATTGTTTATGTTATCGAGGCTCTGAGTGATGTTATTCAGATAGCTTCAATTAAAATTAGACACAAAAAGGTCTTTAAAATGGCACCTATTCACCACCACTTTGAAATGTGCGGCTGGAATGAGAAGAAAATAGTTGCTGTTTTCACACTGGTCAGCGTTATCGGCTGTGCCGTTGGTGTTGTGATTATGAACTACACCGTTAAAATGTAAAATTGCCCGGGAAGGGCAGTACACTAAAGGGAGGAACTCACATGAGCAAGATAAAAGAGAAAGTCCGCTATTTATATAACGGATATGTTATACACGGTAGCTTTGACTTCGTGTTCCTTTGCTGTGTGCTGCTGCTTTTCACAATCGGCATTATTATGATGTTTTCCGCAGGATATGTCTATGCGGAATATAACAGAGGCGATGCGACTTTTTTCTTCACAAGTCAGCTTGAAAAGGCCGTGCTCGGCTTCATCGCCATGATAATTATAAGTAAGATTGACTACAGAATTTTCAACTCTCCTTTGACACTGCTTGTCAATGTTGCGGCAATAGGTCTGCTGTTTTATGCCCTCATAGCCAACTGGGGCAGCGGTGACCAGGAAACAAGCCGTTGGGTATATATTTTCGGCATACAGTTTCAGCCCTCTGAGCTCGCAAAGTTTGCCGTTATACTGCTTATGTCCTATCTTATGTGTGTTTTTCAAAAACAGCTCAGGACTCCCGCAGGCAGAAAAACAGTGCTGACTTATGAAAAAGACGGCCTGACAAAGTTTGAAAAAGCTATTTTCAGCCATGTCAGAGGTCAGAAAGCGGCTTGCTTTGTTATTGCCGTGTGCGTCGGCTTTTATTGCGGTCTTATCCTTCTTGAGAAGCACTACAGTGCCGCCATACTTATAATGCTTATGGGTATATCTATATTATGGCTCAGCGGCACAAGAGGCAGATATTTTGCAATTGTGCTGGGTCTTATAGGCCTTGTTGTTACTGTGGTACTTTTGAAGCCTGATATTCTTTCGGGTTTCGGTTTTGCTGAGAGCAGAATCATGTCTTTCCTGGATAAGGATAACCCCGATTATATTGACGCAAGGCGACAGACGGTCAACGGACTTTATGCCATAGGCTCAGGCGGACTTTTCGGTGTTGGTCTGGGCAACTCAAAACAGAAGCAGTTATATATAGCAGAGCCTCACAATGACTTTATTTTTCCTGTGGTCGTGGAAGAATTAGGTTTTGTGGGTGCGGCAATTATACTTTGTCTGTTTGCCTTCCTTATTTACAGAGGATATAAAATTGCAATAAGATGCAAGGACTATTTCGGCTCACTTGTTGTTATGGGCATAATGATTCAGATAGCCTTGCAGGTTATAATAAACTTAGCCGTTGTTACGGATACAATTCCCAACACGGGTATGGCACTGCCATTCTTCAGCTACGGCGGCACGGCGATAATTGTGTTGCTCGCTGAAATGGGCGTAGTGCTTTCAGTGTCGAGAAACTCGTCGCTTGAAAAACAGTAAGGGATAAATAAAGGAGTGGATAGCATGAAAATTTTATTTGCGGCAGGCGGCACGGGCGGACATATTAACCCTGCACTTGCAACAGCCGGTGAAATAAAAGAAAGATACCCTGAGGCTGAAATTCTCTTTGTGGGTACCAAGGATAAAATGGAAGCAAAGCTGGTCCCTGCGGCAGGGTACGACTTTAAGACAATAAAAATATCAGGCTTTCAGAGAAAGATAAGCATAGAAAACATCATCAGAAACATTAAGACTATCATTTATCTTCTTTTCTGTTCCTTCAGCGTTAAGAAAATTCTCAAGGAATTTAAACCTGATGTTGTCGTCGGCTTTGGTGGTTATGTCAGCGGCCCGGTTGTGAGAACTGCCGCTAAAATGGGCATACCCACGGCAATTCACGAGCAGAACGCCTACCCCGGAATAACAAACAAGACTCTTGCCAAGGTGGTAGACAGAGTTATGCTCACTGCAGGGGAAGCCGAAAAATATATGCAGTGTAAAAATAAACCTGAAGTAACAGGACTTCCCGTTCGCGGTGAGATGCTTCGCGCCGACAGAGATTTTTCAAGAGCTAAGCTCGGCATAAGAGACAATCAGCTTCTCATTCTTTCAATGGGCGGCTCTCTTGGTGCTATGACCATAAACAACGCAATGGTTGACCTTATTACAGACAACCATAAAAACAAAAACCTCTATTTCCTTCACGCCATGGGTCAGTACGGTCTTTGGGTGCCTGAGAAATTAAAGGAAAAAGGCGTTACTGATGCTGATAATGTTGAGGTACGCGAATATATCAGCGATATGGATGTATGTATGTCTGCCGCCGATGTAGTTGTCTGCCGTGCAGGCGCAAGCTCACTTTCAGAGCTTCAGGCGTTGGGAAAAGCGTCAATACTTATTCCTTCACCCAATGTTGCTGAAAACCATCAGTACCACAATGCAATGGCTCTTGTTAATAAGGGTGCAGCTCTTATAATTGAAGAAAAAGACCTTACCAAAGAGAAAATGCAGGCCCTTTTCGATTCGCTCACAAAGGATGACATAAAGAGACTTGACATAGAGAATAGCGCTAAGGAAATGGCAAGTCTCGACGCTAAAGAGAAAATTGCCGATATTGTTCTTTCTCTTATAAAATAAGGCTGATTATTCACCAAAAGTCACTTTTTCACATAACATAGGGTGAAAGGGTGATTGTGTGGAAAATCTTGTTATCTGCGGCGGACGACGGCTTTCAGGTGAAATTGATATTCAGGGTGCAAAAAACAGTGCCTTACCTATCCTTGCCGCAACGGTGCTTATAAAGGGTGAGAGTGTTATACATAATTGCCCGGAGCTCAGCGATATTGATGCGGCAATTAAGATACTCCGACACTTAGGTTGTAAGGTAAAAAAAGAAAATAAAACCCTGACAGTTGATTCCCGTGAAATATCGTGCTATAATATTCCCGATGATCTTATGCGTGAAATGCGTTCATCAATTGTTTTTCTCGGCTCGGTGCTTGGAAGAACGGGAAAGGCAGTTTTGTCTTCTCCGGGTGGATGTGATATAGGACTTCGACCTATTGATTTGCATCTGAGTTCACTTCGCACTCTGGGCATTAAGATTGAGGAATATCACGGCTCCCTTGTCTGCACTAAGGACAGAGAGATTGACGGGGGAGTAGTGAGCCTTTCTTTCCCCAGTGTGGGTGCAACGGAAAATATTATGCTCGTCTGCGCTCTCTCAAGAGGCAGAACAGTAATACTCAATGCGGCAAGGGAACCTGAAATCAAAGACCTTGCAGATTTTCTCAATGCCTGTGGCTGTAAAATAGAAATAGGCAGTCACGGTACAGTTGTTATTGAAGGTGCAAAGGCGCTTCACGAGTGTCAGCACAGTGTTATATCAGACAGAATAGCTTCTCTGACTTTCATGTCGGCAGTTGCCGCAAGTGGCGGAGACGTGCTTTTGAAAAAGACGGATGTTTCATCGTATATGTCAGTAATTCCCATTTTTCAACAGATGGGCTGTAAAGTAACAACAGATAATGACACTCTCAGGATAAAATCAGATAAGCGCCCCATGGCAGTTGCGGATATAAGGACGATGCCTTATCCCGGTTTTCCCACGGATGCCCAGGCACCGCTTACGGCGGCACTGAGCATAGCAAGAGGTACAAGTGTAGTGGTGGAAAACATATTCGAGAACCGCTTTAAGCATATCCCTGAGCTGCAGAGAATGGGTGCTAAAATAAAAACCGAAGGCAAGGTTGCAATAATTGACGGTACTGACAGGCTTTACGGTGCCAAGGTGTTCTGCCCCGACCTCAGAGGCGGTGCAGCATTGGTTGTTGCAGGGCTTTGTGCTTCGGGCATAACTGCGGTTGAACAGATAGGTCACATCGACAGAGGCTATGAGTGTATCGAGAAATCCTTTTCTCAGCTCGGAGCCGATATAAAACGAGTAATTATATAACAAAATAAATCAAGGGCGACTTACTGTCGCCCAAGTTTTGCGTAAGGTTCGCAGAGAAAGGCAGGTGTATAAGTTGAGCAATAAAAGAAACGATGCGTTTTCATCATATTCATCAGTTAATATGAAGCCTAAAAATATCACATCGGATATGTGGGCTCCCATAACTGCTAATAAAAATTATACAGCTTATGTACCGCCAAAGCAGGAAGCAGCGCCTGAAACAAGTCGGCAGAAAAAACAGTCGGATAATGTGGATGCAGGAGGCAGTGTCCCTAAGAAAAAAGCTCAGCCTAAAAAAGCGCCTGCAAACAAAGCGAGGCCTTCTCAGGCGTCGCAAAGTGAAAGACCAATAAGCGGCGGCAGAGAGGAAAAAAGACCCGAAAAGGCAAAGAAAAAGCCTGTTATAAAAAGTAAGCCGGCTAAGTACAAAACGGCGAAAGCTCCCTCAAAAGCCTCATTGAATATTGCAGAAAAGCGACGCGAAAAAACCAATAAGGCTTTTATGAAGCTTGTCAGAAACGGCAAAAGTGTTGATGAAGCAAGGGCGATAATAACAAAGCGTAAATTAAGAAAAAGAAGATTCAGCAGTTTTCTCAGTGTAATGTTTCTGTTCTTTTTTGCAGTGGTATTTGTTGTTACCTACACATACTGTGAGGGTGCCCAAGTCAGTGATATAATAATAGACGGAGACGAGGTTTACACCGACAGCGAAATCCTTTCGGCGGCAAATCTCAGTGAGGGCGTGAATATGCTCACCGTAAGGGAAAAGACTGTCAATGAAAATGTGGTAAAGGCACTGCCTTTCATTTCAAAGATAGGTGTGGAATACGATCTTCCCGATACTCTCAGGCTCAACGTTATTTCCACAACGGAGCGCTTTATAATAAAAAGCGGCAGCAAATATATCTGTGTGGATAAAACAGGTAAAGTTGTTTCAGAAAAGAAAAAGAAGCTCTCCAAGGGGCAGTATCTTGTTACGGGTCTTGCAGAACAAAGCTACACTGTAGGCGAGATGTTTGTACCGTCCGACGAAAACAGGGAAAAATATGACATTGCCTGCGATATCGCGCTTGCTGCCGACAACAATGAGATTATCAACTGCGGCACAATAGATATGAAAGATATTGACGATATAACCCTTACTTACAAATCCCGTCTCAGGGTATATCTGGGTGCCGGTAATAACCTTTCATCAAAGATGTCAATTGCCGAAAAGGTTATGCTTGACAATAAAGCTCAGAATAAAACGGGATATATCAATGCAAAATATGACATAGCGGCATATTTTATGCAAGGCAGTATGGAGGCATAAATTTGCTTCTTTACAAAAATTTATTAAATCTTATGGGTTTTTCTTATTGTAATTTTGAAAAGTTCGTGTTATAATAGCTTGAATAGTAAGTTATAATCTTTAACTATGCCTTTTATTATTCTAAGAAGGCAAAAAGATTATGATGTTATTTGAATATTAAGTATTTTCATAATATTATTAGGAGGAAGTAAAATGGGCTTCATAATGGATAATGAAAACATTTCCTATAACCAGATAAGAGTTGTCGGTGTAGGTGGCGGTGGCGGTAATGCCATCAACTCAATGGTTGAGTCAGGAATTGTCGGCGTTGAATTCCTTTCAATCAACACTGACAGACAGATTCTTGAAAATTCCAAGGCTACTCATAAAATCCAGATTGGCGAAAAGGTTACAGGCTGCATGGGTGCAGGCGGTGACCCCGCAGTAGGTAAGAAAGCTGCAGAAGAAAGCCGCGATGTTATAGCTGACGCACTCAGAGGTGCAGATATGGTATTCATCACAGCCGGTATGGGCGGCGGTACAGGCACAGGTGCGGCTCCCGTTGTTGCTGAAGTGGCAAGAGAGCTTGGCGCACTCACTGTCGGTATTGTAACAAAGCCTTTTAAGTTTGAAGGCAGAAAGAGAATGGATCAGGCTGAGGATGGCATCAGAGACCTTGAGAAGTATGTAGACTCCCTCATCGTTATCCCCAACGAAAGACTCAAGCTCTTAGGCGACAAGTCACTCAGCGTTAAGGATGCTTTCTCAAAGGCTAATGACGTACTCTGGCAGGGTGTCAAGAGTATTTCAGATACAATCAAGGTTCCCGGTTATATCAACTTGGACTTTGCAGATATCAAGAGCGTAATGAAAGACGCAGGCAGAGCTCACATGGGTATCGGCCGCGGCAGAGGCGCAGACTGTGCAGCTGAAGCAACAAGACAGGCTATCACAAGCCCCCTTCTCGAAACAGCTATCGACGGCGCAAGCGGCGTAATCATCAACGTTACATGCTCAAGCGATATGTCACTTGATATGATCGAGCAGGCAGGCTCACTTATCTCCGATGCATCACATCCCGATGCAAACATCATCTTCGGTTCAGTATTTGACGAGGATATGGGCGATGAAATGCTTATCACAGTTATCGCAACCGGTTTCGGTGCAACAGCTGCAAAAGCTCAGGACGAAGCAGTTTCAGCTCCTGCACACACAGCACAGCCGGCTCCCGAATTTATCAGCCAGGCAGCTCCCACATCAGATACAATCTTCGGCTCAATGAGCAAGGAAGCAGTTGACTTCGCTTCAACTAAGTTTGGTCAGTCATTTGTTTCAATTTTCGAGCAGGCAGCAGCTGCCGCAAACGGCAAGGCTCCCGTAGCTCCCTCATTCCCTGAGATGCCTCTTGATCCTGTACCCGCTGCAGCACCTGCACAGGCTGCTGAAAGTGCTCCGGCACCTGCGGCTACACAGGCATTTGATGTTATTGAGACACCGCCTAAGAAGTCAGGCTCAATCTTTGACGATCCCGACGAAGAAGAAAGTGATGTTCTTCCCGTATTCAAGGGCAGAAACATTTTCGGCAACAACTAAAAGAATAAAGCGGTCGACTTCGGCCGCTTTTATAATGTAAGGAGTATTTATTATGTCAAAAGTAAAAGTAACAATGGAAAATCACGGTGAATTCACCATAGAGCTTTATCCCGAATTTGCACCCGAAACCGTGGAGAACTTCATCACCCTTGCAGGCAGCGGTTTCTATAACGGCACAATCTTCCACAGAGTGGTCGACAACTTTATGGCTCAGGGCGGCGACCCTGAAGGCACAGGTATGGGCGGCAGCGGCAAAAATATCCACGGCGAGTTTGCAGCTAACGGCTTCACACAGAACACTCTTTCACACACAAGAGGCGTTATTTCCATGGCAAGGTCCATGCAGCCCGACTCAGCTTCAAGTCAGTTCTTTATCTGCTACAGCGACGACTGTACTTTCCTCGACGGCAACTATGCGGCTTTCGGCAAGGTTATCGAAGGTATGGAAAACGTTGACAGCTTCCTTGACGAATACAGAACATATAATAGTATGGGGGAGAAGGCTTCACCTGTTGCACCTATCACTATTAAAGAGATGACAGTTATCGATTGATGTCACTTTTTTGGTACGGGAAAAGACGCATAAATAATATAGTATAGTCTTTTTGTCGAAACAGACGAAAAAACATAAAAAAATTCGTGATTTTAACCGAAAAAATTTTAAAAAGCCCTTGACGATAGAGGTTTTGTGTGATAGAATAGCACTACCTCTGAAGAGGGCTTTATTTTTGTGCCCGAAGAAGAGGGAGGCCTTAAGGTCTGGAAAGAGAGGTTGTAACTTTTTCCGGATTAAAATTTCCGATAATGGAGGTGCCGTTCATGAGAGTAAAGATTACTTTATCTTGCACAGAGTGCAAACAGCGCAATTACAACACAATGAAAAACAAAAAGAACAATCCTGACAGGTTGGAGATGAACAAGTATTGCAGATTCTGCAAGAAGCACACACTCCACAAAGAAACAAAATAAGAGCGGGAGGTAAGAGAAATGGCTGACAAAGAAAAGAAAGTCACCCAGGATTCAAAGGTTGATAAGGCCACAACTGATGAAAGCAGTGCTGCTGCTAAGGTAGCAAAAGCCGCAAAGGGTAACAAAAAATCAGACAAGCCAAACTTCTTCGCCCGTGCAGGTAAGACCACAAAGAAATTTTTTAAGGACTTCAAAGGTGAAGCTAAGAAAATTGTGTGGCCCGACGCAAAAACTGTCTTAAAGAACACCGGTATCGTACTTATCGTTGTAACAATCGTTACACTTATCGTGCTTGCTATCGACTCAGGTCTTTCCGCAGGTGTCAAGGGTCTCAAGAACCTTGCTCTTGGTGAGGAAACAACCGTTGAGACAACAACAGATGCTCACGACCACGATCACGAAGGTGAAGAAGCTGAGGAAACAACCAAGGCTAAAGATGATGACAGTGAAGAAGTTACCACAGCCGACCAGGCTGAGGAAACAACAGCTGAGGACAAGGCTGAAACAACAGCTGCGACCGAAGAATAATCAGTTGTAACAGGAGGTGTAACAATGGCAGATAACGCCAGATGGTTTGTAGTACACACCTACTCAGGCTACGAAAACAAAGTAGCATCAAACATCACTACAGTGGTTGAAAACCGCAAGATGCAGGATCAGATTTTCGAAGTGAGAATCCCCACTGAAATCGTAACGGAAATCAAGGATGATAAGGTACGCGAAGTTGAGCGTAAGCTTTTCCCCGGTTATGTTATGGTCAAGGTTGCTTGCATCTACAAAAGAAAGAGTGAGTTTGAAGATGAAGAGCTTTCAATGACAGATGAAGCATGGTACGTTATCCGTAACACACGAGGCGTAACAGGTTTTGTAGGTCCCGGAAGCAAACCCGTACCTCTCACAGATGAGGAAGTTATAAGACTCGGCATCGAAAAGAGGTCAGTCGAAGTCAACTACAAGGTAGGCGATTTCGTCAACATTTTAAGCGGCCCCTTCGACGGCTACAACGGTGTTATAGACAGCATCGATCTTGAAAAGGAAGCAGTCGTTGTAATGATTTCAATGCTCGGCAGAGAAACACCTGTCGAACTTGGTCTCAATCAGATAGAGGTTGCAGAATTCTGATTAAGATAATTTACGGTTTAAACCGCCGTTTATTATTGAGGGAGCATCGCTCCCCAGTGGGAGATTTGTAAATTTAAGACAAATCGCTCAACCACAAAATTTGGAGGTGCAAAATAATGGCTCAAAAAGTTGTAGGTTTAATCAAGCTCCAGATTCCTGCAGGTAAAGCTACTCCCGCACCGCCTGTTGGTCCGGCTCTCGGTCAGCACGGTGTTAACATCATGGCTTTCACAAAGGAATTCAACGAGCGTACAAAGAATGACATCGGTCTTATTATCCCTGTTGTAATCACAGTTTACGCAGACCGTACATTCTCATTCGTAACAAAGACACCGCCCGCAGCAGTTCTTATCAAAAAGGCTTGCGGCATCGAAAGCGGTTCAGGTGTACCCAACAGAACTAAGGTTGCAACTATTACTAAAGAACAGGTAATTAAGATTGCTGAGCAGAAAATGCCGGACCTTAATGCAGCTTCAGTTGAAGCAGCTGCTAGCATGATTGCAGGTACAGCTCGCTCAATGGGCATCGTAGTTGCTGACTAATGCCCGGGTGGGAGGAAAAATCCGATTTAACCACTCTATAGGAGGATGAAAGACAATGAAACATGGTAAGAAATATGTTGAGGGCGCTAAGCTCATCGACAAATCAAATCTTTATGATCCTGCAGAAGCACTTGATCTTGCTATCAAGACAGCTACTGCAAAGTTCGACGAAACAGTTGAAGCACACATCCGTCTCGGTGTTGACTCACGTCATGCTGACCAGCAGGTTCGTGGCGCAGTAGTTCTTCCCAACGGTACAGGTAAGACTGTTCGTGTTGCTGTATTCGCTAAGGGCGATGAAGCAAAGGCAGCTGAGGCTGCAGGCGCAGAAGTAGTTGGCGCTGAAGACCTTGTTGCAAAGATCCAGGGCGAAGGCTGGATGGAATTTGATGTTGCTATCGCACATCCCAGCATGATGGGCCTTGTAGGTCGTCTCGGTAAGGTTCTCGGTCCCCGTGGACTTATGCCTTCACCCAAGGCAGGTACTGTTACTCCTAACGTAGCTCAGGCTGTTACTGAAGCTAAGGCAGGTAAGATTGAGTACCGTCTTGACAAAACAAACATTATCCATTGCCCCATCGGCAAGGCATCCTTCGGCACAGAGAAGCTTATGGAAAACTTCACAACACTTCTCGATGCTGTTATCAAGGCAAAGCCCGCCGCAGCAAAGGGTCAGTACATCCGTTCATGCGTAGTTTCAGCTACAATGGGCCCCGGTGTAAAAATCAACCCCAACAAGGTTGGTTCAGCAGCTGCTGCTGAATAATTTTTGAAATAATGCTTGACAAGCGATTGTCTTTGTGTTATTATATCTAAGCTGTCCAGCCCTAAGACAGCAGGTGTCAGACTTAAAGGTTAGTTTTTAACCGCCTGCCGAGGAACGGAGCATATTTAAATTGACTTAATTTAACTATGTTGCCCTTTCTCTCGGTATCTTGAGAGAAAGGGTTTTCTCATTTCTAACACCAAGGGTAAAAGGTTAAAATTATTACAGGAGGTGAATTCATTTGCCAAGCGCTAAAGTTTTAGAAGCAAAGAAGCAGGTAGTTGCTGATCTTACCGAAAGACTTAACAATTCATGCGCAGGTGTTATCGTTGACTATAAGGGTATCAACGTTGCTGACGACACCGCTCTTCGTAAGGAGCTTCGTGAAGCAGGTGTTGAATACACAGTTGTTAAGAACACACTTCTCCGTCTTGCAATTGCAGGCACAGAGCTCGCAGGTCTTGAAGCAGTTCTCGACGGTACAACAGCTATCGCTACAAGTGCAGATGATTACGTTGCTGCAGCACGTATCCTTAACAAGTTTGCAGAAACACACAAGAATTTCGAAATCAAGAACGGCTTCATCGATAAGGAAGTTATCGGCATTGAAAAGATCTCAGGTCTTGCTAAGCTTCCCTCAAGAGAAATCCTTCTTGCAAACGTACTCGGTGCATTCCAGGCACCCATCGCAGCATTCGCTCGTGTTATCCAGGCTATTGTTGATAAGGGCGGCGAAGCAGCTCCCGCTGAAGCTGAAGCAGAAGCACCCGCTGAGGTTGCAGAAGCTCCCGTTGAAGCACCCGCAGAAGCAGAAGCACCTGCTGAAGCATAATCAAATTTATATTTATTAGATTTTTTGGAGGTAAAATACCATGGCATCAGAAAAAATTACTGCTATCATTGAAGAACTTAAGACTCTTACAGTTCTCGAACTCTCAGAACTCGTACACGCTGTAGAAGACGAATTCGGCGTATCAGCTGCTGCTGCAGTTGCAGTTGCAGGCCCCGTAGTAGCTGAAGCAGCTGCTGCAGAAGAAAAGACAGAATTTGACCTTGAACTCACAGAAGTTGGCGCTAACAAGATCGCTGTTATCAAGGTTGTTCGTGAAATCACAGGTCTTGGCCTCAAGGAAGCTAAGGAAGCTGTTGACGGCGCTCCCAAAGTTATCAAGGAAGCTATGTCAAAGGACGACGGCGAAGCTGCTGTTAAGAAGTTCGAAGAAGCAGGCGCAAAGGCTACTCTTAAATAATTTAACCTTTTGTAATGAAGAAAGACCTACCTTTATGGGTGGGTCTTTTTTTGATATCCCTGAATTTTCCTGTTTTCTGTTGACACAATGAGCAAGATGTTATAAAATAATATCTGTATATACTATAATGTATAAAAAGGAGAAAAGGAAATGATTTTTACTAACAAAGATAATGTTTTCCACCTGTCAACAAAAAAGACAAGTTATGTTTTCAGAGCACTTCCCACAGGTCAGCTCGAGTCAATGTACTACGGCAGAAAAATCAGAAACTCAGATAATCTCGAATATCTTTACGACAAGCACGCCGCAGGCTACAGCAACGCAACTCCTTACACTCAGAAAGATACCTCACTTTCACTTGATCATATCGCCCTTGAATATTCAGCTTACGGCAAAGGCGATTACAGACTCCCTGCAATGGAGCTTATGGCTGCTGACGGCAATTTTACAACAGATTTCACCTTTAAGAGTGCGACTGTAACAAAGGTTAAGCCTCAGCTCAAGGGTCTTCCCTCAAGCTACGGCGAAAGCGAAACTCTCACTGTTATTTTAGAGGACTCAAAGCTTGGTGCAGAGCTTCACCTTTTCTATACTGTTTTTGAGGAAAGCAATGTAATCACAAGAAGCGCAAGACTTTATAACAAGAGCAAAAACGAAATCAAGATAAACTCACTTATGAGTATGCAGTTAGATCTTCAGAGGGGCAAATATGTTATGCTCACTTTTGACGGTGCATGGGCAAGAGAAAGATATAAGCACGAGCATGAGCTCACCTCAGGTGTCTGCTCCGTGGGCTCAATTTCAGGTTCAAGCTCAAACAGACATAACCCCTTCTTTGCAATCCGTGAAATCGACACCACAGAGCATAGCGGCAACTGCTACGGCTTCAATCTTGTGTACTCTGGCAACCATATCGCAAGAACTGAAATCTCTACCCACGGCCTGCTCCGCATACATAACGGTATTAACCCCTTTGAATTCCAGTGGAGTCTGGGTGAAGGCGAATATTTCGATTCACCTGAAAGCGTAATGACCTTCAGCGATGAAGGACTTAACGGCATGAGTCAGAATATGCACGCTTTCGTTAAGGAAAACATCGTAAGAGGCTACTGGAAGGATAAGGACAGACCCATACTTGTCAACAACTGGGAAGCAACAACCTTCAGCTTCAACGAAAAGAAAATCCTTGAAATTGCTGCTGCAACAAAAGAACTCGGCGCTGAAATGTTCGTTCTTGATGACGGCTGGTTCGGCAAGCGTAACAATGACAAGGCAGGTCTCGGCGACTGGTACGTCAATATGAAAAAGCTCCCCAGCGGCATTAAGGGACTTTCAGAAAAAGTTAACGCTATGGGACTTAAATTCGGTCTTTGGGTTGAGCCTGAAATGGTTAACCCTGATTCAGACCTTTACAGAGCGCATCCCGATTGGGCAGTAACAACTGACGTTTATGAGCCTTCTCAGGGCAGAAATCAGCTTATCCTCGACCTTACAAGAGATGATGTTAAGGAATACATAATCAACACAATGACAGATGTTTTCCGTTACGGTAACATCGAATACATCAAGTGGGATAATAACCGTCACTTCTCCGACGTTTTCTCAAGACGCAAGGGCGCAAAAAGCGGTGAATTCTTCCACAGATACATTATGGGTCTTTATGAAATCTGGGAGACCCTTACAAACCGGTTCCCTGAAATCCTCTTTGAAGCTTGCTCAAGCGGCGGTAACAGATTTGACCTTGCAACCTTCTGCTATATGCCTCAGTGCTGGACAAGTGACAACACAGACCCCTTAGACAGAATGCACATTCAGTCAGGTACCTCCTACGGTTATCCTCAGTCTGTTATGACAATGCACGTTGCGGCGGCAATCAGCTTCCCCGACTTCAGACCCAGCTCAATTGAGCAGAGATTTAATGTTTCAGCCTTCGGTCTTTTAGGCTATGAGCTTGACGTAACAAATCTCAGCCAGTTTGACAGAGCGGCTGTTAAAAAGCAAATTGAATATTATAAAGCCCATAGACGACTTCTTCAGTACGGCGTATATTCCCGTATCGGCGACATTTTCAAGGATGACAGATGTATGTGGCAGATTACTGCTCCCGATAAGAGCGAAGCGATGTACGGCTATTTTGTTAACAGAATTACTCCTAACTGGGGTAACGATGTTATTAAGTTCGTGTCACTTAATGAAGATTGGGACTATGACCTTAAAATCCGCACTCAGCTTCTTTCTCTCAAGAATTTCGGTGATATGATCAATGTTCCCATGCCCAAGAAGCTCAACGTAGAAGACGGCAAATTCTTTGACTTCCTTTGCGAGATGGTTAAGCTCAAGAGCGAAAAAGAAGACTATATCATCGGCGGCGATGCTCTTATGCATTCAGGCTTCAAGCCCAAGCAGCCCTACAACTATTCAGGCTTTAAGTTCTCAGATTCAAGAATGATACTTGACAACGATTCGAGAATGTATTATATTAAGAAAACTGTCTCAGAAGAATAATTATGAAGCAGTATAATACATTTTCTTTTACCGACAAAATCAATTGGCAGGCTGTGCCCGAAGAAAAGCTCGGCTACTTTCTTTGGGACTCTGCCGCTACATATGATGTTCGTTTTAAAATGTGCTTTCTAGAAAACAAGGGCATTTTTCTTCGCATGCGCTGTAATGAAACTATTCTGCGCGCCGAAGGCAAAGTAAGGAATGACAGAGTATGGGAAGACAGTTGTATGGAAATGTTCCTTTGCCCCTTTGAAGAAAGAGGGGAGTATATAAATTTTGAAATAAACTGTGACGGAGTCTATCTCAGCCAATACGGCAGTGTACGCGAAAACAGACAGTTTATCAAGGATATCACCCATATTGAGGCACAGGTTAAAACGGATAAAAGCACAGACGGTTGGAGTTTAGAGCTGTTTGTACCCTGTGAGCTTGTAAGCGAAGTTTATTCTCAGCAGTTTACGGCAAGTGCTTGCAAAATTAAAGGTAATTTCACCAAATGCGGCGATCTTACCGAGTACCCCCACTATGGCTCATTTTGTGAGCTTGAAACATTAGAAACAGGATTTCACAATCCGCAATGCTTTGCGGTTATCAATATAGAGGAAAGGTCTTATGACTCAAGGTAATATTATGGCAGTAGGAATTGACAACGAAATAGTTAAGGTGTGCAGATGCTTTGGTATTAAGGGCGAGGCTGTGTCACAGTGTGTGCTCACTGACGGACATATCAACAGCACCTTACTACTTGTTTTTGAAGACGAGGGCACAATAAAAAAATATCTCGTCCAGGGCATCAATACTCATGTGTTTAAAAACCCTGGAGAGCTTATGGAAAATATTGTCAATGTGACAACCTATCTCAGAAATAAAATAGCAGAAACAGGCGGAAACCCGGACAGAGAAACTCTCGCATTCCTTAAGGCTGAAAACGGCAAATATTATTACTATGAGGGTGATAAGTGCTGGAGAATTTATAATTTTATTGACAACTCACACACCTGCAATAAAATTGAGAATAAAAAGCTTTTTGAAAATGCAGGCAGAACTTTCGGTAACTTCCAGAAGCATCTGACAGACTATCCTATGTATACTCTTCATGAGACTATCAAGGATTTTCACAACACACCCAAGCGCTTTGATAATCTTGAGCAGGCAATTAAAAACGATGTTGCAGGCAGAGCTGACAGCGTAAAAACTGAAATTGAGTTTGCTATGGCAAGACGTGATGAGGCAGGCAGACTTCTCGGGCTTTATAAAGAGGGACTCATTCCTCTTCGTGTTACACACAATGACACAAAGCTCAATAACATTCTTTTTGATGATGAAACCAATGAAGGCATCTGCGTAATTGACCTGGACACAATTATGCCCGGCTTCTCACTCTATGATTTCGGTGATGCAATCCGTTTCGGCGGCAACACCACAAGGGAAGACGACGAAAATCTTGATAATGTTGGCATTTCACTTGAGCTGTATGAGAGCTATGCAGAGGGCTTCCTTTCGGCATCAGCCAAGGCACTGACAAGAGCTGAAGTTGAAAATCTTGCCTTCTCAGCCAAGCTTATGACACTTGAGTGCGGAATACGTTTCCTCACAGACTATCTTGACGGTGACGTTTATTTCAGAACTCACTATGCAGAGCATAATCTTGTAAGAGCAAGAAATCAGTTCAAGCTGGTTTATGAAATTGAACAGCATATGGACGAGATGAATGAAATTGTAATGAGCATTTACAATAAATATATCTGATTTTGTACGCAATTAGCTGTTGCGGCAGGGGAGAGTCTTTCCCCGCCGATGAAAAATTCAATAATATTAAAAAACAACCGACAGGAAATCGCTTTCTGTCGGTTGTAATGTTATAAAATAAAGACATATTAACTGTGCGGGAAGTCAGAAGCAATTATGCGTACAGTTCCTCGCAATCCATAATTACTCATTCATAATCCATAATTTTCTTTGCCCTCGCCGGGAAGCGTTACTTTCTTGTAAGAAAGTAACCAAAGAACTTTACTTATTGATTTTAAACAGATCTTTCGCATTGTTATTGCAAGCATCAATCAGCTCCTGCACATCCATTCCCTTAACCTCAGCAATCTTCTCAGCCGTGTATGCAATATGTGCTGAGTCGCATCTCTGACCGCGGAAAGGCACAGGTGTCATATAGGGTGCATCTGTTTCAAGCAGAAGTCTGTCGAGAGGCAGATACTCTGCGACCTCAATGGGTTTTCTTGCGTTTTTAAAGGTGACAGCACCTCCAAGACCGATGTAAAGTCCGAGCTTAACAATTTCCTCTGCCATTTCTCTTGAGCCTGAGAAGCAGTGGACTACACCCTTAGGGCGATATTCTCTGATAATATTCAGTGTGTCCTCGTGAGCCTCTCTGTCGTGGATAATGACGGGTAAATCTAATTCATTTGCAAGCTTCACCTGATGGGTGAAAACCTCAATCTGTCTGTCTCTGGGCGAAAAGTCATAGTGATAGTCGAGACCAATTTCGCCAACAGCAACAACCTTTTTATGAGAGTAAAGCTCTGCGATTTTAGCAAGGTCCCCGTCAGTGCAATCACTTGCCTCGTGAGCGTGAACACCTATTGCCGCGTAAAGGTTCGGGTACTTCTCAGCTAAAGCTATTGTGGTGAGGCTTGACTTTAAATCACAGCCGCAGTTTATTATATGTGAAACGCTTCCCTCAAAGAGAGAGGACAGAAGCTGGTCTCTGTCCTCATTGAAACGCTCATCGTCATAGTGTGCATGAGTGTCAAAAATATTTTTATACATTTATCTTACCTTTGAGCCGGCAGGAATGCCGTC